>JBLMWU010000186.1:0-63261 GCA_050257395.1 Gemmatimonadota bacterium | reverse complement strand
CCCCCCCCCCCCGCCGCTGCGCCGGGTGGCCTTACCCGGCGAACTCGCCGTTCTTGATGCCAGTCACAAAGATCTGCCATTCATCCGGCGAGAATTCGAGCACTGGTCCCCGGCCGTGCTGCTTGGTGTCGCGCACGCCCACTGCGCCGTCAGTGGCGTGAGCAACCTCCACGCAACTGTTGGCATTGCCGCTGTAGGTGGATTTGTGCCAGCCCGTGTACTTTTCCTGGTTCACCTTGGGTACCTCTTTAGTCTCCGGCAGTTCGGTTGGGGCGCAGGCCGGCCTGCGCGGCGGCGGGGCGGGGTTGCACCGCCGGACCCGGGTCTGATGGGGCGGCCCAGTGACCGCCATCGATCCGGTGTTCCCGGGCCATGCGTGACCGCGTGAGTCATGTCACACCACAGGCGTGACAGCCCGCGCGGTCATCAGGAGCCCGTAATCAGCCGGAGGAACTGTCACCCGCCCCAGTTCGGTCCACCCGGCCAGCAGTGTCACCGCATCGTCAGCGGCCAGTCCTTGATGCCAGTGCAGCAGCCGTCCGCCATCGTGTGTACAGAACGGCTAATCATCCACAGACCTCAACGGCTGTCATATGCGGACTGTACGGATCTCTGTATGTTCACGATAGCTGTATGACGACCAAACTGTGTCGCGATTGCGAGGACCCGCGTGGGTGGCGGGTCACCGGTTATGACTGCCGGACCCCGGCTGCGGTTGCCTGGCCGGCCGGGGAATCCTGGCCGGCCCCCGGACCGGGCACGGCGCGGCGAGACTGCCCGGCCCCGCCGCCCCGCCGTGGGCCGCCTGCCGCCCCGTCACGCCGCCGCCGTGCCGGGCCGCCGTGAATGGTTCCGGATCCCGGACGATCCGCGCGCAGGTTGCCCCCCAGGTTTGCCAGCCCGGGTTTGCCCGGCCCGCCAGCGCGCCTAACCGCCTTGCCCTATGCTCCGCAGCGACTGGATAATCAGCACAATCAATGGCACTGCGGCCGGCCAGGCTTTGGGCACCCGTGCGCTCGCGGAAAGGCAGATCGTGGCGGACAACGCAGCAGTTTCCGGTCCTGACCGGGAGCCGTGGCCCGAGATCGACACCGGCGTGGCGCACGTGGCGCGGGTCTACGACTACCTGCTGGGCGGCAAGGCCAACTTCGCTGTGGACCGGCAGGCCGCCGAGCGTGCGTACCAGACCTGGCCGGGCGGCATCGACGGCGTGCGTGCCGACGTGCGGGCTCACCGCGCCCTGCTCGGCCGGGTGGTGGCCTACCTGGTGGGCGAGGGCGTGCGGCAGTTCCTGGACATCGGGACCGGCATCCCGACCGAGAACAACACCCACCAGGTCGCGCAGCGGCTGGCGCCGGAGGCCCGGATCGTCTACGTGGACCACGACCCGATCGTGCTGGCCCACTCGCACAAGCTGCTGAGCAGCACCCCGGAGGGCGCCACCGCCTACATCTTCGGCGACCTGCGGGACCCGGGCCCGGTGCTGGACAAGGCCGCCGGGACCCTCGACTTCACCCGGCCCGTCGCGACCATGCTCTTCGGCGTGCTGCACTTCTTCGCGCCCGAGGAGCGCCCCGAGCAGACCATCGCGACGCTCCTGGGCAGGCTCGTTCCCGGCAGCTACCTGGCCCTGACCCACCTCGCACGCGACGTGTACGGCGACCAGATGGCGGAGACGTTCCGCGAGCTGAGCCAGCGCATGAACCAGAACGTCTACCTCCGCAGCCAGGCCGAGGTGGCGGAGTTGCTCGACGGCCTGGACGTGGTCGAGCCCGGGGTGGTCCAGCTGCCGCAGTGGCGGCCCGGGCCCACCGCCGAGCAGCAGGCCCCGAACCCGCTGCCGATGTGGGCGGCGGTCGGCCGTAAGCCCTGACAAGAGCGGGGCCGCGATGCTGCGGACAGACCTGATCAGGCCGGTGTGGGAGCTGCTGGCCGGGCACGCCGCCGCCCGCGGCGGCCAGCCCGCGTTCCAGGACGATGAGGTCACCCGCAGCTGGGCGGAGCTGCACGAGCGAACCGGCAGGCTGGCCGGGCACCTCGCGGCCCTGGGCGCGGCCGGCGGCTGCGTGGCGATCGTGATGGGGAACCGGGTCGAGGTCGCCGAGTCCTACCTGGCCGCCGTTCGCGCGGGCGCCGTCGCCGTGTGCCTGAACGCCCAGGCTGGTGACGGCGAGCTCGCCTACATGATCGGGGACTGCGGCGCGGGCCTGCTGATCACCGACGACCGGCTGCTCGGCCGGGTCACGGGCCTGCTGCCGGGCAGCCGGGACGTCCGGCTGATCGTGGCCGGCCAGCCAGCGGGCCAGGCGGCCGGCCCGCGCCCGGCGGGCGCCGGGGACCTGCTGGCGTACGAGGACCTGGCCGCCAGCCCGCCGCCGGGCCCGCCGCCGGACTCGCTGCCGCTGCACGCGCCCGCGTTCATGCTGTACACCTCCGGCACCACCGGCCGCCCCAAGGGCGTGCTGCTGAGCCAGCACTCCTGCCTGTGGGTGGTGGCGGCCTGCTGGGCGCCCGCGCTCAGGCTCACCGCCAGCGACGTCATCGTGTCGGCGCTGCCGCTGTTCCACTCGTACGCGCTGGACCTCACCGTGCTGGCCCCGGTGGCGGTGGGCTGCACCCAGCGGCTGCTGCCCCGGTTCTCCCCCGCCCGGGTCATCGCGGAGGTCCGCAACGGGCCGGGCACCGTGCTGCCCGGCGTGCCCACCATGTTCGACTACCTGGTCCAGGCGCTCGGCGGCGAGCCGCTCGGCGCTCCTTCGCTGCGGGTCTGCGTCAGCGCGGGCGCGATCCTGGGCGCCGGCCTTTGCCAGCGGTTCGAGCAGGCAGCCGGGGTGCCGCTGCTGGACGGGTACGGCATCACCGAGACGTCGACCATGGTCACCATGAACTGGCTCGGCGGCAGCAGGCCGCCCGGCTCATGCGGCATCCCGGTCCCGGGCTGCGCGGTCCGGCTGGTGGACCCGGCCACCGGCGAGGATGTCCCGCAGGGCGGCGAAGGAGAACTGATCGTGCGCGGGCCTCAGGTCATGCTCGGGTATCACGGGCAGCCCGAGGCGACCGCGCAGGCGCTGCGCGGCGGCTGGTACCACAGCGGCGACCTGGCCAGGTCCGACGAGTGCGGCTACCTGACCGTCACCGGCCGGATCAAGGAGCTCATCATCCGCGGCGGGGAGAACATCTACCCGGCCGAGGTCGAGCAGGTGCTGGTGCGGCACCCGGCGATCCTGGACGCCGCGGTCGCAGGCGAGCCGCACCCGTCCCTGGGCGAGGTCCCGGTCGCGTTCGTGGTGCTGGCTGAACCGGGTTCCTTCGACGAGCCCGCCGTGCGCGCGTTCGTCCGCGAGCAGCTGGCGGAGTGGAAAGGGCCGGCCAGGTTCGAGTTCATCGGCGCGATCCCGCGTACCGGTTCGGGCAAGACCCAGCGGCGGCGCCTGTTCGAGCTGACCGCGGGTGCCCCGTCAGCGGGCACCCCGTCAGCGGGCGCGGCCGCCAGCGGCACCTGAGCCGCAAGCCGGAGCCCGAGCCGCGGGGATCACGCCTCCGCTGCCTGGTTCAGGTCCTGCGCCGCGCGCTGCACCGCGTCGACGATGGTGCCGTAGCCCGTGCACCGGCAGATGTTGCCCGCCAGCTCCGCCCGGATCTGATCCCGCGACGGGGCCGGGTTCACCGCCAGCAGGTGCAGGGCGGACATGAGGATGCCCGGGGTGCAGAACCCGCACTGCAGCGCGTGGCAGGCGGAGAACGCCGCCTGCAGCGGGTGCAGCTCCCCGCCGGGGTCTGCCAGCCCTTCCACGGTGGTCAGCGAGCAGCCGTCCGCCTGGACCGCGAACATGAGGCAGGCCCGCACCGGCTCGCCGTCCACCAGGATCGTGCAGGCGCCGCAGACGCCGTGCTCACAGCCCAGGTGGGTGCCGGTGAGCCCGAGGTCCTCGCGCAGGGCGTCGGCCAGGGTGCGGCGCGGCTCCACGTCGAGCTGCTCGAGCTGGCCGTTGACGCTGAAGCTGACCCGCATGACGGGCTCCTTCCAGCCGGGGTTCCGGGGGCCGCGCTGACGCGGGGGGCGGGCGCGGGGTCAGCCGGGGCCGGTGGGCCCGGCTGGCAGGCCAGCGAGCTGGCTGAGAGCCCGGGTCACCAGGACCCGGGTGAGGGCGCGGCGGTAGCCGGCGGTGGCGTGCACATCGGCGGGCGGGTCGATCTCACCGGCGGCCGCCTCGGCGGCCCGCCCGACCCGGGCGGCATCCAGCGGCCCGCCCACCAGCACGCCTGCCTCCCCCACCCCGGCGTCCCCGACCCCCGCCTCCGCCACCGCGGCCTCCGCGGCCAGCAGCCGCACCGGCCTGCCCGCGACCCCGCCTGCCGCCAGCCGCAGCTGCCCGCCCGTCTCCGCGGCGACGACGGTGACCAGGCCGAAGTCGCCGTGACGGCGGGCGAACTCCGCGAACCCCCACCGCTGCGGGACGGGGAAGTCCGCCGTCTCGATGATCTCGTCGCTGCCCAGCGAGGTCTCCAGCATCCCGGTGAACAGCTGGCTGGCCGGAATCTCCCGGCGGCCGGCCTGCCCGGCCGCGGTCACCACCGCCCCGGTGGCCAGCGCCACCACCGGCAGTTCCGCGGCCGGGTCGGCGTGGGCGAGGCTGCCGCCCAGCGTGCCCCGGGTCCGGATGGCGGTGTGCCCGATCCAGCGGGCCGCCTCGGCGAGCAGCGGGTGCTGCTGCTGGGCGGCCAGGTCCCGGTGCCGGGTGAGCGCGCCGAACCGCAGGCCGCCCGGGATCGCGGTCACCTCGGCCAGGCCCGGGATCGGGTTGATGTCGATCAGCAGGCTGGGCCGGGCCAGCCGCAGCACCAGCAGCGGGGTGAGGCTCTGGCCGCCAGCGATCAGCTTGCCGTCCTCCCCGGCTCCGGCCAGCGCGGCGACCGCCTCACCCACGCTGCCGGCCCGCACATAGCCGAACGGTGCCGCCTTCACGCCTACCTCCCCCGGAACCGGGGCGGCCGCCGCTCTGCCCGGGCCCGCTGGCCTTCGGCCAGGTCCTCGCTGGCCCAGACGGCTTCGAACGCCCGGTCCAGCTCGTCTGTGCCGTCCCCACTGCCTGTGCCGTCCACACTGCCCGCGCCGCCCGCGTCCTCGAACAGCACCGCGAGGGCCCGCTTGGTGTAGCCGAGGGTGAGCGGGGCCAGGCCCGCCAGCTCCTTCGCCCAGGCCAGCGCGTCCGCCAGGCCGCCGGCCCGGTCGGCCAGCCCGCGCTGGCAGGCCGTTTCCGCGGTCAGGGTCTCGCAGCCGATCAGCAGCGCCCGGGCGGTGGCACCGCCCGCCAGCAGGCCCAGCCGCCGGATCGTCCACGGGTCCACCGCCAGGCCGTTGCGGGCGGTCGGGACCGCGAACGCGGCGGACGGCGCGGCGACCCGCAGGTCGCAGGCGATCGCCAGCTGGGTGCCCGCGCCGATGGCGGGGCCGTTCACCGCGGCGATCACGGGCACCGGCACGCTGGCCACCGTCCCCAGCATCGAGTACAGGGCGTCCCGGAACTCCGGCCCGTACACGGCGGTCAGGTCCGCTCCCGCGCAGAAGCTGCTGCCCGCCCCGGTCACCACGATGGCGCGGGCGCCGCTGGCGGCCGCGTCGTCCACCGCGTGCCGCAGCCGCAGGCAGTGCCCGACGTCCAGGGCGTTGCGCCGTTCGTGCCGGTCGATCCCGATGACGGCGACATCCCCGTCCCGGTCCTGGGTGATCACGGCATCAGCTCCCACACCCGGGCCGGGGTGAGCGGCAGCTGCGTCACGTCCACGCCGAGCGCGTCGCCGACCGCGCTGGCCAGCACCGCGGCCGGGCCGAGGGTGCCGCCCTCGCCGACCCCGCGCACCCCGAGCGGGTTGTCCGCCGGGTGGGTGACGTGCCCGATCACCAGGTCGGGGATGTCGGCGGCGGACGGCAGCAGGTAGTCCCGCAGCGTGCCGGTGGTCAGGTTGCCCGCCTCGTCGTAGATCAGGTGCTCGTACACGGCGCCGCCGATGCCCTGGGCGATGGCGCCGGCGATCTGCCCGTGCACGATCTGCGGGTGGATGATCCGGCCCGCGTCCTCGACGCACACCCAGCGCAGCACCCGCAGCTCCGCGGTGCCCGGGTCGATCTCCACCGCGGCCACCTGCGCCCCGGCCGCGAAGGCGCCGCGGACCGGGTCGTAGAAACAGGTGGCGGACAGGCCCGGCGCGATGCCCTCGGGCAGCCGGTTCGACTCCAGGTAGGCGACCCGGCCGACCTCGGCGAGGCTGATCAGCGGTTCGTCCCCCAGCCAGACCCGGCCGCCCGCCAGGGTCAGCTCGTCCGGCTTGGCGGCCAGCAGCCCGGCGGCCAGCCGCAGCGCCTGGTCCCGCGCCTCGGCCGCGGCCCGGTGCGCGGCGCCGCCGCCGATCACGGCCTGCCGGGAGGAGAACGCGCCGAAGCCCCACAGCGACTGGCTGGTGTCGCCGGCCCGCACGTCCACCCGGTCGTAGTCCACGCCGACCGCGTCGGCGACGACCTGCGCCAGCGTGGTCTCCAGACCCTGGCCCTGGGCGCTGACGCCGCTGAAGACGGTGACCGAGCCGTCCGGGTTGATGCGCACGGTGCAGGCCTCGTGCCCGGTCCGGAACGGCATCCGCGGCCCGGCCGAGGCCGCCCGGCCCAGCCCGGTCAGCTCGTTGTAGCAGGCGAAGCCGATGCCCAGCGGCGGCCCGCCGGCCCGGGCCCGGCGCTGCTGCTCGTCCCGGAAGCTGTCGTAGCCCAGCAGGTCCAGGGCGGCGTCCAGGCACTCGGTGTAATGCCCGGAGTCGTCCACCAGCCGGGACGGCATCCGGTAGGGGATGTCGGCCGGCCGGATCAGGTTGCGGCGGCGGATGGCGGCGCCGGTCAGCCCGAGCGCGCGGGCCGCGGCGTCCAGCACCGCCTCCATGGCGAACACGGTGGCCGGCCGGGCCACGCCGCGGTAGGGGCCGGCGGGCGCGGTGTTGGTGGCCACGCCGCGCACGGTGCACGAATAGCTGTCCAGCCGGTAGGGGCCGGTGAGCAGGCCGCCGGCCATCAGCGGCTCGATCCCGGCGGTCCACGGGTACACCGAGTACGCGCCGGTGTTGCAGGTGATGTCCGCCTCCAGCGCGAGCAGGTCGCCCCGCTCGCTGAAGCCCGCCTTCAGCAGGTACCGGTGCTCGCGGGCGTGGCTGGCGGCGAGCAGGTGCTCGGCCCGGTCCTCCACCCACTTGACGGGCGTGCCCGGCAGCGCCCGCGCCAGCAGGCACAGCGCCACGTCCTCCGGGTACACGACCGACTTGACGCCGAACCCGCCGCCCACGTCGGGCGCGATGACCTGCACGCTGCCCTCGGGCAGGCCGAGCAGTTCCGCCAGCAGGTTGCGCAGCAGGTGCGGGATCTGGGTGCCGGCCCACAGCGTGAGCCGGCCGTCGGCCGGCTCCCACAGCGCCACCCCCGCCCGGCACTCCAGCGGGTTCCCGCCGTGCCGGTTGGTGATCAGCTCGCGCTCGATCACCAGGTCGGCGGCGGCCAGTGCGGCCGCGGTGTCGCCGGCGGTGAAGGTGCGGGTGAGCAGCACGTTGTCCGGCGCCGCGGCGTGCAGCGGTGCGGCGGGCGCGGCCCACGCGCAGATGGTGGCGGGCAGCGGCTCGTAGTCCACCCCGATCTCTTCCAGCGCGTCCTCGGCCTGGTAGCGGCTGTCGGCGACCACGGCGGCCACCGGCTCACCGGCGAACCGAGCCCGGTCAGCGGCCAGCACCGGCTGCCCGGTCTCCACGTAGGACGGCAGCGCCGACGCGGCCCGCAGCCGGACCGCGGCGATGGCCGGGTCCGCGCCGGTGAACACCCCGCGCACCCCCGGTGCCCGCCGGGCGGCGCCGGTGTCCACCGCCCGGATCAGCGCGTGCCCGTGCGGGCTGCGCAGGAACGCGACGTGCCTGGTGCGGGGCAGCTGCAGGTCCGATACGAACCGGCCGCGGCCGGTCAGCAGCCGCCGGTCCTCCTTGCGGGCGACCGGCGTCCCGACCGCCCCGCTTCCCCTTGTCCCGCTTCCGCCGGCCCCGCTCATGGCATCGCGTATCCGCCGTTGACGGAAACGACCTGCCCGGTGGTCCAGGACGACAGCGGCGAGGCCAGCAGCAGCACCATGGGCGCGACGTCCTCCGGGCGGCCGAGCCGCCGCAGCGGGTACTGGGCCAGGATCTTCTTCATCCGCTCGTCGCCGGTGCCGCCGGTGTGCTCGGCCAGGCTGTCGGTCTGCACCAGCGCGATGGACACCGCGTTGGCGCGGATCTGGTGCCGCGCCAGCTCCTTGGCCAGTGACTTGGTCAGGCCCACGGTGGACGAGCGGGCGGTGGCGGTCACCAGGATGCCGGACTCGCCGACCCGGCCGGAGTCGCCGAGCAGGTTCACGATGGCGCCGCCGCCATGCTCCGCCATCCGCCTGGCCACCGCGTGGGTGATCCGCAGCATCCCGGTCACGGTCACGTCGATCTGCTGCTGCCAGTCCGCGGGCGTGCTGTCCAGGAACCGCTGCCGCGCGGTGGCGGCGGCGTTGTTGACGAGCACGCCGATCGGGCCGAGTTCCTGCTCGGTGCGCGCCACCGCCGCGGCCACCGAGGCGTCGTCGCGCAGGTCCGCGCCGACCGCGATGGCCGCGCCGCCGGCCCCGGTCACCTCGGCCGCGGCCTTTTCCGCCCCGGCGCCGGAGGTGTGGTGGTGGAAGGCCACCTTGGCGCCTTCGCGCGCGAACGCCAGGCCGATGGCCCGGCCCAGTCCCTGGCCCGCGCCGGTGACCAGGACGGTCTGGCCGGCAAGCTGCAGATCCATGCGCCTCCTGTCGGGGAACCAGGGTCAGAGAAAGACCCACTCACCGCCGGCGAACCGGCCGAAGGCCAGTCCCGGGAAATGCGCGGCGGCCGCCGGGTCGCCGGTCTGCCGCAGCTCGGCGCTGATCCGCTCCCGGACCGCGGCGGCGGCCGCCCGGTCGGTGTCGAACGCGAACTCCCAGCCGGGTTCGAGCAGTTCCACGACCGAATGCACCACGTCGCCCAGCAGCAGCGCCCGCTGCCCGCCGCTGGCGAGCTCGAACACGGTGGAGCCGGGGGTGTGCCCGGGCACCGGCCGGGCGGTCACGCCGGGGGCGATGGCGCACTCGCCCGCGAACGTCTCCACGTGGCCGGCCAGCGGCGACAGCTTGCGCACCCCGCCCGGCACGGCCTCCGGCCGGGTCACGAACCAGGCCCAGTCAGCCTCATGCACCCGGTGGACGGCGTTCGGGAACACCACCGTGCCCTGCTGGGTCGCCCAGCCGACATGGTCGAAGTGCAGGTGGGTGAACAGCACGTCGGTGACCCCGGCCGGCTCCACCCCGTGCGCGCGCAGGCTGGCGAGGAACTGGCCGCCGCGGTACTGCCCGTTGTCGATCGTGCCGACCCCGGTGTCGACGAGCAGGACCCGGCCGGCGGACCGGACCAGGAACCCGCCGAGCGCGAACTCGAGCTGGCCGCCGGGGCCGAGCTGCCCGGCGTGGCGGGCCCACGGGTCGCCCGCCGCGCCGGGACGGCGCAGCACGTCGCGCGCTGCCTCGTGACCGAGGCCGTCGAACACGGGCAGCACCTCGAGCTGGCCGACCTGCACCGGGCACGCTCCCTCACTAACGCACGTTAGCGGTCACCGTACGAGCCGCCCGCCGTGGTTGTACAGGCGGGGTGCGGGCAGGCCGCCGGAGCCGCTTGTTACCCGGCGGTAGAAGCCGGGCCCTGGCCGGCCTAGGCTGGGAGGTGAGGGCTGGGGGTGACATGGGCGGGCCTGACTTTGACGTGCTGGTCATCGGCTCCGGCTTCGGCGGCAGCGTGACCGCGCTGCGGCTGGCCGAGAAGGGCTACCGGGTCGGCGTGCTGGAGGCCGGCCGCCGGTTCGACGACCCGGCGGAGGCGTCGCCGGCGCAGCGGCACCGGGCGCTGCCCCGCACCTCCTGGCGGATCCGCCGGTACCTGTGGGCGCCCGCGCTCGGGCTGACCGGCATCCAGCGCATCTACCTGCTGCGCGGCCAGCCGGGCTCGCGGGTGCTGGTGCTGGCGGGCGCCGGGGTCGGCGGCGGCTCGCTCAACTACGCCAACACCCTGTACCGGCCCGCCCCCGCGTTCTACGCCGATCCGCAGTGGCGCGGGCTGACCGACTGGCAGGCCGAGCTGGCCCCGTTCTACGACCAGGCGGAGCGGATGCTCGGGGTGGTCACCAACCCGACCATGACCCCGGCCGACGAGGCGGTGCTGCGGGTCGCGGAGCGGACCGGCCGGGCGGGCACGTTCCACCGGACGCCGGTCGGCGTGTACTTCGGCGGCGGCAGCGGCCAGGAGGCGGCGGACCCGTACTTCGGCGGGGCGGGCCCGCGCCGGACCGGCTGCGCCGAATGCGGCGCGTGCATGACCGGCTGCCGGCGCGGGGCCAAGAACATGCTGACCGAGAACTACCTTTTTCTCGCTGAACGGGCTGGCGCCCGCATCATCCCGCTGACCACGGTGACCGCCCTGGCGCCGCGGCCCGGCGGGGGCTACGCCGTCACGGTCCGCCGCACCGGCCCGGCCGGCGGCCGCCGCCGGGTCATCACCGCGGACCAGGTGGTGCTGGCCGCCGGCACCTACGGCACCCAGCAGCTGCTGCACCGGATGAAGGCGGCCGGTGCCCTGCCGGGCCTGTCCCCGCGGCTGGGCATGGCGACCCGCACCAACTCCGAGGCCATCCTCGGCGTGGAGCGGCCCCGGCTGCCCGGCCCGGACCACTCCCGCGGGGTGGCGATCACCTCGTCGTATCACCCGGACGAGCACACGCACATCGAGCCGACCCGGTACGGGCCCGGGTCCAACGCCATGGGGGCGCTGCGCTCGCTGCTGACCGACGGCGGCGGCCGCACGCCGCGCTGGGCGAAGTTCCTCGGCCACCTGGCCAGCCACCCCTGGAAGCTGGCGCTGCTGCCCAACCTGCGGCACTGGTCGCAGCGGACCATCATCGCGCTGGTCATGCAGAGCCGGGACAACTCGATCACCGTGCGGCCCCGCCGCGGCCCGCTGGGCGGGGGCATCCGCGCCGAGCGCGGGCACGGGGAGCCGAACCCGGCCTGGATCCCCGAGGCGCACCGGGCCGCCCGGATGCTGGCCGAGGAGCTCGGGGGGTTCGCGGGCGGCACCTGGCTGGACCTGTTCAACATCCCGACCACCGCCCACTTCATCGGCGGCTGCGCGATCGGGGACTCGGCCGCGGCCGGCGTCATCGACGGCTATCAGCGGGTGTACGGGTGCCCGGGGCTGCACGTGGCCGACGGCGCGGCCCTGTCGGCCAACCCGGGGGTCAACCCGGCGCTCACCATCACCGCTCAGGCCGAGCGGGCGATGGCGCTGTGGCCCAACCGGGGGGAGGCCGACCCGCGGCCACCGCTCGGTGCGCCGTACCAGCGCGTCGCGCCGGTGGCGCCACGCAGCCCGGCTGTGCCCGGCGGCGCGCCCGGCGAGCTCCGGCTGCCCGGGGTGGGCGCGGCCAGCAGGCCGTAGGCTCAGCCGCCCGGCGCACCGCCCCCGCAGGGCAGCCCGGGCAGCACCGCGCGCAGCGCCCGCAGCGCGGTCGCGGCGACCTGCTCGGGCGCCGCGCCCGGCGGGTTCCAGTAGTGCAGCTCGGAGTAGCCCTCCTCGTCGATGACGATCTCGGCGGGCCGCAGCCCGGGCGGCTGGGCGAGCGCGGTCACGTCCAGCCCGGCCCGCGAGTCATGGATCTGGGTGCTCAGCCCGGAAGCCGCCAGGCCGGCGGCGATGGCCCGCATGCGGCTCGCAGCCGCCTCGGTGTGCGTGAACCGGCCGCCCGGGCACTGTTCAGTCACGGATGTCCTCCCCCCGGGCAGCCGTCCCGGTGGCCGCTGGTGCGCGCCTGCCCGCCGGAGTGGGCTGCCCGTCCAGTAGAGCGCCAGGAGCGTCACAATCTGTCACTCAATCAGCACTATTTATTTCCGGCAGCTGCCCGAAGCCGGGGACCTGCGGCCGACCTGCGAGTACGTTCTGTAGTCGAGTATTACTATCCGTGGTCAACCTGCAGCACCGGCAGGGAGGTCCGATGATCATCGCGGGTTACCGGCGCATCGCGGGGCAGGCGTCCCGCGGCGGGGAGGCGGCGCTGCTGGCCGCCCGGCTCGCCGTGGGCTGGCTGATGCTGCTGCACGGGCTCAGGCACACCACGCGAATCGCCCGCCCGCAAATGATCTGGGCTTTGACGGGCTTTCCGCGCAAACTGCGTGCGATTGAGGTGAACCCTGCCCTACCCCGGTAAGCCGCATGCCGGAGCCCGCGCCTGGCCACGCGGGCTGGTCCCCGCACGCCACTGGCTACGGCGACCCCCGCCCGGGCCGGGGGCATCGGCGCGCCCGCGCCGCGCCCGGCCCGTCTCCGCGCCTGGGCTAGTGCGGCTGGGCGGCGGCGCCTGGCCAGCCCGGGTCCGGCTGTGCCCGCGGTGGGCTCACCGGGCAGCGCCGCGGACCGGGATTGCCAGGGCGCCGATCGCGATAGGGGCAGCGCCATTGCTGCCGTCCTGTTGCGAATCTCAGTTCAGATTTACGCTGTGAAAGGCGGTTATGCCCCAGGTTCGCCGATCCGGCCCGCGCGCTGGAATTCGCCGCTCAAAGCCCCGGTGATCGGCACTCCGATTGCCGCCGCCGGGTGACCCCAGGCCGGCCAGCGCCGGGCGTGACCACAGCCGGGTGGCCAGGCCCTGGCCGGCCGGCAGCGCGGGGGCGACCGGGAGGCCAGGCCCGGGAGCCGGAGGCCAGGCCCGGAGCCGGAGGCCAGGCCCGGTAGCCGGCGCCGGGCGTGACCACGGCGGGTGGCCGCGGACGCGGCGGCGGCCCGGATGGCCCGCCCGCGGCGGCCGGCCGTGGCTGGCCGGGCCGCTCACCGTCAAGCCGGCCCGGGCCAGCTGCGGCGGGGTGGCCCGCAACCGCGCCGCCAGGCGGGCACCCGTTGACGGGCGGGCACCCGTTGTCAGGCGGGCACTTTGTCGAGGAAGCCGAGCACGGTGGCCAGGCGGCCCTGGCCGTCGGTGACCGCGACGTCGAAGCCCACGACCATTGGCTCGGCGCCCGGCTGGCCGAGCCCCCAGCTGAACCTGGCCTGCTGGTGGTGCGCGTCCACCGGCCCGGCCAGGCTGAACCGCAGGCCCGGGAACTGCGCCTGTGCCGCGGCGATCAGGGCGTCGATCTCCGCCCGGCCGTGCGCCTGCCCCAGCGGGTCGGTGTAGCTGGCGTCCTCTGCCCACAGCTCGTCGATGAGGGTGCGGCGGGCGTGCGGGTCGGTCTCGTTCCAGGCGGCCAGGTACCGCTCGATGATGTCCTGCATGGGTGGTCCTTTCCGGATTCCGGCTGGGTGCTGACACGGCCGATCCTGCGCGGCGGGCCGGGGCCTGTCGATTACGCGTGAGGTAAGGGGAGGCCCCATTACCTGGCAGGTAATCGCCCTGCTGCGGGGCGCTGGGTACGCTCGCCGTCGTGACCGTGACGACCGCCCGGCCGCCCGCCCGGCCCGTCGGGGAGCTGCTGCGCGAGTGGCGCCAGCGCCGCCGGCTGAGCCAGCTGGACCTGGCCATCCAGGCCGACATCTCCGCCCGTCACCTGAGTTTCGTGGAGACCGGGCGGTCCCGGCCGACCAGCGACATGATCCTGCGCCTGACCGAGCACCTGGAGGTGCCGCTGCGCGAGCGCAACACGCTGCTGCTGGCCGGCGGCTACGCGCCCGCCTATCCGGCGCACGGGCTGGACGAGCCGGAGCTCGCCGCCGTCCGCCGTGCGCTGCGGCAGGTGCTGGCCGGGCACGAGCCGTATCCCGCGGTGGTGGTGAACCGGTGGTGGGAGCTGGCCGACGCCAACGCGAGCATCGGCGTGCTGACCGCTGGCGCCGCGGCCTGGCTGCTCGAGCCGCCCGTCAACGTCCTGCGCCTCAGCCTGCATCCCGAGGGGATGGCCAGCCGGATCGTCAACCTCGCCGAGTGGCGCGCGCACGTGCTCGGCAGGCTGCGCCGGCAGGCCGCGGCCACCGGCGACCCGGCGCTGGCCGCGCTGCACAGCGAGCTGCGGGGCTACCCGGGCGGCGAGAGCGAGCCGCCGCCCGCCACCGACGTCGTGGTGCCGCTGCGCTACGCCTACGGCGGCCGGGAACTGTCGTTCTTCAGCATCACCGCGGTCGTCGGCACGCCGATGGACGTGACCGTCGAGGAGCTCGCGATCGAGTCCTTCTACCCGGCCGACGAGCCCACCGCGGCGGCCCTGCGTTCGCTCGCCCTGACCGCACCCGGCTGAGCACGCCCGGTGAGCGCGCCCGCCGCGCGGCCGGCCCGGCCGGTCAGCCGACCGGGCGGCCGCGGGAGCGGGTGACGGCCGACGGCTCGCGCAGCAGCGGGCCCGCGGTCCGGGCCAGGAACTCCTGGTAGGTCTCGGGCGGCTGATGCGGGTGCGGCAGGCTCCGGTCCTGGCTGGCGCTCAGCACGGCGACCCGCCGCTGCACCCGGGCGCCCTCGGCCAGCGCCCCCGCCACCCGGCGGCCCAGCCGCCACCAGCCCCAGCTCAGCCCGCCGCGCGCCAGCAGGTCACCGCTGGGCCGGCCGCCGCCTGCCGCCCTCGCGCGCGGCCGGGACCGGCGGACCTGGCGGGCCAGCCGGGCTGCCTCCGCCCGGCGCTGCAGCTCCCGGCGCCGCTCGGCGGCGTTCTCCGGCGACATGTACTGCATCGGATCCTCCTCGGCGCGGGACCGCCCCTGTGCGGCCCTGCACTCCGAGACTCGCCGTAAGACCCGCCGCCGGGCATCGGGCATGTGCCTTATCTTCGCCCGCCCGGGCCGGCTTAGCCGCCGGGGGAACGGGCCGGCGCAGGTCAGCGGCCACTTCCGCCGGGAGCGGCGTCATCGGGGGACCGGCGCGGAAGCCCCCACCGGCGCCGCGGCGCCGAACACCCCGGCCATGGGCGGGCGCTCCAGCAGCGCGTTGAGATGCTCGTCCAGCCGCAGCCCCCCGGCGGTGGCCACCGCGTGCAGGTAGATCTCGGGCCGCCGCAGCGCCCACACGCCCGGCGCCCCCGGCGCCAGCAGCTCCCGTTCCGGCAGGCCGGCCCGGCGGGCCAGGGCGCGCAGCACGGTCGAGCTCATCCGGGCCAGGTCCAGCAGCGGCTGATGGCGGTTCTGCCGCGTGCCCAGGTCCACCTGGGCCAGCGCGGGCAGGCCCGCCGCGGCGAGCACGTCGATCAGGATCCCCAGCTCCACCCCGTAGCCGGTGAGGAACGGCACCGAGCACAGCAGTTCCCGGCTGGCCGCGAACTCCCCGGCGAGCGGCTGCACGAATCCGGTGAGCTCCGGATAGAAGAAGTTCAGCAGCGGTTTGGCCATCAGCTCGGTGACCCGGCCCCCGCCGTCCGCGACCGATTCGCCGCCGGCGGTGAAAGGGCGGCGGTAGGCGGCCTTGCTGAAACGGATTCCGGGATCCGCCAGCAGTGGCCCGAGCGTGCCGTAGACGAAATGCTCTCCGAAATCACTCGTGTCGGCGTCGGCGAACATCACGATGTCACCGGTGGCCACCGACAGGCTGCGCCACATCGCGTCGCCCTTGCCCTGCGCCGGGCCGTAGCCGGGCAGCAGTTCGTTCTCGGAATACACCTCGGCGCCGTGGGCCCGCGCGACCGCGGCGGTGCCGTCCGGCGAGTCCGCGTCCACAACGATGACCTCCCGCAGCAGGCCGCTGCGGTCGTTCAGCCGCCGGACGGTGTCCAGGATCGGCCCGATGGTGCCGGCGACGTTGCGGGCCGGCAGGATCAGGCTGGCGGTCAGCCCGCGGGGACCGGGGCCGGCCAGGGCGGAAAAGTCACTGTGCTGAAAAGAGCGCTGCTCGAACCATTCCCAGACGGTCATATGAGGGGGTGACCTTCGTTCAGCCCGCGGTCTGCCTGACAGCTGCGGGGAAAGTACGGCACTGACGGATGACGTGTGGCGGCCTCGCTATTGCCCAGCCGTCGCCGGTGACAGCGGAGCAGACAGGCTAGCCCGTCATTATTTTCGTTCCGTAAAAAGATGTTGCCTGGCAGTAAACGGGCGGGCGGCCGCCGGGGCGGCGGGCGGCCGCTGCGGAGGCCGACCGGATGACGGCGGCCCCGGCTAGAGTTGCCGGGTGGCGTTGGCAGGCACCGGACCCGTGGCGGGCGCGGCAGCGGAAGCGCTGCGGCGGGTCTTCGGCTACGGCTCGTTCCGGCCCGGCCAGCAGGAGATCATCGACCACGTGGTGGCCGGCCACGACGCGCTGGTGCTGATGCCCACCGGCGGCGGCAAGTCGCTGTGCTACCAGATCCCGGCGCTGGTGCGGCCGGGGACCGGCGTGGTCGTGTCCCCGCTGATCGCGCTCATGCAGGACCAGGTGGACGCGCTGCAGGGGTTGGGCGTGCGGGCCGGGTTCCTCAACTCCAGCCAGGACCCGGGCGAGCGGGACCGGGTCGAGTCCGCGTTCGTGGCGGGTGAGCTGGACCTGCTGTACCTGGCGCCGGAGCGGCTGCGGGCCGAGCAGACCCTGCGGCTGCTCGGCGCGGGCAGCATCTCGCTGTTCGCGATCGACGAGGCGCACTGCGTCTCCCAGTGGGGCCACGACTTCCGCCCGGACTACCTCACCCTGTCCACGCTGCGGAAGCGGTGGCCGGAGGTGCCGCTGGTCGCGCTGACCGCGACCGCCACCCGGGCCACCCGGGCCGAGATCGCCACCCGGCTGGGCCTGGAGCAGGCCCGCCACTTCGTGGCGAGCTTCGACCGCCCCAACATCACCTACCGGGTGGTGCCCAAGAACGAGCCGCGGCGCCAGCTGCTGGAGCTGCTGCGCGGCGAGCACGCGGGCGACGCCGGGATCGTCTACTGCCTGTCCCGGGCCTCGGTCGAGCAGACCGCCGAGTTCCTGGCGGGCAGCGGGATCGCGGCGCTGCCCTACCACGCCGGTCTTGACAACGGCACCCGCCGGGCCAACCAGGCCCGCTTCCTGCGCGAGGACGGCCTGGTGATGGTCGCGACCATCGCGTTCGGCATGGGCATCGACAAGCCGGACGTGCGCTTCGTCGCCCACCTCGACCTGCCCAAGTCGGTCGAGGGCTACTACCAGGAGACCGGCCGGGCCGGCCGGGACGGCCTCCCGTCGACCGCCTGGCTGGCCTACGGCCTGCAGGACGTGGTGCAGCAGCGGAAGCTGATCGACGCCTCCGAGGGCGACGACGCCCACCGGCGGCGCCAGAGCGCCCACCTCGACGCCATGCTGGCGCTGTGCGAGACGGTGGAATGCCGCCGGGGGCAGCTGCTGGCGTACTTCGGCGAGCAGGCCGCGGCCTGCGGGAACTGCGACACCTGCCTGACGCCGCCGCAGTCGTGGGACGGCACCGTCCCGGCGCAGAAGCTGCTGTCGGCCGTGTGGCGGCTGCAGCGCGAACGCGGCCAGAAGTTCGGCGCCGGGCACATCACCGACATCCTGCTGGGCCGGCAGACAGCCCGGGTCGGCCAGCACCGGCACGACTCGCTGACCGTGTTCGGGATCGGCGCCGACCTGCGGGAAGCGGAATGGCGCGGGGTGGTGCGCCAACTGCTGGCCCAGGGCCTGCTGGCGGTCGAAGGCGACTACGGCACGCTGGTGCTCACCGCGGGCAGCGGCGAGGTGCTCCGCGGCCAGCGGCAGGTCATGCTGCGGCGGGAACCCGAGCGGGCCGCCCGCCCGGCCAGGGCCCGCCGGGCCGAGCCGGCCGTGCTGCCCGAGGGCGCCGCCGCGGTGTTCGAGCGGCTGCGCGCCTGGCGGGCCGCGGCCGCGAAGGAGCAGGGCGTCCCCGCCTACGTGATCTTCCATGACGCCACCCTGCGGGAGATCGCCACCACCGCCCCCTCCTCCCTGGCGGAGCTCGGGAAGGTCAGCGGCATCGGCGAGAACAAGCTGTCCCGCTACGGCGAGCAGGTGCTCGCCGCGCTCGCGGACGGCTGACCCGGCGGCACCCGGCCATTGGCCACGATTTATATTCGGATCATTACCAAGTGTGATCACCCGACTGGGCGGCGGCCGCCGCGAACCACGGCGGTGCCCCCGAGCTGGCCTCCCGCGAGGGCGAGGGCACGACGGCGGTGCTCACGCTGCCGGCGCTGAGGCCGGCCTAAACCCGGATACCTGCCCTCCAAACGGACGCTTCAGGCGATACTGTCAAGCACGCGCGGCCTGTCCAGGCCGGGCGGCCGCCTGGCCGGGCCGGGCGGCGGGGCGCACGCCCCCGAGAGACTCAGGTAGCGAGGTTTGCCGTGGTACGTCCGCGTTATCGCAGGCTGCTGACTGCAATGGTGGCGTCGGCGGCCATGCTGGGCGCCGGCTGCAGCGCCTCCGGCGGCTCTTCGTCCGCCGCGACGCCGGCCGGGCCGCCGGAGAAGGCCGACATCACCGTCTACGCGGTACCCACCCTTGACGAAGCAGGCCTGTACATCGCGCAGCAGAAGGGCATCTTCGCCAGGTACGGCCTGCACGTAACGATCAAGCCGATCATCAGTTCTGCCGACGTGCTCGCCCAGCAGATCGCGGGCAAGGGCGTGGACATCTCCGCCGGCAACTACGTCTCCTACATCCTCGCCGCCTCCAAGGGCGCCAAGCTGAAGATCCTGGCCGCCGGGTCGGTCATGGGGCCGAACATCCAGATGCTCATGGTCTCGGCGCACTCCCACATCGCCACGGTCGGGCAGCTCAAGGGCCTGCCGATCGCGATCAACGCCCCGAGGAACATCGGCACGCTGCTGGTCGACTCGATCTTCAACAACGACGCGATCCTGCCGAGCAACCAGAACGTCAAGTTCTCCATCATGAACTTCCCCGACATGGCGAAGGCACTCCAGACCGGCCAGGTGGCCGCCGCCTGGATGCCCGAGCCGTTCGTCACCGAGGCGGAGGAGAAGACCGGCGCGCAGCCGCTGGCCGACGCCGACGCCGGCACCACGCAGAACCTGCCGATCGGCGGGTACGTGGCCACCGCGGCCTGGGTCAAGAAGTACCCGCGGACCGCAGCGGCGTTCAAGGCCGCCATCCTGCAGGGCCAGGAGATCGCCAACACCAACGTCGCCGCTGTGCAGCAGGCCGTGACCAAGTACGCGTTCGTGCCCGCCGAGACCGCGCCGATCGTGGCCGCCCCCAGCTACCCGCTGAAGCTGGACCCCATCTCCATCCAGCGGGTGGCCAATCTGATGCTCCAGTTCGGCATCCTGCCGGCGAACTACGACACCGCGCAGATGACCAGCTCCGGCTGAGCGCAAACTGGCACGTCAGGTCCACCGAAGGCCTCATACTGGTACTGATGAACGCATCCCGCGCCATGTCCCGGCGCCATCTCGCCGCCAGCCCCTTCAGCCTCCCCGAAGCCAGCGCCCCGCCCACGGACGGTTACGCCGAGGGCGACCTGGTCACCCACGACAAGCACGGCCTCGGCACGGTCAGCCGGATCGAGGATGGGGTCGCGCTGCACGTCGACTTCGGCTCGCACCGGCAGCGCGTCGCCATGCCGTGCGCCAAGCTGACCAAGCTCTGACCCGTCACCGTCAGCCGCGCCGGCCGGGCACGCCGGCCGGCAGCACGGCGTGCACCCCCCAGGTCTGATTGGCGACCTGGGTGATCCGCAGGTCGGCGCAGGTGCTCGCCAGCGCCAGCGCCGTCGCCTTGCCCAGGCCGTAGAGCACCTGCAGCCAGGTCACCAGCGCCTCCAGCGCGTCCCCCATGGCGTCGTTGAGGTCGGCTGAGAAGCCGAAGGTGATCCGGCCGGCCGGGGTCTCGGCGTGGATCGACGCCAGCGGCCGGCCGGTGGCGAGGCCGATGACCACCTCGGTGGTCATCGGGCACTCGATGGCGGTGCCGCCCACCTCGCCGTCCCCCTGGGCGGCGTGGCCGTCCCCGAGGTACAGCAGCGCACCCGGCACGGTCACCGGCAGGAACAGGGTGGACCCGGCCACCAGTTCCTTGCAGTCGATGTTGCCCCCGCCCAGCGCGCGCGGCGGCACGGTCGAGTGCTCGCCGGGTTCCGGCGGGGGCATGCCGGTCACGCCGAGGAACGGCGCCAGTTCGCGGGTGAAGCAGCCGTTCGCCACGCCGGTCCCGGCGTCGGCGTCCAGCTCCCACAGCAGCCACGAGGTGGGGGCCTCGGCCAGGCCGAGCCGCCTGGTCACCGGGGTGTCCCGGGCCCCGGCCGCCGTCCAGCCCCACTCCCCGGGCCGCAGCGACACGAACCGGATCGCCAGCATGTCGCCGGGCCGGGCGCCGCGCACCTCGATCGGCCCGGTCAGGCAGTGGCCGCGGGCGGCCGGGAACATCCGGGGCTGCTCCTCCCCGGGCACCGTCTGCCGCGCCAGGTGACCCGACGCGTCCAGCGATCCCGCCACCACCGTGTCGCCAGGCTCGACGGTCAGCACCGGGGGGTGGTCGCGGCAGAACACGTCCGCCGTTGTCCCGGGGGCCGGGTCGAGGAAGTGCGTCGCCATTGACGTCCTCCTTACCACTATGGGGCCTGCGACACGGACCGCCGCAGGACAAGCTGCATGGGCGAGCGGACCAGCACGTCACCGGCTGTCTCGCCTTCGATCCGGGCGATCAGCGCGTCCACGGCCGCCCCGCCCAGCTCCGCCAGCGGCATGGCGACACTGGTCACCGGGACGTCCAGGAAGGCCAGGCACTCGTCTTCGTCGAAGCTCACCACCGACATCTGGCCCGGCACCGCCACGCCCGCCTGCCGCAGCGCCGCCAGCACCCCGAACAGCTGGTTGAGGCTGCCCACCCCGCAGGCGGTGGGCGGGTCCGGCTGCCGCAGCAGCCCGGTCACGGCCCGCCAGCCGCCCTCCTCGGTGGGCGGGGCGTGCCGGACCGTCAGCCGCAGCCCCCGGGCAGCGCAGATCCGCCGGGCCGCGGCCGACCGCCGGTGCACCGTGTCCACCGCGGCCGGCCCGTCCACCATCGCGACCCGCCGGTGGCCGAGCCCGGCCACGTGGTCCAGGAACAGCCGCACCGCGCCGGGCTCGTCCATCACCACGTCGTTGCCCCGGTGCGGCCCGCGGCGGTTCACGTAGACGTGCGGCACCGCGGGCACCCCGGCGGCGTGTGCCGGGGTGCGCAGCGCCGTGGCCAGTAGCAGGCCGTCGGCCCGGCTCTCCTCCACCAGGTAGCGGTAGTGGGCTGGCGGGGTGGCATCGTCGCCCGGCTCCTCCATGATCATGACCGCGTAGCCGCGGTCCGCCGCGCGCTGCAGCGTGCCGCGCTGCAGCCGCACCCAGATCGGGTTGCGCAGCAGCGGCAGCACGAACGCCAGCGCCCCGGTGTGCCGCTGCTTGAGCGCCCGGGCCACCGCGTTGGGCCGGTAGCCCTGCTGCCGGGCGGTGGCCAGGATGCGCTCGTAGATCTCGGGCCGGATGGACTGGGCGGGGTCGCCGTTGAGCACCCGCGACACGGTGGACACGTGCACGCCCACGGCCTCGGCGATGTCGACCAGCCGGGGCGCGCGCCGCCTGGTCAAACCACCTCCGCAACCGTGCGGGTGAGCAGGATGGCCGCGCAGAAGGATCGGTAGACCGCCAGCGGACTCTCGCCCTCGATGAGCAGCTCCCGCGGGCCGGTCTGGCGCACGCCCCGCACCCAGCTGGCGGCCTCGGCGATATCGGTGGTCCGCACCGAGAGCTCCAGCGGGGCCGCGGCCAGCGGCGGCGGCTGCGCGGCGGCCGCCCCGGCGACGGCCTTCTCCGCCGCGTCCCGGATCAGCGCGCAGGCCCGATCCGGGTGGATGCTGTGCGCGGCCACCCGGCTGACGTGCTCCTTGACCGGCGCCTGGCGGATCCCGGGGATGACGGCGGCAGCCTCCTCGCAGGCGCAGCGGTCACCGGTCACCAGCACCACCGGCACCCGGTAGTGCGCGGCGACCAGCGCGTTGATGCCCGCTTCGCCGGTCACCACGCCGCCCAGCCGGGCCTCGACCACCGCCCGCGGGTTGTAGGTGTGCGACAGCCCGGCGGGGGCGCCGACCGAGCCGTGGTAGGACACGAACAGGACGGCGCCGAAGGTCTCGTCCAGGCCCTGCATCATGTAGAGCGGCTTGTGGCTGCCGGAGATGTAGGACGCCTGGCCCGCCAGGGCCCCGGCCGGCAGGTTGCGCATGGTGGAGTGGGAGTCGTTGACCACGATCTCGGTGGCGCCGCCCGCCACCGCCCCCTCGATGGCCGCGTTCACCTCGGCCAGCAGCAGCCGCCGGCCGGCCACCGCCTCCGGGCCGTCGCCCACGCACTGGGCCCAGTCCACCACCCCGGCGGTGCCCTCCATGTCGCTGGACAGGAAGACCTTCATCACTGCCTCCCGCTCCCGCCCTCACCCGCCACGCTCGTGACCTGAGCGTCCGGCGCCGAATCAGCTGGCACGGGATTATCCGGCACCAGCCCGAAGGCGAAGTGACAGGCGGCCTGGTGGCCGGGGTCCGCCGCGGAGCCGGCCAGGACGGGGTCGTCGTGCTCGCAGCGCGGCTGGGCGATGGGGCAGCGGGTGCGGAAGCGGCAGCCGGCCGGGATGCGCAGCGGGCTCGGCGGGTCGCCGGCGATGGCCGGCGGCTCCGCGTCGTCCAGGGACGAGGTCAGCCGCGGGATGGCCGCCAGCAGCGCCCGCGTGTAGGGGTGCCGGGGCGCGGTGAACAGCTGCTCGGTGGGCGCCACCTCGACGATGCGGCCCAGGTACATGACCGCGACCCGGTCGCACAGGTGGCGCACCACGGCCAGGTTGTGGGAGATCAGCAGCAGGGTCAGCCCGAGCTCGGCGCGCAGCTCCTGCAGCAGGTTCAGGATCGTCGCCTGCACGCTCACGTCCAGCGCCGACACCGGCTCGTCGGCGATGAGCAGGTCGGGCCGCAGCGCCAGCGCGCGGGCGACCGCGACCCGCTGCCGCTGGCCGCCGGAGAACTGGCGCGGATAGGCGTGCAGCGCCCCCGGGTCCAGGCCGACCTGGGTGACCAGGTCCCGGCAGTAACCCTCGGCCTGGTCGCGGGGCACCACCTGGTGCACCCGCACCAGCTCGCGCAGCATCCCGCCGACGGTCAGCCGGGGGTTCAGCGAGGAGTAGGGGTCCTGGAAGACCAGCTGGATGCGGCGCTGGTCCGCCCGGGACCGGCGGGCGGGCAGCAGCCTGCCGCCGAAGGTGATCTTGCCGCTGGCGGGGCGCAGCCCGGCCAGCGCCAGCGCCAGCGTGGACTTGCCGGAGCCGGACTCGCCGACCAGCGCCAGCGCCTCGCCGCGCTGGATCTCCAGGTCGACACCGTCTACCGCGCGCAGCTCCCGTTCCCGGTGCTGGAGCCGGGCCAGTAGCTGCGACCCCACCGGGAAGGAGACCCGCACCCCGTGCGCCGCCAGCAGCGGGCCGGGCTCGCCCGCCGCGCTCATGACCGCGCTCCCGGCCCGGCGGCGGGCGCCAGGCACCGCTCGTAGTGCAGGCAGGCGGTCTCCCGGCCGCCAGGCAGCGGCCGCAGCGGCGGCGGTTCGCCCCGGCAGTCGTCTTCCGCGAACTCGCAGCGCGGGTGGAACCGGCAGCCCGGCGGCGGGGTGATCAGGCTCGGCGGGGCACCCGGGATCGGCTGCAGCGACTGGCGCACCTCGGCCACGTCCGGCGCGGACCGCACCAGGCCGAGGGTGTAGGGGTGCCGGGGGTCGAGCATGACGTCGCGGACCGGGCCCTGCTCGACCAGCTGGCCGGCGTACATGACCGCCACCCGCTGGCAGACCTGCGCCACCACCGGCAGGTCGTGGGTGACGAAGAGCAGGCTCACCCCCGCCTCGTGGCACAGCCGGGTCAGCAGCCGCAGGATCTGGTCCTGGATCGTCACGTCCAGCGCGGTGGTCGGCTCGTCGCAGAGGATGATCTCCGGGTCGCACGACAGCGCGATGGCGATCATCACCCGCTGCCGCATCCCGCCGGAGAACTCGTGCGGGTAAGCGTGGAAGCGCCGCTCGGGGTCGGGGATGCCGACCCGGCGCATCAGGTCGAGCGCCCGCCCCGCCGCCTGGGACCGGCTGTGCCCGAGGTGGACCCGCGGCCCTTCGGCGATCTGCCAGCCGACCCGCATCACCGGGTTGAGCGCGCTCATCGGCTCCTGGAAGATCATCGCGATCTTGGGCCCCCGGATCCGGTTCAGCTCCGGGTGCCCGAGCGGCACCAGGTCCACGCCGTCCAGCCGGACCTGCCCGGCGGTGACCGTGGCCTCGGGCGGCAGCACGCCGAGGATCGCCTTGAGGGTCATGCTCTTGCCCGACCCGGACTCGCCCACCAGGCCGACCGCCTCGCCGCGGTCCACCCGCAGCGACACGCCGTCCACGGCCCGCACCACGCCGCGCCGGCTGGCGATCCGCACGTGCAGGTCGCTGACCTCCAGCACGGGCCCTGCCGCGGCTGACCCCGCCGCGGCTGGCCCGGTGACGGCTGGGCCGGTCATGACTGCCCCGGCCGGAGCAGATCGGCGAGGCCGTCCCCGATCAGGGACAGGCCCAGGCCCACGATCACCACGGCGAGCCCGGGGATGGTGGTGAGCTGCCAGTGGGTGGAGAGGAAGTTCTGCCCGTCATTGATCATCGACCCCAGATCGGCGGTGGGCGGGGGCACGCCGAGGCCGAAGTAGCCCAGCGTGACGATGGCCAGGATGTCCTGCACGATGTCGGACATGGCGTAGATGATCGCCTGCGTGACCACGTTCGGCAGCAGGTGGCGGCCCATGATGCGGAGGCTGGACAGCCCGCCGGACTGGGCGGCGAGCACGTAGTCCTGCCGTTTGGCCACCAGGATCTCGCCGCGGATGATGCGGGCGTAAGACACCCAGCCGACGGCCGTGATCGCGATGTAGATGCTGCGCTCGCCCGGGCCCAGCACGAACACCAGGGCGATGATCAGCACGTAGAACGGGAACGCGACCACGATGTCGACCAGCCGCATGATCACCACGTCCACCCAGCCGCCGAAGTAGCCGGCCACCGAGCCCAGCACCGTCCCCAGGACGAACGGGAAGAGCACGGCGATGAACGCGATCCGCAGGTCGAGCCGCAGCCCGTACAGCAGCCGGGTGAAGGTGTCCCGGCCGAGCTGGTCGGTGCCGAGCAGGTGCTGGGCGCCGGGGCCGAGCAGCGAGTCGTTCAGGTTCTGCGCGATCGGGCTGTAGGAGGTGAGCAGCGGCGCGGCAGCGGCCGCAACGAGGACGAGCGCCGTGATCACCAGGCCGGCCGCGAGGGCCGGCTGGCTGTACCAGTGCCGGGCGCGGGGAGCCGTCACGGCGGCGTCGGCGGGCAGCGCGGCCGGCCCCGGCCCCAGCGAGATCGCGCTCACCGGCCGAACCTCACTCTCGGGTCGAGGGCGGCGTAGGAGAGGTCGGCCAGCAGGTTGACCAGGACGACCATGACCCCGAAGACCAGGGTGATGCCCTGGACCACCGGGAAGTCCCGCTGGAAGATCGAGTTGATCATGAGCTGGCCGATCCCGGGGACGGCGAACACGTTCTCGATGATCACCGTGGTGCCGACGAGGAAGCCGATGTTGATGCCGAGCACGGTGACCGCGGGGATGACCGCGTTGCGCAGCACGTGCCGGAAGAACAGGCGGCGGCCGGGGACGCCCTTGGACCGGGCGGTGGTGATGTAGTCGGCGCCGAGCACGTTGAGGATGCTGGCCCGCAGGCTGCGGATGACCACCGGGGCCAGCGCGACCGCCACGGTCAGGCCCGGCAGGAACATCGCGTGCAGGTGCCCGAGGAAGCCCGTGCCGTAGCCGCTGACCGGGAACAGCCGCAAGCTGATGGCCAGGCCGTAGATCAGCAGGAAGCCCACCCAGAACGGGGGCATGCCCAGCCCGACCAGCGGCACCGCGCGGACCACGTGGTCGCGGACGCCGTCCTTGCGGCTGGCCGCGATCATCGCCAGCGGCACGCTGATCACGATGGCCAGCACGGCCCCGTAGCCGATCAGCCAGAGGGTGGCCGGCAGCCGGGCCAGGATCAGCCCGGCGGCGGGCGCGCCGTAGTACAGGCTCTGGCCCAGGTTCCCGTGCCCGAGCCGGTCCAGGAACAGCCAGTACTGCGCGGCCAGCGGCCGGTTCAGGCCCCACTCGCGGTGCAGCAGGGCGATCGCCTTCGGGGTGGCGTGGATGCCCAGGATGCTGCGGGCCGGGTCGCCCGGGATCAGGTGGACCATGAAGAACACGATGATCGTCACGCCGGCGGCCACCGGGACGAGCTGCAGCAGACGCCGGCCGGCGAACATCATCCGGTCCACGTGCCTCCTCCTTTCTGCTGGCCGGCCCGGGCCCTGGCAGGCCCGGGCCGCCGCTGCCGCGTCAGTGACTGAGCCAGACGTTCTCCAGGTGGTAGTTGCCGAGCGGGGTCACGTAGAAGCCGTGCACGCTGGACGTGGTCGCGTAGGCGTAGGGCGAGTAGTAGAGGAACGCCATGAACGCGTCGCTCGCCGACTGCTGCTGGACGACGTTGTAGAGACTCTGCCGGGCGGAGGTGGCGAGCGTCTGCTCGGCCTGGTGGGTGTCCCGGATCACGGTGGGGTTGCTGTAGGCGGTGAAGAACGAGCGGGAGCCGGCCTTCGGGTCCACCCCGAAGGTGGCGAGCTCGTCCGGGTCGGGGATGTCCATCGTCCAGTACGTCAGGGTCATGTCGTACTTGAGGTTCTGCTCGTCGGTGAACTGCGTGTTCGGGTCCAGCTGCTGGATCTTGACCGTGATGCCCAGCGGCTTGAGCTCGGCCTGCACGATGGTGGCGATTGTGGAGTAGTCGGAGTTGCCGGACGGGATGAGGAAGGTGGTGGTGAAGCCGTGCGGCACGCTGGAGGCGGCCAGCTCCTTCTTCGCCGCGGCCAGGTCGTACTGCAGGCCCTTGGTGGCCGGCTGGTAGAAGGGGACCTGCGGCGGGAACAGCGAGTTCGCGGGCTTGCCGTTGCCGAACAGCACCGCCTTGACCAGGGCGGCCCGGTTGATGGCCAGTGAGATGGCCCGCCGGACGTGCACGTCAGCGAAGGGCTTGACCAGCTCGTTGAACGCCAGGTAGTCGGTCCGGGTGGAGGGGAACAGGTTCATGGTCACGCCGGAGGTGGCCTTGAGACTGCTCACCGTGGACCAGGCGGGGAACTCGTCCACCTGCGCCTGGCCGCCCTTGAGCTGCAGCTGCCTGGTGTTGTCGCTGGGTACGTCGGTCCAGGTCACGCTGTTGAGGTAGGGCTTGCCCTTTTGCCAGTAGTACGGGTTGCGGACCAGCTTGAGCGCCGACCCCTTGTGCCAGTAGTCCCACTTGAACGGGCCGGTGCCGATGGGGTGCTGGTAGAACTGCGCCGCGGTCTCGCCGCCGTAGTTGGCCGGCACGATCCCGTTGGCGAACAGCGACAGGTCGGCCAGCAGCGGCGCCCACGGGTACTTGAGCTGGACCACCACGGTGCCCGGCGCGGGCGCCGACACCGACTTGATGGCCGAGTCGATGTAGCCCCAGCCCTTGGCGGCCGCGCGGGCGGTGTCGATCGAGAACTTCACGTCTGCCGAGGTCATCGGCTTGCCGTTGGAGAACTTCACGCCGGGGCGCAGGGTGAACGTGTAGGTCTTCTTGTCCGCCGAGACCGTGTAGCGGGTCGCCAGCCAGGGCATCACTCCCTTCCCGCTGTTGGTCACCGTGTACAGCGGCTGGAAGATCTGCTCGAACACCCAGATCGACTCGTTGTCGAAGACGGTGGTGTTGTCCATGGACTGCGAGTCCATCTGCCGGGCGATGACCAGGTCGCCGCCCCGCTGCGGGCTGCCGCCCGCGGAGGTCGTGGAACTGCCGCCGGAGCCGCAGGCGGCCAGCGCCACCAGCGCGCCGGTCGCGAGCAGGGCCAGCGCCGCGGTGGTTCGGTGGGTCACGGGAACTCCCTGGGGTGTCCGGGCGGCCGGGGGCGGCCGCGGGGGCGGGCACACGGGCAAGCAGGGATCCTGCGGCCGGGCAGGACAAACCTTTGTCCCCGACGATGGCGGTAAAATCCGTGGTTGTAAATAGCGGCTGATGTCCCTGCCGCGAGTTTTACGCCGTTGTAACGATTTGTGCTTTTTGTAACATTTCGCCATTTCAGGCCGATGTTGTAGCGTCTCGCCCGTGTCCACCTTCCTGCCGCCGGTCCGGGCACTCGCCGCGGGCCTGGCGGCGGCCGGGGCCGCCCCGGCACCGCACGCTGCGGTGCCGCCCGGCGTGGTGGCGTCCGGCACGCTGCCGCCCGGGAGCATGTGGACCGCGCAGGCCTGCTACGCGGTGCTGGCCGCCGCCGCGGTCAGCCCGGCCGGGGCCGCGGACGTGCTCGCCGGCCACCGCAACGCCCCGCTGCTGACTGCCGTGGCCAGGGAGGTGCTGGCGCAGGCGCCGGTGCCGCCGCTGCCGATCGCCGGATTCACCCCGGCTGACCTGGCGGGTTCCCTCGGCTGGCTGGCCGGGTGGCTGAAGGCGGCCGGGCCGGCCGCGGACCCGGCTGCCGTGGACCCGGGCGAGGCGGCCGCCGTCCTCGCGCGGCTGGCCACCGCGGCAGGCGCGCCGCTGCTGGCCAGGCTGGCCGAACTGACCCGGGCCATCGGGCACGGCACCCGCTCCCGCTGTGCGGGGAACCTGGATCTGCTGGCCGGGCACGAGCGGCTGGAACGGCTCGGCCGCCCGCTCAACGCGGTCGTATCGGCCATCGGCGCGCCCGCCCGGGCCGGCACCGGACCGCTCGCGGGCCGGCTGGCAGCGGTCAAGGACATCATCGCCGTCGCGGGCGTGCCCACCCGGTGCGGCAGCCCGGCCAGCGACCCGGCGCCGGCGGCGCGCGACGCCACCGTGGTGGCCCGGCTGCGGGAGGCCGGCGCCGAGGTGTTCGCCACCACCCAGTGCCTGGAGTACGCGGCCGGGTTCGCGCACCCCGCCATCGGCGGCACCCGCAACCCGCTCGACTCCTCGCGAACCTCCGGTGGGTCATCGGGCGGCTCCGCGGCGCTGGTCGCCGCCGGCGTCTGCGACCTGGCGCTGGGCACCGACACCGGCGGGTCGGTGCGCATCCCGGCCGCGTACTGCGGGGTGGTCGGGCTCAAGCCGACCTACGGGCTGCTGCCGGCGGACGGGATCTTCCCGCTGTCGCCGGCCTGCGACCATGCGGGCATCCTCACCGCCACGGTGCGCGACGCGGCGGACCTGCTGGCCGTGCTGGCCGGCGCGGCGGACAGCAGCGCGGCCGACGGCCCGCCGCCACGCTCGCCCAGCGCGCCGGGCGGCGGCCCGGCCTTCACCGTTGGTGTGCTGTCTGCCCAGCTCACCGACCCGTCGGTGACCCCGCCGGTGCGGGCGGCGATCAGCGCCGCGCTGGACGCGCTCGCGGACGCGGGCTGGCGGGTGCGCGAGCTGTCAGCGCCCTGGCTGGGCCAGCCCGGCAGGTGGGACGAGGCGCTCGCGGCGATCGTGGCGCGGGAGGCCTTCCTGGTGCACTGCGCCCGCGACACCGCCGGGTACGCCGAGGGCACCCGGGCGCTGCTCGAGTTCGGGGCGTCGGTGACCCCGTCCCGGCTCGCCGCCGCCCTCGCGGCGCAGGCCGAGCTCACCGCCGCGGTGACCGCCAGCCTGGCGGAGGTGGACGTGCTCGCCGGGCCGGCGGTCGGGTACCAGGCACCGGAGGAGGACCCGCCGTTCGGCGTCGGCGAGGACTCCGGTGAGAGCCGCTTCACCGGACCGTACAACCTGACCGGGCATCCCGCGGTCTCGCTGCCGGCGCCAGCGGCCGGGCTGCCAGCGGGCCTCCAGCTGGCCGGCCAGCGGGGCGCCGACCGGGCGCTGCTGCGGGTGGCCGCGGCCGCCGAGACCGTCCTCGCGGGTGCCCGGTGACCCCGGCCACCGGCGCCGGGCCCGTACCGCCGCCCCGGCCCGGCGGGCCAGCAGCCGCCGCACCAGCAGCCTGCGCAGCAACGGAGGGATGACCCATGCCGCCGACAGTCCGCCGCCGCACCCTCGACCTGGCCGGCCTCGACGTCCCCGTGGTGGAGCTGACCGGCAGCGGGCCCGGCCCGCGGCTGACCGTGCTGGCCGGGGTGCACGGCTGCGAGTACGCGGGGATGGCCGCCGTCCGCCGCTGGACGGCGGCACTGGCACAGCAGGACCTGCACGGCACCGTCGTGGCCGTGCCGGTGCTGAACCTGCCCGCGTTCCGCGCCCGCACCCCGTTCGTGGTGCCGGACGACGGCAAGAACCTGAACCGCTGCTTCCCGGGCGACCCGGCCGGCACCCTCGCCGACCAGCTGGCTCACGCGGTGTTCAGCCAGCTCATCGAGGGTTCGGACGCGGTGGTGGACGTGCACGCCGGGGACCTGGTGGAGGCGCTGGAACCGTTCGCGCTCTACGACGCCGGTCCTGCGGAGGACCGGGCCCGGCAGCTGGCGGCCGCCTACGGGGTCGGCTACCTGATCCGCCAGGAGCCCGGCCCGGACCGCGCGGTCGGCGGGACGACCAGCGCCGCCGCCGCCGACCTGGGCATCCCCGCCATCACCGCGGAGGCGGGCGGGTGCGGCCTGGTCGAGGAGGCCGCGGTCGCCACCCACGTCCGCGGGCTCGACGGCGTGCTCGCCGAGCTCGGCATGGGCGGGGCGGCCGCCAGCGGGCCGGCCGGCGGCCCGCTCCAGCTCGGCCGCTTCCTGTGGCTGCGCTGCGCCGGGGCCGGCTGGTGGGAGCCTGCCGTCCGGGTGGGTGAGCAGGTGGCGCAAGGTCAGCTGCTCGGGACGGTCAGCAGCCTGGACGGGGCACAGGTCCAGCAGACGATCACGGCCCCCGCGGCGGGGGTGCCCATGTTCATCACCAGTTCCCCGGCGGTCGCCGCCGACGGCCTGCTGCTGGGCCTGGGCGCGGCCTGACCGGCCGGGCGTCAGACGGTGACGGCCCGGTCAGCGCCCGCACAGGCCGGCACGGTTTCGTCGTCGAACCATATGCCGCCTTCCGCAAGATAACGGAAATGCAGAGTGGTTCCCCGGGGTACCGTCACCGCGACACTGCGTGTCCCATTTGCGCGCCGCTGCAGCGGATGCGCAAGCGGATCCCATTCGTTGAAATCGCCCACCACCGACACCGGGCCGGCCGGCTCGTCAGCCGGCAGCACGAACGTGACGCGCACCGTGCCGTCCCGGCTGGACCGGGCTTTCCTGATCATCTGACCGCTCCCCTCCAGACCGCGGTTCCCAGCGTTCACGCTGGCAGACCACGCATACCGGCCTTGCGTGTCGGCCAGGCAACGCCGCTGTGAACTCCGGGTGCCGGGCCGGCCGCCGCCCGCCCGCCGGCCCGCCGCGGCTCACGGCGTGCTCTGCAGCGCCGGGACGCGGGCCCGGAGCGCGGCGACGGCGGCCGCGGGGTCGGCGGCGTAGTAGCGGAAGGCGCTGGCGCAGGCCGGTTTGCCCAGCGGGCGGGTGAACGTCACCGGCCGCGCGAGCCGCACCGTGACGGTGGTCTGGCCGCCCTGGGAGAGCGCGGCGCAGCCGTCCGCGTCCACCGCCGCGAGCCTGCCGCGCGCGGAACGCCGCTCGACGCGGACGGCGGCGATGTCCCGGGCGGGGATGCGGATGTCGAGCAGGGCGCCGTAGCGCAGGCGCAGCGAGCCGTCCGCGTGGATGACATGGGGGCGGACCACGCAGGAGGCGTAAAGGGCGATGAGGAAGTACACCCCCCACAGGTCGAGGAAGAGCGCGATCCCGCGGACGGCCGGCCAGGGGATGATGACGGCGAGGACCGCCGTTTCCACGGCGGAGGCGAAGGCGAAGGCGAGCATGAGGGCCGCCCCGCCGGACGCGTACGGGACCGGTATGTCGCCTTCCCGCACGCCGTGCCGTCTGCGGCGGGTCAGCCAGCGCAGGGTGCTGGTGAAGAGGCTGACCTCGTGGACGGTGAGCCTGCGCACCGGCAGCGGGACCGCGTCCCCGGCGACCGCGCGCAGGGCGGCGGGCCGCCCCAGGCCCCTGCGCCGGTAGCGGCGGTAGGCCGTGGCCAGCGCCGCCGCCAGGACCAGGACGGGAACGGCCATCGCCAGTTCCAGGGCGAGCCGGGCCGGGGCCGCGACGCGGATCCCCGCGGCCGCGCACAGCACCAGCACCAGCGCGCCGGACACCCGCAGCCCCACCGACCACCACATGGCCTTGCGGACGGCGCGGTTCGCGGCGGCGTCCTTCATGACCGGCCTCCTTCGCCCGGCCGGGCCGGGCCGCCGGCCCGGCGGGCCTGTCTCAGCAGGCCGACGGCGCGGCGGATCGCGGCGGCCTGGGCCGGGGCGAAGTCCGCGTAGAAGGCCGCCAGGAAGCCCTCATCCGTGTCCCCGGCACCGCCGCCGGGGAACCGCATCGCCTGCCGGGCCGGCTCCGGAATGGCCGCGACGATGGCCTGGGCCGTGGCCTCGACCCGGGGGTCGTCCGCAGGCGAGCCGGCCAGCTCGTCGAGGCGCGCGTAGACCTCGTAGGCCTTTTCGACGGTCCCGGGGCCGGAGTCCAGCGTCCGGGTGAGCACGCCGAGCCAGCCAGCGCCGCGATCCGGGGACACGGTTTCCAGCAGGGCCATCAGCTCGCGGTCCTTCGCCGCCATCGCCGGCTCCGGCCCCGGCCGCCCCGCGGCGACCTCGGCCATGCGGCCGAACAGCCCGGCCAGCTCGGGGGAGACCGGCGCCTGGCCGGACGGTTCGCCACCCGCCCCGGCCTGCCGCAGCAGCTGGGCCAGCCGGGCCCGGCGCCGGCGGAGGTCCGCCTCCTGGCGGGCCAGATCGGCGTCGAGCTCGCGGAGGATCTCGGCGAGGTCCCGGTCGGCGTCGCCGGCCAGCGCGTCGCCCACCTCGTCCAGGCTCAGGCCCAGCTCGGTGAGGCGCCGGACGCGGGCCAGCCCGACGGCGTCCCGCAGCGAGTACTCGCGGTAGCCGTTCGCCCGGCGCGCGGGCTCGGGGAGCAGGCCGATGCGGTGGTAGTGCCGGATGGCCCGGGCGCTGATGCCGACGAGGCCGGCGAGTTCTCCGATCCGCATGCCTCCAGGAGACACCTTGACGCTGCGACAAGGTCAAACCGTCCCCGGGCGGCCCTTCCCGGCCTGCACGTCACGGACTGACGCGGGATCGCCGTCGGCCGGCCGGGACGCGGGTGCGCTCGGACCACCAGCCGACGTTGCGCAGCGCGACCACCGCGTGGCGCAGGCCGGGGATCAGGTAAGGGATGCCCGCCTGGGTCATGACCTGGCGGGTCCACCCGGTGACCGGCTGGATGGTCTGCGGCACGCAGACCACCGGCACCCGCGCGGCCCGCGCGCCCGCCCCGATCGCGTCGGCCAGCGGCTGGCCGACCCACGGCCCGCTCTCCGGCTGCCAGGGCAGGCTGCTGACGACGGCGACCACGCCCACCGACGGGTCCGCGGACACGGCCTCGATGCTGCGGGTGAAGATGCCCGGATCGGAGACCACCCCGCCGGTGACGTCCAGCGGGTTCTGCACGGTGCCGAAGCCGGGAATGATCTCCGCCAGCGCGGCCCGGGTGGCGGGCGCCAGCGCGGGCAGGCTCGCGCCGGCCTGGGCGGCATGGTCGGCGATCATGTCGCAGGCGCCGCCGGAGAGGGAGACCACGCCGATGCCCGGCCGGGCCAGGCGGCCGAAGTGGGCGGCGGCGCCCGCGGTGAGCATCAGGTCCTCGATGCTGCCCACCCGGATCACCCCCAGCTCCGCGAACAGGGCGCCGATCGCGCGGTCGTCACCGGCCTGGGCACCCGAGTGGGCCGCCGCGGCGGCCGCCGCGATGGCGCTGCCGCCGGCCTTCAGCACCACCACGGCCTTGCCGGCCCGGGCCGCGCGGCGGGCCGCCGCCGCGAACATCTCCGGATCCCGGATCGTCTCCAGGAACAGCGCCAGCGCCGCCGTGTGCCTGTCCTCCGCAAGGCAGTCAACGAAGTGCGCGGCGGTGATCATGGCTTCGTTGCCGAGGGTCACCACGTGGGACAGGCCGATACCGGTCATGGCGGCGAAGTCGAGCATGGCGCTGGCGGCCATGCCGCTCTGGGACAGCACCGCCACCGGCCCGCGCACCCGCGGCAGCCCGGGGATGGCGGTGATCGCGACCCGGTGGATGAAGCTGGCGAAGCCCAGCTGGTTGGGCCCGAGCAGGAGCAGCCCCAGCGACTCGGCGTGGGCGACCAGGTCCTCCTGCGCCTTGCGCCCGGCTTCGCCCGCGTCCGCGTACCCCGACGCCAGGACGGCCACGGCGGGGATCCCGGCGGCCGCCGCGTCGGTGAGGGCCTCCAGCGTGTTCGCCTGCGGGACCATCATGAAGGCGATGTCGACCTGCTCGCCGATCTCGGTGCAGGACGCCACGGTGTCCCGGCCGTGGGCCCGGGCGCGCCGCCGGTTGACCAGGTGGATGCGGCCCTCGAAGCCGAAGTCCACCAGGTTCCGGTACACGACGTGGGAAAAGCCCGACGTGTCGGTCGCGCCGACCAGCGCCACGCTCCGCGGGTGCAGCAGCGAGCCGAGCCGCCGGGCGGAGATCGCAGGCGGCACATTTCACTTAATCACGTCCGGGCACCGGCCGCGCGTGCGGCCCGCCGGCGGCCCGCAGCCCGGCCGCTGCCAGCTGGCCTGGGCCCCTGTCCGCGGGCACAAACGCGGCCCCCGATAATTGGCGGCCGCCGCCTATCTTGGCCGCGCCGCGGCTGGCTAATTTCGGGGTACCAGCGAAGGCGGTGGCCGCAGATGGGTGACAGGAAACGTCATGGCCCTTCCAGACGTGCCGTACTCCGGACCGGCGCGGTGACCGGCGCCGCCGTGGCGGGCAGCCTGGCCGTTCCCGGCGCGGCGGCCGCCGCTCCTGCGGCCGGGGCGCCATTGCCGGGCGGGCCCGGCGCGGGCACCGCCCCCGCGGGCGACCTGATTCTGTGGAATGGCCGGATCCACACCATGGATTCCCGCGGCACGGTCGCCAGCGTGGTGGCGATCCGCGGTGGCTACGTCGTCTATGTGGGTGACAGCCTGGCCGCTGCCCAGCGGCGGTTCACCACCCGCCCGCAGGCCATCGATCTGGCCGGCCGGATGGCCGTTCCCGGCCTCATCGACTGCCACAACCACCTCGTGCTGATGGGCAACCGGCCCGGTCACCACACGCCGCTGGAGAACGCGTACTCCGTGGCCGACGTGCAGGCGCTGTACGCGGCCCGGGCCCGCACCCTGCCGCCCAGCTCGAACCCGCCCACCGGCGCGGAGAGTTTCATCACCACCATCGGCGGCTTCAGCCCGAACCAGTTCAGGGAGGGACGGCTGCCGACGCTGGCGGAGCTGGACGCGGCGGTGCCGCACCATCCGGTCTACATCTCGGTCGGCTTCGTCGGCCCGTCGGTGACCAACACGGCAGGCAAGGCGTTCTTCGAGAACGTCCCGGCGCCGGCCGGGCCGGTGCCGGTGGGCGCCGACGGCTCGATCGCGGCGTCCGGGTTCGGCACGCCGGGCCCGACCGGGCAGGCGACCCTCGCGCTGCGCCAGACCCTGACCTTCGGCCAGCGCGTGCAGAGCGTGCGGGACGCGATGGCGTACGCGGCGAGCATGGGCGTGACCACGCACCTCGACCAGGGCGCGTTCCAGGCCACCGGCACCCCGGCCGACGGCGCCGCGCACGAGGACAACTACACGATGCACCTGCCGTTCCTCGCCGTGTACGCCGATGGCGAGCAGCGGGACGCCGCCAGCGGCAACCAGGGCATCGTCCGGCTGCGCATCAACTTCCTGCTGTGGGACTCCGACCCGTCGGTCCCGATCGCCACCGCGCGGATCCAGAACACTTTCCCGTTCTTCGGCAGCGACCTGGTCCGGACCGGCGCGGCCGGGGAGTTCCTGGCGGACTTCGCGCACTACGCGGGCGGCAACGACGTGTGGATGGCGGCCGCGCTGAAGGCGGCCAGGGCAGGCTGGCGCGCCGAGGTCCACTCGCTGACCCCCACCGACTTCCAGACCGAGATCCAGGGCTTCGAGGCGGTCAACGCGCAGGTCCCGATCACGGGCCTGCGGTGGGTGGTCGCGCACGTGCCGCACATCACCGAGGACTATGTCAACCGGCTCAAGGCCGTGGGCGGCGGGGTGAACCTCACCCCCTACCAGTACTTCAACACCACCAGCCCGGCCGGCCCGCCGTACCGGATGCTGGTGGACAACGGGATCCCGGTGGGCCTGTCGTCCGACGGCATGCAGATCGCGCCGATGAACCCGTGGATCCACGCCTACTACGCCACCACCGGCCTCAACGCCCTGGGCAACCAGGTCAACCCGGGCCAGCAGCTCACCCGGGCCGAGGTGCTCACCCACTACACCAGCGCGAACACCTGGTTCCTGGGCGGGCAGGACGAGCACCTGCTGGGCGTGCTGGAGGTGGGGCGGCTCGGCGACGTGGCGGTGCTGAGCGGCGACTATTTCGGCGTGCCCGACGCGGGCCTGCGGGGGCTGTCGTCGGAGCTGACCGTGCTCGGCGGCACCGTGGTGCACTCCGGCCCGGTCCGCTACTGGGCTTGATGAGGTCGCCTCGAACGCAACTCAGCAGGCACCTCGCCGGCGGGCCGGGATCACGCGGGCCAGGCGCGGGCCGCGACGCTGGCGACCAGGCGCAGCTTGGCTTCCTGCTGCGCCTCGTCCAGCGGGTAGCTGCCGATCGCGGAGGAGAAGCCGCACTGCGGGGACAGGCCGAGCCGGTCACGCGGGTAGTGGCGGGCCGCTTCGCCGATGCGTGCCAGCAGCTCCTCCGGGTCCTCCAGCGCGGGCCGCTTCGTGGAGACCAGCCCCAGGAACACGAACCGGTCATCCGGCAGATCCGCGAGCGGCGCGAAGCCGCCGGAACGCTCGTCGTCGTACTCGAGGAAGAACGTGCCGAAGTTGGTGGCGCGCCGGAACACCTGCTGCGAGATCGCCTGGTAGCCGCCGGCCGCCATCCAGTGCCCGTCCCGGTTGCCCCGGCACAGGTGCAGGGCGTGCCGCACGCCCGGCGTGGCGGCCACGCCGTTCAGGATCTCGATTCCCTCGCTGAGCATGCGCTCCGGGTCGACGCCGCGGGTGCGGAACGCGTCCCGCACCGACGCGTCCACCATCAGCGCCAGCTCGGGCGCGTCGATCTGCACGTACTCGCAGCCCAGCGCCGCCAGGCCGGCGATCTCGGCGCGGACCAGCGCGGCCGCGTCGGCGAACATCGCGAACGGGTCGGCGTAGGCGGCCACCGAATGCTCCGACGACCAGAACGTCTGCATCATCAGCGGGCTGGGCAGGGTGATCTTCACCGGCCGCCGGGCGCGGGCCCGCAGGTACACGAACTCTTCCTGCGCGAGCGAGCGGGTGCGGCGCAGGCGGCCGGTCACCGCGCGGCGGTGCGCGTACGTCATCCCGTCCGCGGCCGCGGCGCCGTGCCACTCGTGTTTGTCCGCCGGCACCTCGCCGAGGCCCTCGACCGCCTCGGACAGCGGGCCGGTGAAGTGCGCGCGCCGCTGCTCCCCGTCGGTGACCACGTCCAGGCCCGCGGCTTCCTGGACCGCGATCGCCGCGTCCACCGCGGCGTCCTCGGCGCGCTTGAACGCCGGGGCCGCGAGCCGGCCGGCCTCATGCTCCCGGCGCGCCGCCAGCAGGCTGGCGGGGCGCAGCAGGGAGCCGGCCGGCTCGGCCCGCGTCACCGGGTGGCTCATGCGGAGCCCCAGACCTCCTCGGCGGTCTCGACGATCAGCCGGAGCTTGGCCCACTGCTGCTCCTGGCTGAGGTCGTTGCCCTCCTTGGTGGAGGAGAACCCGCACTGCGGGGACAGGCAGAGCTGGTCGATGTCCACGTACCGGGACGCCTCCTGCAGCCGGCGCTTGAGGTCGTCCTTGCTCTCCAGCTCACCGCGCTTGGTGGTGACCAGGCCGAGCACGACCCGCTTGCCCTTGGGCACGTACCGCAGCGGCTCGAAGCCGCCCGACCGCTCGTCGTCCCACTCGCAGAAGAAGCCGTCCACCCCGAGGTTGTTGAACAGCGCGTCGGCCACGAAGTCGTAGCCGCCTTCGGCCGCCCACATGCTCTGGTTGTTGCCCCGGCACATGTGGGTGGTGATCGCCATGTCGGCGGGCTTGCCCGCGAGCGCGCGGTTGATGTTGGCGATGTACTGCTCGTGCTGGTGCTCGGGGTCACCGCCGATCTCGGCGATGTGCTGGCGCTGGGCCGGGTCGTTGACGTAGGCCAGGCTGGTGTCGTCGAACTGGAGGTAGCGGCAGCCCAGCGCGTAGAGGCGCTGCACCTCCTCGGCGTAGGCGGCGGCCAGATCGGCCCAGAACTGGCCGAGGTCGGGGTAGACCGACGCGTCGATCGCGGACCGGCCGCCGCGGTAGTGCACCATGCTCAGCGAGGGGATCGTCAGCTTCGCGGTGGCGCCGGTGACCACGGAGTTCAGGAACGAGAACGCGTCCCCGAAGATCGTGTGCTCCAGCGTCAGCGGCGCGACCACGTGTGCCGACGGCGGCGCCCACTCGTACTTCTTCTTCTCGTTGTGGAACGCCACCCGGATGGTGTCGTCCTGCACCTGCTTGATGCCGCCGAGCTGGTAGATGAAGTCCATGTGCCACGACTCGCGGCGGAACTCGCCGTCCGTGGCGGAGCGCAGGCCCACCTCCTGCTGCTTGCGCACGATCTCGCGGATCGCCTCGTCTTCGATGCCGCGCAGCTCGTCAGCGTCGATCCGGCCGGCCGCGAAGTCCTCCCGGGCCTTCAGCAGGTGGGCCGGGCGCAGCAGGCTGCCGACGTGGTCGGCCCGGAACGGCGGCCGCGGTGCCGGTGCCTCGGTGCCGGCCGGGCTGGACTGGGTGCTCTGGGTCTCCGGCATGGGGACCGCCTCTCCTTCTCCACAAAAGCGTTGACAGGATCGTAGACAATCCTGCATGGAATTTGAACCCCGCAGGCAGGGCGACCTGGCCGCCTGGGATAGGCGGCCCGGGAGCGCGCATTCCGCGGGCGGCCTGCCGCCTCCGGTTCCGCAATCCGCACTGTACGCCGCCATCCGAACCAGCTCATATGGGGCGCAGGCATCTCGACTGCCCCCACACCCGGGAGTACCATCCGGAACTGGATGGCTACGGCGGGTGCCCGCGGGGCCCGCGCCACAGCCAGCCAGGCACAGCCGGCCGGGGAAACAGCACGGGCCGGGGACAGGGCCGCCGGGGCGCAGTGCCGGCCGGGAACAGCGCCAGCCAGGACGCGCCACCGAGGGGGCTGCCACCATGACGTTCCTGCGGGGATACCGCCGCTTAACCACGATCGCAGCCGTCTTAGCCGCCTTCGGCCTCGCCGCGGCGAGCCCCGCGGCCGCTGCCTCGCCGCCCCCCGGCCCCGCGCTGATGCCGGTGACGCCCGCGCCCGCCTGGGCGGCGCGCGCGACCGCACTGGGCGCGGCGCCCGCTGGCCGGCGGCAGCAGGTGAGCGTGTACCTGGCCCAGCCGCACGCGGCCGCGGCGGCGCGGCTCGCCGCCGCCGTGTCCGATCCGGGCAGCCCGCTGTACGGGCACTTCCTGTCCCCCGCGCAGTACCGGAGCCGGTTCGCGCCCGCCGCCGCCAGCGCCGCAGCGGTCAGCGGCTACCTCAGGGCGGCCGGCCTGCGGGTGGGCGCCGTCCCGGCCAACCGCCTGTACGTGCCGGCCACCGGCACGGCCGCCAGCCTGGACCGCGCCTTCCACACCACCCTGCAGCGCTACCGGCATGGCAGCGCCACCGTGCTCGCACCGTCCGGGCCGGCGTCCCTGCCGGCCAGCATCGCGCCGCTGGTCGCCGGCGTGACCGGCCTGGATACCACCGTGGTCCCGGCACAGACCGGCCCGCCCATCGGGTCCAGGCGGGTCGTGCCCGGCACCGCCGCACCCGGCTCCCCCGGGGCCGGCTCAGCCTCCACAGTCACCTGCTCGCAGTACTTCCCCCAGCACACGGCGGTGCTGCCGCCGGCCTACGGGCAGACGGTGTTCCCCACCCAGGGCTGCGGGTACACGCCGGACCAGGTGCACGCCGCCTACGGCACGGCCGGGCTGCTCAGCCACGGCATCACCGGCCGCGGGGTCGAGGTCGCCGCGCTGCTCTTCTGGCCCAGCCCGACCGCGGCCAGTGACATCAACCAGTTCGCGGCGAACCACAACCTGCCGCAGCTCGCGCCCGGGCAGTTCACCCAGGTGCTGCCGCCCAGCTTCAACTTCGGCCCGGACTCCGGCTGCCCGTCGGCCCAGGCGGTCCAGGACGAGTCGGTCGGCGACCTGGAGTCGGTGCACAACACGGCGCCCGGCGCGAGCCTCGTGTACGTGGCGGCCACCGACTGCCAGCCGCAGGACATCGTGGCCGCCATCAACGAGACCGTGGACAACCACCTGGCCGACATCGTCACCAACTCCTACACGCTGTTCTACCCGTCCGTGCCAGCCGCCGCCGTCAGCGCCGCGGACCAGGACTTCGTCCAGGCGGCGGCCGAGGGCATGACCTTCTTCTTCGCCAGCGGCGACTTCGGTGATCTCAGCCCCGCGGGCGTGCCAGCGCAGGCGGGCTGGCCAGCGGGCGAGCCGCTGGTGACCGCCGTCGGCGGCACCAGCCTGTTCGCGGGCCCGGCCGGCCAGCGGGAGGCGGAGCTGGGCTGGGGCACGACCCTCGACCCGGTCACCAGCAGCAACGGCACCGACTCCTAGGCGCTGCCGCTGCCGGGCCAGTTCGCCGGGGGCTCAGGCGGCGGCCCGGCGCTGGCGTACCCGCAGCCGGCCTACCAGGCGGGCGTGGTGCCGCCGTCGCTGGCGGGCACGAGCAGCCCGCGCCGGTTCGTGCCGGACGTGGCGGCCGTCGCCGACCTGGAAACCCCCGTGCTGGTCGGTGTCACCGTCAACGGCACCTACATCGAGGGCGGCCGCGGGGGCACCAGCGTGTCCTCCCCGCTCTTCGCGGGCCTGGAAGCGCTCGCCCAGCAGGCGGCTGGCGGCCCGCAGGGATTCCTCAACCCGCTGCTGTACCGGCTGCGCGGCAGCGGGATCTTCCACGACATCGTCCAGGCCCCGGTGCCGGTCGCGCTCGCCGTGTCCCAGGGCGGCACCACCTATCTCGACACGCTGCAGGCCGACACGTCGCTGCAGGCGGCCCCCGGCTACGACGGCCAGACCGGGCTGGGCAGCCCGGCCGGCGCGGCGTACGTGGCCGCCCTGGCGCACTACCACGGCAGTTAACCGATGCCGGGCTGACCGGAATCCCGGGCCCGCGGTGATCCGGTCAGCCAGCATCCCGGGGCGCGGGCACAATGGGCGGGTGGAGCAGCGCCTGGCGGCGGTGAGGCTGCCGGATGGCACCGAGGTCGCCTATGCGCTGTGCGGGCACGGCCCGTTCCTGGTCTACGTGCCCGGCTGGCTGACCCACCTGGAGCTGAGCTGGGCCATGCCGCCGGAGCGCGCCTTCTACGAGGCGCTGGCCCGGGGCCGCACGCTGCTGCGCTACGACCTGCCCGGCTGCGGACTGTCCGGCCCGGCCGCCGGCCCACCGTCCGCGGAGCAGCAGCTGGCGGCGCTGGCCGCGGTGACCGGCGCGGCGGGTGCGGGCAGGTTCGACCTGCTGGGCGTGTCCATGGGCGCCACGGTCGCGGCGAGGTGGGCGGCGGAACACCCCGCCACCGTGTCCCGGCTGGTGCTCTACGGCGGCTGGGCGCGCGGCGGGGAGGTCGCCAGCCCGGAGGTGCGCGCGCACCTGCTGGGGCTGGTGGCCGAGCACTGGGGGCTCGGCTCCGACGTGCTGGCCGACATCTTCGCGCCCGACGCGGACGCGGGGACGCGGGCGGCGTTCACCCGCTACCAGCGCGCGGCCGCCAGCCCGGAGCTGGCCTGCGCCCTCCTCGATTTCAGCCACTCGCTGGACATCACCGGCCTGCTGCCGCGGATCACGGCGCCGGCCCTGGTGGTGCACCGGGACCGGGACCGGGCCGCGCCGCTGGCCCAGGGCCGGGCCCTGGCCAGCGGCATCCCCGGGGCGGTGCTGGAGGTGCTGCCCGGCCGCAGCCACCTGCCGTCGGTCGGCGACGTGGACGCGCTGGTGCGGGTGATCCGCCGGTTCCTCGGGCTGCCGGCGCTGCGGCGGCCCGCAGCGCCGTCCCTGACCCCGCGCCAGCGCGAGGTGGCGGCGCTGGTCGCGGACGGCCTGCCGAACCGGGAGATCGCGGCGAGGCTCGGCATCAGCGAGCGCTCGGCCGAGTCGCACGTGGAGCGGATCCGGGACCGGCTGGGCTTCCGGTCCCGGGCGCAGATCGCGGCCTGGTTCGTGGCGGCCGGTGGCGCAAAGTGAGGTATTTTCCCCGCTGAAACCAGCCGCCGCCGCAGCCAGGATCGGATCCATGAGCACTCTCGCCCGGCGGCTGGCCGCCGTGTACGCCGCCCTCGCCTACGCCGCGTTCCTGGCCGCCGCGCTGTGGACGGCCGGCTTCCTCGCCGATGCCGCCGTCCCGGTGACCATCGACGGCGGTCACCGCCCGCCGGCCGGGCCGGCGCTGGCCGCCGACGCCGGGCTGCTGCTGCTGTTCGCCGGGCAGCACACGGTGATGGCCCGGCGCGGGTTCAAGCGGCGGCTGGCCCGGCTGCTGCCGCCGGCTGCCGAGCGGAGCACGTTCGTGCTGGCCGCCAGCCTGGCGCTGCTCCTGCTGTGCTGGCAGTGGCAGCCGCTGCCCGCGCCGGTCTGGCAGCTGCGGGGCGGGTGGGCCGCGCTGGCCTGGGCGGGCTACGGGGCGGGCTGGGTAATCACGGTGGCCGTCACGTTCATGGTCGACCACCTGGACTTCCTCGGGCTGCGGCAGGCCGGGTACGGCCGCCGGCCGGCCGGGCCGCCGGTGTTCACCGAGCGCTGGCTGTACACGTGGGTGCGCCACCCGATGATGTCCGGCCTGCTGGTCGCCTTCTGGGCGACGCCGCGGATGACAGCCGGGCACCTGCTGTTCGCCGCGGCCGGCACCGCCTACATCGCGGTGGGCGTCCGGTTCGAGGAACGGGAGCTGCGCCGGGAGTTCGGCGACCGCTACCGCGACTACGCCCGCCGGGTGCCGGCCCTGGTGCCGCTGCCGCGGCGGCGGGACGGCGCCGTGCGGGCCGGCAGCGCCGTGCGAGGTGACAGATAGATACCCATGGGGGTATCCTCTGGGTCTGCCCGTTCCCGATCACCGAGGAGTACCGCCTGATGTGCAGCCCGGCTGTCTGCAACCGCTGCAAGAAGATCACCTGGACCGGCTGCGGCCAGCACGTGGACCAGGCGCTGGCCGGGGTGCCCGCCGACCAGCGCTGCACCTGCTACTGACCCGCGTCATCGCCCGATCGGCTGGACGTGCAGCCCGGTTGCCATCACCCTGAAGATGGGTGAGTGGCTGACCGGTCAGGCTGGGGGCTGCACGTGCCGAGTGAGCTCTACGCGGAGCAATACCGAGCACTGGTGCGGCTCGCGATGCTGCTCGTGGCCGATGTGACGACCGCGGAAGAAGTGGTCCAGGATTCCTTCGTCGCCCTGCACCTGAGCCGGCGCCGTCTTGCCGACACCGGCAAAGCATCGGCGTATCTGCGGCAGACTGTGGTCAACCGGTCCCGTTCCGTGCTGCGGCACCGCGTCCCGGCCGGACGGCCCGGGCTGTGGCCGCCACCGGGCATGCCAGCCCCGGAGCAGGACACCATGACGGCGCTTGGGGGCTCTGAGGTGATGACCGCGCTGCACACCCTGCCGCAACGGCAGCGCGAGGCGCTGGTGCTGCGGCACTACGCGGAGCTCTCCGAAGTGCAGACCGCGGCGGCGATGGGGGTCAGCCGGGGCGCGGTCAGGCGGCACACCGGCCTCGGCATGGCGGCCCTCCGCGATGTCCTGGGGGACAGGGCATGAGGGCCGGATCATGACCGAGCATGGCCCGGGCTTCCACGACCCGGGCTTCGAGGAGCTGCTCCGGCGCGCGCTGCACGAGGCGGCGGAGCGGGTGGAACCGGCCGGCGACGGGCTGGAGCGGATCCGCGGCCGCCTGGGCGCGCCGCGCCCGGCCCCGGTCGCCTGGCTGCTGTCCGCTTATGACTGGGCGGCCTGGCGGGCCCGCGGCGCGGCGGAGTCGGCGTGGGCGTGGCTGCGGGCAGCACCCGCCGCCGTCCGCGACCGCGCCCGGGCGGCGGCGAGCGGCGGCCCGGACCGCTGGCGTCAGCTGGCGCGGCTGCACCCGGCCGCCGCCGTGGCGGCTGCCGCGGTCATCGTGGCCGTGGCCGCCTCCCTGATGACGCCGCTGCCAGGGCAGGCGCTGGCGCAGGCCCGCGCCCTCATCACCGCCATCGGCGGCAGCAGCCCCTCCGCCGGCCCGGCCGGACCGTCGCTGAGTACGCGGGGCGGGGCTGCACCCGCCAGCAGCGGCAGCGGCGGCACCGCTGGCACGTCCCAGCCGGCCAGCGGGCAGCCGGCCGCGACCTCGACCGCCTGCGCGACCCCGGCACCGGCGCCCGCGGCGAGCCCGAACCCGGGCGGGACCGCCAGCGCCGGGCCGGGCTCCGGCAGCCCGGCGGCCGCGGGCGGCTCCGCCAGCCCCGGCGCCAGCGGCATCGCCGGCCCGGACGCCAGTGCCAGCCCGAGCGAGACCGCCAGCCTGGCGCCGTCCGTCAGTCCCAGCCCGTCCGCCAGCCCGAGCGGCAGTCCCACCCCGTCCGCCAGCCCGAGCGGCAGTCCCACCCCGTCCAGCGGTTCCGGGCCGTCCAGCCCGCCCGCCGTCAGTCCCGGCGGCCCCGCCTCCTGCCAGCCCGCGGCCGCCAGCCGCCGGTAACAGCAGCCGCCAGCCGCCGCTGAAGGCGGCCGCCAGCCGCTGGCAGAGCGGCCGCGAACCGCCGCCAGAACCGGGCCGGCCAGGCGCCACGCCAGCGGTGCCGGTTTTGTCGCAGGGCCCGGTTAGCGTGCGAGCCGTGCCACCGAGATGGAGTGCCGACAGCGTCCTGGCGCTCGCTCCCGACACCTCCTCGCAGCGGGCCGCCGCCGGCCTCGGGCCGTCCTCCTGGAACGGCGCTGGCGCCACCGCCGACCTGGTGTGGGGCCTGTGCGCCGGGTCGGGGAAACAGCCGTACCAGACCGTCGTGGACATCACCGGCCCCGCGTACAAGTGCACCTGCCCGTCCCGCAAGTTCCCCTGCAAGCACGCGCTCGCGCTGCTGCTGAACTGGGCCCGCGGCTCGGTGCCCGACGAGCCAGCAGCGGCGGACTTCGCCCAGGCGTGGCAGGACAGCCGGGCAGCGCGCGCCGTCAAGACGGCGAAACCCAGGGCGGTGGCGGACAGCGCGGCGGCTGCCCGGCGCGCCGGGCAGCGGGCGGGCCGGGTCGCCGCCGGGCTCGCGGAGCTGCAGACCTGGCTGCGCGACCAGGTCCGGGCCGGGCTGTCCGGCGCGGCCGCCGGCGGCGGCCGGCATGCGGACGGCATCGCCGCCCGGATGGTGGACGCGCAGGCGCCCGGGGTGGCCGAGGTGCTGCGCAAGCTGTCGGTCATCCCGGCCTCCGGGGACGGATGGCCCGGGCGCCTGCTCGCCGGGTACGCGCAGCTGCACCTGCTGGCCCGCGCGCACGGCCAGCTGCCGGACCTGCCGGCCCCGCTCGGGGCGGTGGTCCGGTCCCGGGTCGGGTACACCACCAGCCGCGGCGACGTCCTCGCGCTGCCCGCGGTGACCGACCGCTGGCAGGTGCTCGGCGTCCGGGACGTGCTGGACGGCAGCATCCCCGCCCGCCGGACCTGGCTGCGCGGCCGGGACACCGGGCGGTTCGCGCTGCTGCTGTCGTTCGCGCCGGCCGGGAACTTCGGCGCCGGTCTCGACGCGTTCCTCGCCCCCGGCACCGATCTGCACGCCGACCTGCACTACTACCCGGGACAGCCGCTGCTGCGCGCGGTCACCGGGGAGCGCCGCGGCCGCCCGGCCGGGGCTGGCGCGCCGGAGGACCCCGGCGACGCCGCCGGCCTGCTGGCCGGCTGGGCAGCGGCGCTGGAGCAGGACCCGTGGCTGACCGAATGGCCGGTGGTGCTGGCGGGCACCCCGGTCCCGGCCGGGGACCGGTGGCAGCTGGCCGACCGCGCCGGGGTGGCGCTGCCGCTGCTCGGCCGGGACTCGCGGTGGCGGCTGCTGGCGGTGTCGGGCGGCGCCCCGGTCACGGTCGCCGGCGAGTGGAGCCCGGCCGGGCTGACCCCGCTGACCGTCTGGCACGGCGACGTGGCGGTGCCCCTGTGACCGCGCTGTCGTATGACGACCTGGTCGCGGTGGCGACCGTCGGGCTGGCCCGCGGGCCGGTGGCGATCACCGGGCTGGCCGGGCCCGCGGCCGGGCACACCGGCGTGCTGGACCCGGACGACCCGGCGGCCGCGGTGCTGGACGCGGCGGCCCTGCTGACCGCGGCCCGCCGGGCCGGGGTGGTGCCCGCGGCCGGCGCCGCCTGCCCCGCGCCGGCCGGGCCGGACACCGCCCCCGAACTGTCCGCCCGGGCCGCCGGCGCCCTGGAAGAGGCCGCCGGGGCGGCGCCCGGGCTGCTGGCCGGGCTGCTCACGGCGGCGGCCGGACGCGGCTACCGGGCGCCAGCGCCGCTGCTGCCCACGCTGCTGGACGCGGCGGTGAAGGAGCCCGCGCTGCGGCCGGCGGTCGCGGCGGTGCTCGGCGCCCGCGGCCGGTGGCTGGCCGCGCACCGCGAGGACTGGCAGCGGGTCGCGGACCTCGCCGTCGCCGGCCGGCCGGACTCCTCCGCCGGGCCGGGCGATGCCGCGGTCTGGGAAACGGGCCGCCGCGCCGAGCGCCGCGCCTACCTGGCGGCGCTGCGGGACCGTGACCTGGGGGCGGCCCGCGACCTGCTGGCCGCCGGCTGGGCCCGGGAGACCGGCGAGGACCGGGCGGACCTGCTCGGCGTGCTGGCCCGCGGCCTGTCCGCGGCGGACGAGGAATTCCTGGAGGCGGCGCTCGACGACCGCAAGGCCGCCGTGCGGGCCACCGCCGCCGGGCTGCTCGCCCGGCTGCCCGGCTCGGCGTTCACCCGCCGGGCGGCGGACCGCGCCGCCGCGCTGCTCCGGGTGGAGCGCCGTGGCCTGGGCCGCAGGCTGGCCGCCAGCCTGCCCGATGACGGCCCGGACCCGGCGGCCGCCCGGGACGGGATCACCGGGCCGCCGCCGCCCGGCATCGGCGCCCGCTGCTGGCGGCTCACCCAGCTGATTGCCGCGGCCCCGCTGGCCGGCTGGGTCACCGCCAGCGGGCTGAACCCCGGGGAGCTCACCTCGCTCGCCATCGACGGCAGCCTGGCAGTGGACGTGCACGCGGGCTGGCGGCTGGCCGCGGTCCAGCAGGCCAGCCCGGAGTGGGCGGCCGCGCTGCTGACCGCCTACGCGCCCGGCAGCACTGTCATGCGCCCGCCCGCCGCCTGGCCACCGGACCGCGCTCTCGCGGCGCTGCTGCCGCCGGCCGCCCGCGCGGAGCGGGCCGCCGCGCAGCTCGCCGGGCTGACCGCCGCCCAGCTCACCGGGCCGGCCAGCGGAGCGCTCGGGGCGCTGGCAACCGGGCCGTCGCAGGCTGCCATGGACGCCATCACCGAAGTGGCCCGCTGTCCCGGGCCGTGGCCGGACCCGCTCGCCCGCGCGGTCCTGGCCACGCTGGGCCAGCTGGCAGCCGTGGCGGCTCCCGCCCGCTCGGCCCCGTCCCGGTCGCCCGCCGCGGCCGAGCTGCTGGCGGCCGCGGCCGCCAGCCTGCCGGTCACCGGCCCGGTGGACCACGCCGCCGCCCTGACCCGGCTGGCGGAGGAGGGCACCTGCCCCGATGCCTGGTCGCTGGCGCTCCGCCGCGCCGCCGGCACCCTCGTGTTGCGCCGCACCTTCCTGGAGGAGATCAGTTGACCACGACCATCACCGCTCCCGGCACCGCGGCTGAGCTGCTGCGCCCACACGCCGAGCAGGTCTACGCGCACGAAATCGCCGCGCTCATCGCCGCCGACGGCCGGCCGCGGCCGCCGTCCTGGCGGATGTCGCCGCACGCGGTCACCACCTACCTGCTCGGCGGCACGCTGCCGGACGGCACCGGGATCACCCCCAAGTACGTGGGCCCGCGCCGGCTCATCGAGATCGCCGTCGCCACCCTGGCGACCGACCGGGCGCAGCTGCTGCTCGGGGTGCCCGGCACCGCCAAGACCTGGGTGTCGGAACACCTCGCCGCCGCCGTGTCCGGCGACTCGACCCTGCTGGTGCAGGGCACCTCGGGCACCGCCGAAGAGGCGATCCGGTACGGCTGGAACTACGCGCGCCTGCTCGCCGAGGGGCCGAGCCGGGCGGCGCTGGTGCCGTCCCCGGTGATGACCGCGATGGCGGAGGGGCGGGTCGCGCGGGTGGAAGAGCTCACCCGTATCCCGTCGGACGTGCAGGACGCCCTGATCACGATCCTGTCGGAGAAAACCCTGCCGGTTCCCGAGCTCGGCATCGAGGTGCAGGCCGCGAAGGGCTTCTCGGTCATCGCCACCGCGAACGACCGCGACCGCGGCGTGAACGACCTGTCCTCGGCGCTGCGGCGGCGGTTCAACACGGTCGTGCTGCCGCTGCCCGCCACCGAGGACGAGGAGGTCGGCATCGTCGCCCGCCGGGTCGAGCAGCTCGGCCGGGCGCTGGAGCTGCCCGAGGTGCCGTCGGCGCTGGAGGAGATCCGGCGGGTGGTGACGGTGTTCCGGGAGCTGCGCTCCGGCATGACAGCCGACGGGCGGACCACGCTGAAGTCGCCCACCGGGACGATGTCCCCGGCCGAGGCGATCTCGGTCATCACCAGCGGCATCGCGCTGGCCGCGCACTTCGGCGACGGGGTGCTGCGCGCCGCGGACGTGGCCGCGGGCATCACCGGCGCGGTCATCAAGGACCCGGTGACCGACGCCGGGGTGTGGGGCGAGTACCTCGAAGCCGTGGTGCGCGAGCGGGCCGGCTGGAGTGACTTCTACCGGGCCTGCCGCGAGGTGGCCGGGTGACCGACCGGGTCGCGGTGCTCGGGGTCCGCCATCACGGCCCCGGCTCGGCCCGCTCGGTCGTGGCCGAGCTCGGCCGGCTGCGGCCGGCCGCGGTGCTGATCGAGGGCCCAGCCGACGCGGACCCGGTGCTGGCGCTGGCCGCCGACCCGGAGATGGTGCCGCCGGTGGCGCTGCTGGCCTACGCGCCGGACGCGCCGCAGGTGTCGGCGTTCTGGCCGTACGCGGTGTTCTCCCCCGAGTGGCAGGCGCTCTGCTGGGCTGCCGCTCACCAGGTGCCGCTACGGTTCTGCGACCTGCCAGCGGCGGTGCTGCTGGCCGGCCGCGGCGTCCCCGGAACAGGACCCGGGCCGGACAGCGGGTCCGGGCCGGACGACGGGTCCACGCCGGACGGCGGGCCGGACGCCGCCTGCCCGGCTGATGGCGCGGCCGGGCTGCCCGGCGAGCGGCCGGGAGAGCCGGCTGACCCGCCCGGCGACCCGGTCGCCCTGCTCGCGGCCGCGGCCGGCTATGACGACCCCGAACGCTGGTGGGACGACCTGGTCGAGTCCCGCCTGGACGGCCAGCCGCCGTTCGCGGCGCTGACCGAGGCCATGGCGGAGCTGCGCGGCGCCGCCCCCACCCCGCCGGGCGAGCTGCTGTTCGAGCAGCGCCGCGAGGCGCACATGCGCCAGGTGCTGCGGCGCGCGCTGCGGGAGACACCCGGCCCGGTGGCGGTCGTCTGCGGGGCGTGGCACGCACCCGCCCTGACCGGGCAGCTGCCCTCCGCCGCCGCGGACGCGGCGCTGCTGCGCGGGCTGCCGAAACGGAAAGCCGCCCTGGCCTGGGTGCCGTGGACCCACTCCCGGCTGGCGGCGGCCTCCGGGTACGGCGCGGGCGTCACCTCGCCCGGCTGGTACCACCACCTGTTCACCACGCCTGAGCAGACCGTCACCCGCTGGCTGGCCAGGGTGGCCCGGGTGCTGCGGGAGCGCGACCTGCCGGTGTCCTCGGCCCACATCATCGAGGCCACCCGGCTGGCGGACACCCTCGCCGCCCTGCGTGGCCGGCCGCTGGCGGGGCTGGCGGAGGTGTGCGAGGCGACGCTGGCGGTGATGTGCGAGGGCGACGAGTTCGCCGCCGCGTTCGTCACCCGCGACCTGGTGGTGGGCGAACGGCTCGGCGCGGTCCCCAGTTCCGCGCCCGCGGTCCCGCTGGACGCCGACCTGCGCGCCCAGGCCAGGGCGGTGCGGCTGAAATTCTCGGCGCTGGAGCAGATCCTCGACCTGGACCTGCGCTCGGGCACCGGCCGGGCCCGCTCGGTGCTGCTGCACCGGCTGGCCGCCCTCGGCATCGGCTGGGGCGCCATCACCGCGGGCCAGGCCCGCGGCACCGGCACGTTCCGGGAAACCTGGGCACTGCGCTGGCAGCCTGAGCTGGCGGTCGCCATCATCGACGCCGCGCCCTGGGGCACCACCGTCGCCAGCGCCGCCACCGCCAGACTGACCGGCACCGCCGCCACCGCCGCCGACCTGGCCACTGTCACCGCCGCCGTGGAACAGGCCCTGCTCGCGGACCTGCCCGGCGCCCTCGGCCCGGTGCTGCGCTCCCTCGACCGCAAGGCGGCCCTGGACAACGACACCGCCCAGCTGATGACCGCCGTCCCCGCGCTGGTGCGCGCGGCCCGGTACGGCGACGTGCGCGGCACCGACACCACCGCCCTGGCGGCGGTCGCCAACGCGCTCACCGCCCGGGTGTGCGCCGGCCTGCCCGCCGCGGTCACCAGTCTCGCCGACGACGCCGCCGCGAGCCTGCGGGCCGCCCTGGACGGCATGCACGCCGCGCTGCTGCTGCACGCCCAGGGGGACGGGGACACGGCTGAGCGGGGCCGTGCGGCGCTCGGGCAGTGGGTGGCGGCCCTCACCGCCCTGGCGGCCCGCCGGGACGTGCACGGCCTGCTCGCCGGGCGGATCGTGCGGCTGCTGGCCGACCTGGGTGCGCTGCCCGGGCCCGAGGCGGGCCGCCGCTTCGCCGCCCAGCTGTCGGTCGGGGTGCCCGCGGCCGGCAAGGCCGCCTGGGTGGATGGGTTCCTGTCCGGCGGCGGCCTGCTGCTGGCCCACGACACCGGCCTGCTCAGCATCCTCGACGGCTGGGTCGCCACCCTGCCGGACCAGGACTTCATGGACGTGCTGCCGCTGCTGCGGCGCACGTTCAGCAGCTTCACCCCGCCCGAACGGGCCACCATCGGCGGCGCGGTCCGGCACCTCGCCAGCGGCGCGCCGGACCGGGCAGCCGCGGCCGAGCCCGTCGACCCGGACCGCGCGGCGGGCGCGCTGCGCACCGTCGCCGCCATCCTCGGAGGAAGCAGATGACCGGCCCGGACACCGGCGAGCTGGCCCCGGCGGGAGAGCGGGTGGCCGAGAGCGAACGGCTGCGCCGGTGGCGGCTGCTGCTCGGCAGCCCGGCCGCCCCGGGACTCGGCGCCGCGCTGGGCAAGGCGGACCAGGCGGCGGACGCCGCGCTCGCCGCGCTCTACGAGACCGGCTCCGCCGGGCCGGGCCAGGGCGCCCGCGGGCGCCGCAGCGCGAGCCTGAGCGCGTCCGCCCCCACCGTCGCCCGGTGGCTCGGCGACATCCGCAGCTACTTCCCCGCCACCGTCGTCCAGGTGATGCAGCGGGACGCGATCGACCGCCTCAACCTGCGCCAGCTGCTGCTGGAACCGGAGATGCTCGAGTCGATCGAGCCCGACGTGCACCTGATCGGCACCCTGCTCAGCCTGAACCGGATCATGCCGGAGACCACGAAGGCGACCGCCCGCCAGGTGGTGGCGGCGGTCGTGGCCGAGATCGAGCGCCGGATCGCCAGCCGCACCCGGGCCGCCGTGTCCGGTGCCCTGAACCGCGCAGCGCGGACCCGGCGGCCCCGGCCGCGGGACATCGACTGGAACCGGACCATCGCCGCGAACCTGGCCCGCTATCTGCCCGGGCACCGCACCTTGATCCCCGAGCGGCTGGTCGGGTACGGGCGCCGCCAGCAGGTCGTGGCCCGCGACGTGGTGCTCGCCATCGACCAGTCCGGCTCGATGGCCCCCTCGGTGGTGTACGCGTCGGTGTTCGGCGCGGTGCTGGCCTCCATCCGGGCGCTGCGGACCTCGCTGGTGGTGTTCGACACCGCCGTGGTGGACCTGACGGACAAGCTGTCCGACCCGGTCGACGTGCTCTTCGGCACCCAGCTCGGCGGCGGCACCGACATCAGCAAGGCGATCGCCTACAGCCAGACGCTCATCACCCGGCCGCGGGACTCCATCTTCGTGCTGATCTCCGACCTCCTCGAGGGCGGCGTGCGGGAGCAGATGCTGTCCCGGATCTCGGCCATGCACGCCGCCGGGGTGCGGGTGGTGGTGCTGCTCGCGCTGTCCGACGACGGGGCACCGGCGTTCGACACGCAGAACGCGGCCGCCCTGGCCGCGCTCGGCGTGCCCGCGTTCGCCTGCACCCCGGACGCGTTCCCGGACCTGCTGGCGGTGGCGATCGCGGGCGGCGACGTCGCGGCGTGGGCGCACCGCCGCGACCTGGCCGCCCGCTGACCGGCCCGCGGGCCGGCCTGCCAGCCACCGCCTGGCGGCTGGCACGCACGCAGAAAGGCAGCAGGGGCACCGGAGTGCCCCTGCTGCTGGAGGCCGTTGGCGGGACTGGCGCGGGGGAGCCTCCCGCCACCGGCGGACTGGATGGTTACGAGTGACTGCCGAGCGAGGTGCTGCCGGGCGCCGGGGTCATCGGCTGGCCCGACGGCATCATCGGCGGGGTGGACCCCATCATCGACGGGGTCATGCTCGGCGTCGGCATCATCGGCGCCGGGGTCGGCATGCGGTGGTGCCGGCCCAGCACGAGCAGGCCGTGGGTGTTGCCGGCCGTGTCGGTGTAGAAGCCGACCAGGTCGCCGAGGTCGTTCACGCCGTTGATGGTCGTGCCGCCCTGGCCCATCGGGGCGCTGACGGTCATGAACCCGGCCCGCGGGGTCCAGGTGAACCCGAAGGTCTTGGCGTTGTTGCCCATGCCCATGGTGTAGGCGCCGACGACCTCGTCCCGGTCGTTGACACCGAACGCCTGGGTCATGGCCGCGCCCGGGTAGGCGATCGTGATGAAGTTGCCGAACGCCGTCTTGAGGAAGGCCTTCGTCACACCGCCGCGGCCGTCGTAGAACCCGGCCACGTCACCGCGGTTGTTGATCGCGGTGGCGGTCAGGCTGGGGCTCCTGTGGTGGTGCCGGATGGATCGCGGCGACGTGACCCGGCGGAACTGCCCGGTCCGGATGTTGTACAGGTACCCGAAGTTGGTGCCCTGGGAGTTGGTGTAGAACCCGACGGCGATGCCGAAGTTGTTCACGCCCAGGAGCTGGTCGACCGGCGGCATTCCGGGGTGGCCCGTGGGGAAACGGACCGTGTGGAAACGGCCGTGCCACGCGTAGAACCCGAAGTTGCTGTTCATCATGTTCGCGTTGTTCATAGGCGAATAGAAACCCACCGTCACACCGCGGTCATTCAGCCCGGTGACCTGAGTCTGGACCGAATTCGGGAAATTCTCGGCCTGGAACGTGGGCATGCCGTTCCGGGTAAACAGCAGGTAGCCTTTGTTCGGGTGGCCCTGCGCGCCCGAGCCGAAGTACCCCGCGATCCGGCCGCCGTTGTTGATGCCGAGCAGCTGGTTGAACGTGGGGTCGGCGGCGTTGTCGAGCGTGCTGAACTTGGCGGTCATCATCCCGCCGGTCATGGCGGCGCCGTTCATCGCGTTGCCGTTCATGCCCGCGGTTCCCATGCCGCCGTTGGTCATGCCGCCCATCGTGCTGCTGGCCATCGGCGTGGGCGTCATGCTGTTGCTCATGCCCATGTTGTGCCGGTGGTGCTCGGCGCTCATCGACGAAGCGGACAGATTGATCTTCGCCGCTGCGTGCGTGATGTAAGCGCCGCCGAGCACTCCGCCCACGGCGACGGCTGCGGCGCCGAGAACAGCCACGGTCCGCCGGCTCACCGCAGGCCCGCCTTTTCGTGTCCGTGCCCGATCACGTGGGCCTCCTGCGTTGCCATCACCATGATCTCCTTCCCATGCTTGTCGTCGTCGCTTTCTGGCCCGCTCCACCAGCTGGCGATACGCCGCTGCTAAAGGCCGCCGTCTTACCGGCAGCGGTTCGCAGCTATTCATGGCGACCTTTGACGTGCCGAACTCGATCGCGGGAATGACGCTAGCGGCCGTTCGCAGCCATTCCGAGAGGATCGGCGTCCACGTACGCGGACCGTAAGATTTACCGCCCGCCCGGCCGTGGCTCCGGCCGCCTCCGGCGGCCGCCCGCTTATCCAGCGGCTGACCAGCAATTGCGCGCCGGGGGCCGGCGCCCGGCGCGGCGGTGGGCGGGCCGGCAAACAGGCGCAGTCCTTACGGAGTTGTGACGGATTTTCGCCGGTTCGCGGTGATCTGCGGGAGCGGCCTTTACGGTGGATGCGTGGAAGGTAATCCCGACCGGCCGGCCCGGATCATCGTGGTGGACGACGACGCCACCCTGGCTGACGTCGTCGGGCGCTACCTCACCCGCGACGGCCACCACGTGGAGTGCGTCGGGGACGGCTACGAGGCGCTGCGGCGCATCGCGGAGGTCCCGCCCGACCTGGTCGTCCTGGACCTGATGCTGCCCGGCATCGACGGCCTGGAGGTGTGCCGCCGGCTGCGGGCGCAGTGGCCGATCCCGGTGGTGATGCTGACCGCGCTCGGTGAGGAGACCGACCGGGTCGTCGGCTTCGAGACCGGCGCGGACGACTACGTCACCAAGCCGTTCAGCCCCCGGGAGCTGGCGCTGCGGGTGCGCTCGGTGCTGCGCCGGGCGCGCGGCGGCGGGCTGCCGCAGCCGCCCGCGCTCGGCGTGCTCAAGGACGGCAACCTGGTGATCGACCAGGGCGCGCACTCGGCCACGCTCGGCGAGACCACCCTGTCGCTCACCTCCCGCGAGTACGACCTGCTCGTGTTCCTGCTCCGGCACCCGCGCCAGGCGTTCAGCCGGGAGCAGCTGCTGGAGCAGGTGTGGGGCTGGTCGTTCGGCGACACCTCCACGGTCACCGTCCACATCCGGCGGCTGCGGGAGAAGATCGAGCCGGACCCGACCGCGCCCCGCCGGATCATGACCGTCTGGGGAGTCGGCTACCGCTACGAACCGGGGGAGCCATGCTGACCGGGCTGGACACGCCCACCCTGTGGCAGCTGACCTACACCGTCGCCGGGGTCGCCGTGGCGTCGGCCCTGACCGGGCTGCTCGCCGTCCGGCTGCTGGCCCGCCGGTCCGTGGGCACGCTGCTGCTGGTGGTCGCCGCGGTGGTGATCGCCAGCTCGATGGCCGGGGTCGGCATCATCGGCTACCAGATGATGATCACCAAGGCGGACCGCAACGTCGTGCTGGCAGTGGTGATCGTCGCGGGGCTGGCCGGCTTCGCGGTGGCGCTGCTGGTCGGCCACCGGGTCTCGGCCAAGAGCCGGGTGCTGCTCGGCGCGGTCCGCAAGGTCGGCAGCACCGGCCACTTCGATCCCCCGCGCGCCGTCCTCCCGGCCGAGTTCACCGCGCTGTCCAGCGAACTGGCCACCGCCCACGAGCGGCTGGCCGAGTCGGTGGACCGGGAACGGGCGCTGGAGGCCAGCCGCCGGGAACTGGTCGCCTGGGTGAGCCACGACCTGCGCACGCCGCTGGCCGGGCTGCGGGCGATGGCCGAGGCGCTGGAGGACCGGGTGGTGGTGGACTTCCAGACGGTCAGCCAGTACCACACCCAGATCCGGCGGGAGGCCGACCGGCTCACCTCCATGATCGACGACCTGTTCGAGCTGTCGAAGATCCACGCCGGGGCGCTGCGGCTGGCCCGGCGGCTGGTGGCGCTGGACGACCTGGTGGCCGAGGCGCTCGCCAGCACCGAGCCGCTGGCCCGGGCCAAGGGGGTCCGGCTGCGCGGCGCGTCCGTGCGCGGGCTGGCGGTGCTGGTCGACGCGGACGAGTTCGGCCGCGCCGTGCGCAACCTGGTCACCAACGCGATCCGGCACACCCCGTTCGACGGCACCGTCGAGGTGCAGGGGCTGGTGCAGCACGACGCGGCCTGCGTGAGCGTGGTGGACACCTGCGGCGGCATCCCGGCCGAGGCGCTGCCCCGGGTGTTCGACGTCGGGTTCCGCGGCGAGACCGCCCGCACGCCCGGCACCGAGCACAACGCCGGGCTGGGCCTGTCCATCGCCCGCGGCATCGTGGAGGCGCACTCCGGCCAGATCTCCGTGCAGAACGTGCAGAACGGCTGCCAGTTCCTGATCCGGCTGCCGCTGGCGCGCACGGTGTCACCGGCGCCCGCGCACGCCCGCCAGCCCGGCTGATCCGCCCTGAGCCGGCCCTGAGCTGGCGGCCCGGCCGGGCCCCTGCCGCCCCGTTCGGGGCCCGGCCGGTCACCGCCGTGCCGGGCGGATCAGCGCCGTGACTGCCGCTGCAGTACCAGCCGGTCGCCGATCGGCACGCCGACCGTTGCCTGCCGCAGCGCCGCCCCGGCGAACCCGGCCAGGCCGTCGGCGAAGCCCACCTCGGCCCGGAATCCGAGCCCGCTGGCGGCGGCGCCGGCGGCGGCCACCAGGTGCCGCACGTCCCCCTGCCGGAACCGGCCGGTCACCTCGGGCTCGGGCCCGCCAAGCCCCCCGGCCAGCAGCCGGGCCATCTCCCCCACCGGGTGCGGATCCCCGCTGGTGATGTTGAACGCCCGCAGCGTGCCCGGCTCGCCGGTCCGCACCGCGGCCATGTTGGCCCTGGCCACGTCCTGCACGTGGATGAAGTCGCGCAGCTGCTGCCCGTCCTCGAAGAGCTGCGGCGCCCGGCCGCCCGCCAGCGCCGACCGGACCGTCGCCGCCACCCCGGAATAGGGCGTGTCCCGCGGCAGCCGCGGCCCGTACACGCTGGCGTAGCGGAGCACGACCGCCGACCCCCCGGTCATCCGCGCCCACACGGCGGCGAGCTGCTCCTGTGCGACCTTGCTGGCAGCGTACGCGCTGGCCGGGTCCAGCGGCGCGTCCTCGGTCACCGGGACCGGCCCGAGCGGGGCGGCGCAGCGCGGGCAGCGGGGCTCGAACCGGCCCCCGGCCAGGTCGGTGTGGGTGCGCTGGAGCGGGCGGACCTCCCCGTGCTCCGCGCACAGGCGGGCGCCCTCCCCGTACACCACCATGGAGGACGCGAGTACCAGGCGGCGGATGCCGCTGCGGCCCATCGCCTCCAGCAGCACCGCCGTGCCGGTGGCGTTGACGTCGGCGTAGGCCGGCAGGTCGGACAGGCCGGCGCCGAGGCCGACCAGCGCGGCCTGGTGGCACACGACGTCGGCGCCTGCCAGCGCACGGCGCACGAACACCGGGTCGCGGATGTCGCCGACGGCCAGTTCGAAGTTGTCCGGCAGGTAGTCGGGCAGGCCGGTGTGGACGGCGGGGGCCAGCGAGTCGAGGCCCTGGACCTCGTGACCGTCGGCGAGCAGCGCGTCCACGATGTGGGAACCGATGAACCCCGCGGCCCCGGTCACCAGTATTCGCATAGCGCAAGGGAAACACGGGGCGGGCCAAACGGGGAGGTCACGGCGCCATTCGTCACATCTCCGTAAGGGTCCGGTCACAGAGGATCAAACCCCGGGGATGGCGAACGAGAAGTCCCGGGACAGGGCTGGCCGGGGGGCCGGGAGGCCCCCCGGCCAGTCATCACCTGCCAGGGTTACCCGGTGCTGTCCCCGCTGGCTGCGGGGTGCGCTGCTGGGCTATCGCCCGCCTGCGGGCTACATTCCCGCCGAGGTGAACCGCCGGTGCCGGCCGTTGAAGCCGACCCGCTGCCCGTTCGGCGTCCCGGTCATCACCCCGGTGTTGGTGGCCTGCTGCGGGGCGGTGCTGAAGGTCGCGGCGGTCGCCACGCCGTTGCCGTCGAGGGTGACGGTGACCGGGTTCTTGAGCCCGAAGTTCTGGCAGTTGAGGTTGGTGAAGGACATGTTCAGCCGGTTGGCCAGGAAGGTGAACAGGTTGTTGCCCACCGCCGGGACCGGCGAGGCGCCGGTGGCCAGCGCCGCCTGGTTGGCGTTCAGGAACGCGGCCTGCAGGTTCAGCATGTTGGCGCAGTAGTTCGCCGGGCTGTCCGCCCTGTTGTTGCCGCGCGAGATCGGCGGCTGGCCCACGTTGCTGCGGTACAGGTTGGTCTTCTGCGCGCTGAACGCGTTGTTGACCAGGACCATCGGGTCGTTCTCCGGCACCAGGGCGGCCGGCGCCGCCTGGTTCGCCGCCGCGGACAGCTCGTCCAGGGCCTGCGAGGACCCCGGCGTGCCGCCCATGGTCAGGTCCGGCGCGGTGAACGGCGTGCAGCCGAGCGTCGGGTCCACGAACCCGTCCAGCAGGATGTTGTCGCTGCCGTTGGCGATCTTGCTGGCCGCTGGCAGCGCCGCCGTGTTGGCCGCGGTCATCTGCGCGGTCGTGCCGGTGGCGGTCAGCAGGTAGACCGAGGTGACGTTGTCGCTCTGGTCCTGGTCGATCAGGTTGAAGCTGCGGGTGCTCGGGCAGGCCTGACCGGTCTTCGGCGAGGTCCCCAGCGCCGGGACGGTCAGCAGGCCCTGCCGCATGGCGCGGAACGCGGCCTGGAAGAAGTTCGTCCCGTTGCAGAACGACACCTGGCCGAAGACCGAGCCGTTCAGCCCGTTCACGCAGTTGCCCTGGGCCAGCGCGGTCGGGGTGGCGCCCACCTGGGTCAGGGTGGTGCCGTTGAACCCGAAGTCGAGCGTGACGACCGCGTTCGCGGGCAGCGTCGGCACGACCGGCGCGGCCGCGGGCTGGGTGCCCTGCGTGATCACCAGCGGCTCGTACACGCTGAGCTTGCCGGTGGCCGGGTCCAGGATGGTCGCCTGCACGAACGCCCCCAGGTTGGCGGCGTTCGCCATGGTGCAGCCCGAGGCCTGCGGCGTCATGCCGTTCGGCCCGGTCAGTTGGAAGGGCGTGGCCAGGCCCTGGGCGGTCAGCGGGTTGGCCGGCACGATGATGTCACAGGCCACGTTCGCCGGGTTGGCCGCTGCCGGGGCGGCTGCGGTCGCGGTCGGCGTCGCGGTGGCCGCCATCGACGCGGCCGCGGACGCGGTCGGGCACGGCGTCGCGGCGGCAGCCGTGGTCCCGGCAGCGGCCGTATTGGCGACGGCTGCCGTCGGGCTGGCCGCGGCCGTGGTGGCGGCTGCCGTGGTCGGCATGGCTGTGGGGGTGGCGGACGCGGTGGCCGCCGTCGCCGCGGACGGCGTGGCCGCGGGCGCGGCGGCGGCCGCGGCACCTGTCTGGGCCGGGGAGGCACAGGCTGCCGCCACGTTCGCGGTGTTGCTGGCCAGGCCCAGCATCGTACCGACATGCGTGATCATTGCAGCAAGCCCCAGTCCCAGCGTGGCCGCCGCGACCCCGACAACTACCAGCACCCTGCGCTGGCGTTCTTGCGGGGATCTCCAACTCCTTCGGTAGGACACGCACGGTCTCCTCTCCGGATATCTGCTCCCGGGCGTTTACAGTAGACCTATCCGTGAACCGGACGATACCGATTTGACATACTATTTTCGTCATTCTCTTGTCATACTTAGTAACGACGGGCTGATTTATCCACAGCAGTCCTTACAAGAGTCTTACGAATTGCTGCGAACGCTTGCAATTTCGCTGCCAGCATCAGCGCTAGCAGCATGATCACGCCTCCAGGCGCCGCCGGCCGGCCGCGAACCGACCACCGCGCCAGCCCGTTAATGACAATGAAGGAGCATCGTATGCGGCCACGGCGCCGATACTTCCGGCTGCCGTGCGCGGGGTGTCACGGCGGGGCTGCGCGGCATAATTCCCGCCATTCACAGCGGCCTGCTAATTGGCTGAGCCGTCAGCAGGCCCGAAGCATGGCGCGGCCCTTCGGCCCGCCCGGGCTAGGGTGAGGCGCATGACCCAGGAGCAGCAGGCGGCCGGGTTCACCGGCCCGGCGCCGAGCATCGCCCGGATCTACGACTACTTCCTCGGCGGGCAGCATCACACCCCCGCCGACCGCGAGGTGGCCGCGGCCCTGCTCGCCGCGGCCCCGGACGCCCGCGCCTTCGTCGTGGAGAACCGCCGTTTCCTCGTCCGCGCCGTGCGCTACCTCGCCGGGCAGGGGATACGCCAGTTCCTGGACATCGGCGCGGGCCTGCCCACGCAGGACAATGTCCATCAGGTGGCTCAGCGGACGGCGCCGGGTGCGCGGGTCGTCTACGTCGACATCGACCCGGCGGTGGTGGGCGAGGCCCGGGCGCTGCTGCCGCCGTCCGGCCAGGTCACCGTCATCGCGGGCGATCTGCGGCAGCCGGGGCAGATCCTCGGCCATCCCGAGGTCAGCCGGCTCCTCGACTTCCGCGAGCCGGCCGCGGTGCTGCTCGCGGGGGTCCTGCACTTCGTTCCGGACAGCGAGGACCCCTGCGGCGCCGTGGCCCGGCTCCGCGGGGCGCTGGCACCCGGGAGCTACCTGGCGCTGTCCCACGCCGCGGACGATCTGTCGCCACCGGCGAACGTCTCGGCGGGGACCCGCGCCTACCGCCCGGCCAGCAGCGGGCTGACGCTGCGCAGCCGGGCGCAGGTCGAGCGGTTCCTCACCGGGCTGGACCTGGTGGAGCCGGGCCTGGTGCCGCTGCCGGACTGGCAGCCGGACGGCGGCCCGGCGGAGCCCGGCGCGGCGGGGTACGGCGCCGTGGGCCGCGTCCCCGCCCGCTGACCGCCCGCTGACCGGCGGCCGCCGCCGGCTCCCGGGCGGCTGGCGGACAAGTCGCCGGCCAGCTGCTGCATCCGGCCCGTACCGCTCCTGCAGCACCTCGTGGAAGTCGTCCCAGATCGTCGCCGAGTTGCCCGCCCGCTGACCCGGCCCCGGCTAGGCTGCGGGGCGTGGTCAGCGCACCGGACGTTCCCGGGCACAGGGTCGCTGAGGTGCTCGGCTCCGGCGGCTTTGCCACCGTGTACCGGGCCTGGCAGCTGTCGGTCGGCCGGGAAGTGGCCGTCAAGGTGGACAACCGGGTGCTGCTCGGCGACCGGGACCGGCGCCGGTTCGTCCGCGAGGTGACCGCGGCCGGGCGGCTGTCCGGGCACCCGCACGTCATCGACGTCTATGACGCGGGCACGCTCGGCGACGGCCGGCCCTACCTGGTGATGGAGCTGTGCCCGGGCGGGTCGCTGGGCGACGCGCTGCGCGCGCACGGGCCGATGAGCCCGGGCCGGGTGCGCGACATCGGCATCCGGATCGCCGACGCACTCGCGGCTGCGCACGCGGCGGGGATCCTGCACCGTGACATCAAGCCCGCGAACATCCTGGTGAACCGGTACGGCATGGTGGGCCTGGCCGACTTCGGGCTGGCGTCGATCATGGCCGCCGCGGGTGAGCAGACGGCGTCGAGGGACGCGCTCACCCCCGCGTACGCCTCGCCGGAGAGTTTCCAGGGCGAGGAGCCCTCCGCCGCCGCGGACATCTATTCGCTCGCCGCCACTCTGTACGCGCTGCTCGCGGGCTTGCCGCCGCGGTTCACGCCGGAGTCGCCGTCGCCGAGCATCGCCACGATCATGTCAATGCACGACCTGCCGGTCGCTGACATCCCGGGGGTGCCGCCGGAATTCATGGCGCTGCTGCGGACCAGCCTGTCGTCGGCTCCCGTCATGCGGCCGCCGGGCGCGGCGGCGCTCCGGGACGCGCTTACCGGCCTCGCCGCCCGGCCCGCGCCGTATGCCCCGGCCGCGGCGCCCGCATGGCCGGCCGCGCCCCCGATGGGAGGCACCCCGGCTGCGGGCGCGGGGGCACCGCCAGCGGCCGGGATGGGGATGCCTGCCGCGCCATCCGCTCACCGCCGGCCGGCCATGCCCGCCGCTGCGCCCGGCCGCGGCGGCGCCGGTTCCTGGCCATCGCCGGGCAGCCGGCCGCCCGCGCCGCCACGACCCCGCGCAGCTGGCCAGCCCGGTTACCCGCCGCCCGGCCCGCCGGGCCCCGGCCCGCGAGGTTCTTCCCCGCCCGGGTACGCCGGGGCCGCTCCGCCCGGCTATCCACCGGCCGGCCCGGCCCGGCCCCGGCCCAGGCCGGCGCTGTGGCCGCTCGCCCTGGCGGCCGCGCTCGTCCTGATCGCCGGGCTGGCCGTCGTGGGCCTGCGCATCATCGGGCAGGCCGGCACCGGTGCCGCGGTGGGCGGCCAGCCCGTGCCCGGCCAGGGCGGCCATGCGGCCGCCGCGGCCGTGTTCGGGGTGCCCACGGTGACCGCGGGCTGCCCGGCGGCGTCCGTGGCGGCGGCCTGGGCGCGCTGCCCGGCGGCGCCGGAATGCTGGGGCGGGATGGTGGTGATGGCAGGCGCAGCCAGCGCCCGGAGCCTGCCCTGCGGCAAGCCGCACTACTGGGAGACGTTCGCGATCGCGGTCCTGCCCGCCGGCGCCCGCACCTTCGACCAGCCGGCCCTGGAGGCGAACCCCACGGTGCGCGCGGTGTGCTCGCTGCGGGTGCTGCTGCGGTCCCGCAGGCTCACGGCGCTGCGGCCGGCGGCCGCGTGGCAGGTGGACGTGCTGCCGCCGGCCGAGGCCGCGTTCAGCAGCGGCGCCCGCACCTACCGCTGCGTCGGCGCGGTCATCGGCCGCCAGCCGCGCTCGTCCCTCTTCCGCCGCTGACCGGCCCGGCGGGCCGGCCGGTCCTGGCGCGGAGTGTCAGTCAGGGCGGCTAGCTTTCTTGGTATGCAGCGTGCGGTGTGGCCGGTCCTGGATCACACCTACCTGGAGACCGCCGCCGGCCCGTCCAGCTACGCGCGGGGCGTGGAGTACCTGCGCCAGCGGGCCGTCCAGCGGATGTGGTGGGAGCCGGCGGAAACGCTGCATGGCCGGGTGCGCGGCAGCGGCGGCCAGACCTACTCCACGACCGCGTACTTCTCCGGCGGCGACGGAGAGCCGCTGGTGTTCTCCGAGGGGCACTGCAGCTGCCCGGTCGGGTTCGACTGCAAGCACGTGGTGGCGCTGGTGCTGGCGGCGGCGAGCGTGGACCCCGCTGGCGCCGGCGCCCGGCCGGGCTCCCAGCCGGCCGGCTGGGAGCAGTCGCTGCAGTCGCTGCTGGGCCCGGCGGACAGTGCGGCCCCCGGCCCGAAGGCGCCGACGCCGCTGGCCATCGAGCTGACCCTGGCCGGCGCCGGATACCAGACCGCGGCGCCGCCCCGGGGGG
>JBLMWU010000185.1:0-22389 GCA_050257395.1 Gemmatimonadota bacterium | reverse complement strand
GCCGGGCTGTAGCCGCCTGTGGCCGGGCCGCCTGTGGCCGGGCCGCCTGTGGCCGGGCCGCCCGGGGCCGCGGCAGCGGGGACGGCCATGGTGGCGGGCAGGTCACCGCCGTGCTGCCCGGCCGCGGTGCCCTGCGGGGCTGGCCCGGCCCCGGCCGGGTCGACGGAGGTGACGCCGCCCGTCGACACGTGCGCCGTCCACTGGGTGCCGTCCCAGTAGCGGAACTGGTGCCGCTGCGCCGGATCGCTGTACCAGCCCGCGGGTACCGTGGCCGTCATCTCATCCCTCTCCAGCCGCGCGGCGCGGCTGCCGGATCATCCTTGGCCCTGGCGCCAGGCACGTTGTTATGTAAAGGGGGCGCCTGATTCTGGCCTGAAAGCCGCAAAAGTGTCCAGTGGATTCGTCAGCCGGCTGGCAGCAGCCGGCGCCGGCCCTGGTCACGACGCTGGCTCAATGGTGAGAGAACCGGTCCTGGTGCTGGCGGTGATGGTGTGCGCTGACCGCGGGTCGCGGGGGACCCGGATGCTGGTGCTGCCCACCGAGGTGCTCGCGTGCACGGCGTAGGACGCCGAGCCTGGCACTCGCACCGTGACCGAGCCGACCGCGGTGGTGGCCGTGACCGCCGCCGGCACGGCGGTGAACGTGGCGTCGATGCTGCCGGCCGAGGAGCGCAGGGTGGCGGTGGCCGAGGCGAGGCCGCGGGCGGTGACCGACCCGGCGTGGCTGGACACCGCTACCGGCCCGGAGACCTCGCGGAGATCGACGCCGCCGGCGTTGGTGTGCGCCGTGACCCGCCCGGCCAGGGCGTCCAGCCGGATCGTGCCGGCCGCCGCGCTGATCCGCACGGTCAGCCCCCGGGGCACCCGGATGTCGTAGCCCACGCTGCAGGTCTCCAGGGTGGGGCAGCTGCTGGCCAGGGTGAGGGTGCCCGCGCGGACGCGGTGGCTGGTGGCCGGGACCGCGTGCCGGTAGGCGATGTGCTCGGTGACCGTGACCTGGCCGGTCCCGGCGCCGGTGACGTGCACGTTGCCGGCCCGGACGTTCACCACCAGGGTCCGCACCTGGCCGGGGACCTGGTAGGTCCGGGTGCGGTGCTGCAGCGCGCCGACGTCCACATAACAGCCGGCCAGCAGGCCGCCGGCCAGCCCGCAGGCCACCGCCGCCGCGGCGAGCCTGCCGCCGATCCCCCCGCGCATGACGCCTTCTCCGGGCGGGCGCCCGGCCGGCCGTCCCGGCCCGGAAGACCCGCTGTTTCCAGGATAGGCGCGGGGTCAGCGGCCGCCGCCGGCCAGGACCCGGGTGACCGCACCCTGCGCCACCGCCGTCCGGCCCGCCCGGGTGGCGAGGTAGTTCTCCATGCCGCCGCGCCAGCTGACCCGCACCAGCGCGGCGTGCTCCAGCAGCTGCAGCGCTTCGGCGAGCAGCAGCGACAGCCGGTGCAGCTGGTCCGCGCCAACTCCCCGGCCTCCGGCCGCGGGGGTGAACGCCTGGGTCACGTCGGCCAGGGTGAGCCGGTTGGCGGCCTCGGCGGGACCGTCGATCGTGCCGGGCCTGCCCGGGCCGCCCGGGCCGTCCGGCCCGAACACGCTGGCCATCACCTCGGCCGCCAGTTCCGGCAGCGGCAGCGCGGCGGCCCGGCCGATCTCCGCCTGCAGCGCGGCGGCGCCGTCCGGCGACTCGTCCTTGTGACCGAACATCGGTGACATCAGTTCCCTCCCTGGTCAGCAGCCATCGTCCGGGGCGGCCCAGAGCGCGGCCGCGGTGAGCTCGGCCACCAGGACCTCGGTGAGCAGCCGGACGTCGTCGTCCTCGTCGCCCGGGTAGCGCACGCAGGCGGCGGCGCCGGGCACGTCGCCGCCTGCGGCCACCACGGTGGCGCTGCGTTCGCGGGCCCAGCGCAGCAGTTCGTCCTCCCACGGCGACCCGGCCAGCAGCAGCATCCGGTAGTCGAGCGTCTTGGTCAGGTAGACGTCCACGTGGCTCCAGTCCGCGGTCTCGCAGGCGTGCGAGGCCACCCGCGGGCCTTCCCGGAGCATGAGCGCGGACTGCTGGGCCGACGCCAGCCGCCGGGCGGGCGCGACCACGTGGCTGCCGTCCGGCCCGGCCAGCAGCCGGGTGACCTGCGGCAGCCAGTCCGGCCGGCTGTCCAGCAGCTCCCGGGTGGCGGTGGCCGCGGCGGTGACCAGGGCGGGCACGTCCAGGCCCGGCCGCGCGACGGCCGCTTCCAGCGCCAGCAGCAGGGCGACCGTGTGCTGGTAGGACCGGCAGGCCACCCCGCCTCGCTCCGGCCCGGCGTGCAGCGAGACCACGTGGCCGGCGCGGGCCGCCAGGGCCGAGGACGGCGTGTTGGTGAGCAGCACCACCAGGCAGCGGCCGAGGTAACGCTCCACCGCGGCGGCGGTCTCGCGGGACCCGCCGCCCGCGGAGACGGCGATGACCGCGCCGTCCGGCGGCATCGGCGGCAGCAGGTCGCTGCCCGCGTTCTCGGCCACCGCGTCGGCGCCGGCCGCCCGCAGCCTGGCCGCGGCGACCGAGGCGGCATAGAGCGAGGAGCCCATGCCCACCAGCAGCAGCCACCGGGCCGAGGTCACCGCGTCCGGCCAGGCCGGGCCAGCGGCCAGCCGGGCGGTGAGCGCCTGCAGCGCGGCGGGCTTGGCTTCCAGGTCCGCCAGGAACAGCGCCGGGTCCACGGCTCAGCCCGCCCCGGCCAGACCGGCGCCCGGCAGTGCTCCCGCGCCCGGCTGTGGCCCGGTTCCCGGCTGTGGCCCGGCCCCTGGCTGTGCCCCGGCCCCTGGCTGCGGCCCGGTTCCCGGCTGTGGTCCGGCCCTTAGCTGTGGTCCGGCCCCTGGCTGCGGCCCGGTTCCTGGCAGCGGGCCGCAGCCTGGCACTGGCGCGTCCGCGGGCAGCAGGTCGGCCAGGGCGGCGTCCGGCACGTACCGCCAGTGCGGCAGGTGGTGGATGGCGTACACGTATTCGCGCACCTCCTGGTGCAGCCGCAGCGGCCACAGCAGCCGCTCGTCCAGCAGCCCAGGCCGCCCAGCCGCGGCCAGCCCGGCCCGGTAAGCGGCCAGGAAGTCCTGCTGGGCCGCGGTGATCCAGCCCCGGACCGCGTCGGCGTCCGCGCCGGGCTCGTGATGCAGCACGACCCGGCCGACGTGGTCCAGCGAGGCCAGCATCCCGGCCACGTCCAGCGCGGCCGGGGCCCGGCGGGCGCGGTCAGCCGGGGGCAGCACCGGGTTGCCGTCGAAGTCGGTCACCGCGTAGGCATGGCCGCCGTCCGGGCCGGCCCAGCGCAGGATCTGCCCGACGTGCAGGTCCCCGTGCACGTCGATGAGCGGCGTGCCCGCCGCCTGCCGCAGCCCGGCGAACGCCGCCTGCAGCGCGCCGGCCCGCACCGCCAGCCGGGCCCCTTCCGGGCCGCCCACCGTGGCCGCTTCGGCCAGGTCGGCTTCGGCCCGCCGCCACCACCGGTCGCCGTCGGCCTGCGTGCCGGTGTCCATCCCGGCCGCAGCCAGCGCGGCGTGCAGCCCGGCGGTGAGCCTGCCCAGTTCGGCGACGGGCCGGCGGGCCCGCGCGAGGGTGGAGCCGCCCATGGCGAGAGCGGTGACGTCGGCCACCGCCCAGTCCCAGCCGTCGAGCGCGCCGGGCAGGTAGGAGGTCACGGTCGCGAGCGCCACCGGCCGGTCCGGGCAGTGCCACCGCAGCACGCCCCACGGCCGCGGGGTGCCCGGGAAGCCGGCCCTGGCCAGCGCGGCGAGCCTGCTGACGGCTGGCTGCTCCGGCTCGCCCGCGGTCGGCAGCCGCACCGCCCACTTGACCACTGCGGCGTCGCCGGCGATCACCGACTCGTTCGTCTGGTCCACGGTGACTTCGCGTTCACCGGTGACCGGCTGGCCGCGCCACGACATCAGGGAGAACGAGGAGCCCTGGGGCAGATCACGCTGTGTCACGCCAGTCTGGGCCGCGCCAGTCTGGGCCGCGTCAGCCTGGGCCGCGCCCGCCTGGGCCGCGTCAGTTTGTGCCACGTCAGTTTGTGCCACGTCAGCCCGGGCAGGGGCCGCCGCTCCCGGCGAGCCCAGGGCGCTGGCGAGCGCGGCCGCCACCCCGTCGCCAGGCCGGGCCCGGCGAAGCCCGTTCCCCATCACCAGAGGCACTGTCCACCGGCCGCCTCCGCTGTCCGCCACCACGGCCACTGCCAGCCTTTCCCCGAGCGGGAACGCGGCCAGCAGCCGGAGCGGGGTGGGCACGGTGACGCTGGCGGCACGCGGGCGGCCGGGCAGCACGAGGCTGCCGGGGGCCGCGGCCACCAGCGCTGCGAGGTCGTTCACCCGGCGGTGTGCGCCCGGGCGGCGGACTCGATCACGTCGGCGCCGCGCCGCAGGCCGTCGCGCTGGCGGACCCGCTCGCCGGCGGCGGCGGCCCGGGCCTGCATGGCCGGGTCCAGCACGGTGGCGAGCGCGGCGGTCATGTCCTCGCCGGTGAACGCGTAGGTCGGCAGCCGCACCCCGAACCCGGTCTCGCTCATCCGCTGGGCGTTGTCGTACTGGTCCCAGAACAGCGGCAGCACGATCATCGGCTTGCCGAAGTGGACCGCCTCGGTGACGGTGTTGTTGCCGCCGTGCGTGATGACGGCGTCCACCTGGGGGATCAGCGTGGTCTGCGGGAGGAACTCGGCGCCGGCCATGTTGGCTGCCAGCTCGTACTCGGCGTGCTGCGGGCCCTTGCTGACGATGTACCGGTGCGGGGTCCGGCCCAGCACGTCCACCAGCCGTTTCATCAGCTCCACGTCGGCGCTGCCGAGCGAGCCCAGCGACAGGTAGATGAGCGCGCTGTCCTCCGGCCGGTCCGCCAGCGCGGCGGGGATCTCGTACGGCTGGTCGGTCTCGCGGACGCTGGAGTCCATCCGGTGCCAGGCCGGGCCGAGCGGCCGCAGGTCCGCGTAGTCGGCCTCCTCCGGGAACACGTACAGGTTGGCGTGCTCCGACGTGTGGATGAACTCCAGGTCGGGCAGGGGCGGCGCGCCCTGCGCGCTCACCCAGCTGCTGAACTCCTCCCACATGGCCCGGTGAGTGCGGTCGTACTCCTTGCGGAACTCGTCCCAGCCGGCCCGGTCGGCGACCGGGTAGCCGGAGAAGACCGGCGGCAGCGCCGGCCCGCCCACCTCCAGCGGGTTGCAGGACATGATCCGGACGAACGGCACCCCGGCCGTCAGCAGGGCGGGAAAGCAGACGACGTTGTCTTCCACGATCACGTCCGGCCGGACCCGGGCGATGATCTCCCTGAGCTGCGGCTCGCAGTAGACGGCGCCGTCGATCAGGGCCTGCCAGGTCGGCTGGATGAACGTGCCGAGCTGCTCGATGGTGGGCTTGCGGAACTCCGGCGCGGTGTCGCGGATGAAGTCCTTCCAGAACTGCCCGGCGTCGCCCTCCGCCCCGTCCGCGTCCCCGGCCGGGGGCGCCAGGTCGACCAGGTCCTCCTCGAACCCCAGCGCGGCCAGCTTGCCCTGCCAGGACCGCTCGGCGGCGAACACCACCCGGTGCCCGCGCTGGCGCAGGATGTCACCCACGCCGATGCACTGGTTGGTCGGCCCGTACGCGGACTCGGGCATGAACAGGACGGTCAGCGGGCGCTCGGTCATCGGCGGCTCTCTCGGTGCGGTGTTTCTCCCCATATGGGGTGATCAAGAGAGTGTAGAGGCAGGCCGAGAGACCGCTACCGGGACTGGGGCAGCTTCGCCGAGCCGGGCCGGGCGGCGGGCGCGGACGGGGGCGGCACGACCGGGCCGATGTCGCCGTCCGGGGCCTCGTCCAGGTCGATGATGACCGGGGCGTGGTCGCTCGGGCCGGTGCCCTTGCGGGCGTGCCGGTCCACCCAGGCGGCCCTGACCCGGCCGGCCACCGGGGCGCTGGCCAGCACCAGGTCGATCCGCATGCCCAGGTCGCGGTGGAACATGCCGGCCCGGTAGTCCCAGTAGGTGAACACCCGCCGGTCCGGCCAGCGGTCGCGCACCACGTCCCGCAGGCCGAGCGCCTGCAGCTCGGCGAGGGCGGCCCGCTCGGGCGGGGTGACGTGCGTCTGGCCCACGTAGGCGGCCGGGTCGAACACGTCGGCGTCGGTGGGGGCGATGTTCATGTCCCCGCAGACCACCGCGTCGGCCGGGCCGGCCGCGACCACCTCGCGCAGCGCGGCCAGCCACGCCAGCTTGTAGTGGTAGTGCTCGGACCCGGGCTCCCGGCCGTTCGGCACGTAGACCGAGTGGACCCGGATGCCGCCGCAGGTCGCGGCGATGGCCCGGGCTTCCGGGTCCGGGAAGCCGGGCGCGCCGGCCAGCCCGGTCACCACGTCGTCCAGGCCGGCCCGGGACAGGATGGCCACCCCGTTCCAGCGGGCCTCGCCGTGCAGCGCGAGCTGGTAGCCGCGGCTGGCGAGCTCGCCGCCGAGCAGCACGCTGAACGCGGCGTCGGCGAGCTTGGTCTCCTGCAGGCAGACCACGTCCGGCTGCCGCTGGTCGAGCCAGGGCAGGAACCGCGGCACCCGCTGCTTGACGGAGTTGACGTTCCAGGTCGCTACCCGCACCCGGTCAACGGTAGCCGCCGTGCGGCTGCCTGACGGCGCCGGCGGCGAGTGGTATCGGCAAAGGTGCTGTTGTGGCTGGTGAAGCTGGCTAAACTGCCGCAAACATCCTCACCGCTGACCCGGCTGGCCGCGCCGGGACGTCATGGGAGGTGGGCACAGCGGATGGGCAAGCCCAAGCCTGAGCGCCGCACGATGTCCGCTCACGACAAGCTGCTGATGGAGAAGCTGCGCCTGGCCAGGGACGGCAGCCCGGGGACGGCGACCATCCTCGCGCTCGGGCCGGACGGCCGCACCGCGACGATCAGGGTCCAGCCCGACAGCGGCGAGCTGTTCGAGACCACCGTCGAGCTGCTCAAGGGCCACATCGAGCCCGGCCAGAGCGTCCGGGTCAGGTTCAACCCCGCCCATCACTCCAAGGTCGTGCTGCTGAACACGGCGTCCACGGGCGGCCTGTGGCACGTCCCCACCCACTGCCCCGACTGCGGCGCCCCGGTCGATGAGGCCGTGGCCTCGGTGGCCGCCCATCCGGTCTGCGCGTACTGCCGCCACTCGCTGCCCCGCGATCCCGTCTGACCCGCACCCGTGGTGGCGGCCAGCGGAGCCGGTCAGCTGCGGGCGGGCCGGAAACGCAGCGCTGACCAGGTGTCGTCGATGGAGACCTGCCGGACAGGCTGGATGTCCTGGGCCGCGAGTGCCCGGGCGAGCAGGTCGCGGTTGAGGTCGGTGCCGAGCTTCCCGCCCTTGGGGTAGCCGACCCAGGCGAGACGGCCGTCGCGGGCGGCGCCGATGACCGGGCCGAGCCGGTCGAGGTCGTCACGGTGGATGGCGAAGCCGATCACGGCATCCGCGGCCTGGGGCTCGGCGCCGGAGGTGCTGGCGGGCAAGGTCACGCCTGGCGGGGGGTTGAGCACCGCCACCGACTGCCCGGGCTTGATCTGCAGCTTTGCCGCGAGGTCCACGTGGTCAGCCTGCCAGCTGCTGCCCGGGGCGGCAACGCCACCGGCTGCCGTCCCCCGTCCCCGGTAGTGTGCCTGCCCGGCTGTCGGCAGCGGCGGCGATAGTGGGGGAGTGGCACGGCGGCTGCCGGAGGAGGGCGATCGCATGCACGGCGCGGCAGGACCGGACAAGGCGCTGCAGCCGGAGGACCTGGACCGGCTCTTCCTGGAGCGGGCCAGCGCGGGAGATGTTGACGGCGTCGTGGCCCTGTACGAGCCGCAGGCGGTCCTCGCCTTCCCGCCCGGCCACCTCGCCGTCGGCACCGAGGCCATCCGCCAGGTTTACCGGGAGCTGCTGGCCAGCCCGCCGCGTTTCGCCGGGACGATCCGCCCGGCGATCCGCAACGGCGACCTCGCGCTCACCTCGACCACGCGGGCGGGCAACGCCACCGTGGAAGTCGCCCGCCGCCAGCCCGACGGCACCTGGCTCTGGCTGATCGACCAGCCGAACGTCCTGGAGCAGTAGCGCGGTCACTCGAGGAACGTCGTGTTCATCGCGGGGGCCGCGTGGATGCAGACCAGCCGGGCCCGGTCGGGGCCGAGGTTGGTGAAGCCGTGCGGGACCCCGGGCGGCCCGACCACGATGTCGCCCGGGCCGCCTTCGACGGTCTCGTCGCCGACCTGGACCAGGACCCGCCCCTCCAGGATGATGAACGTCTCGTCGTAGGGGTGATGGTGCAGCTTCGGCCCCTGGCCGAGGTGGTTGTGCACGAGGAAGAACGACACCGACGAGCCGTGCGCGCCGCCCTCGAAAGTGCGGGAGATCTCGTTGCCCGGCAGATCATCAGCGTTGACGTGGTACATGCGCGGCCTGTGCCTTTCGGTGAGCGGGCATAACCGGCCAGCGCGGTCTCACGGTGCCGCGCCGCCGTTCTTCTTCACTGACGTCCCGCCCGGGCGGAAGTAAGCGGACGCGCGGGCATGCCTGTCAGAAGCGGTGCCGGGTGTGGGTGAACGTGCCTTTGGTGAACGCGAGAACCTTGGCCGGCCTGACGGCGAACACGAGCGCCTGGCCCTGGCTGTGGTGGAAGGCGCCGTCACGCACCTCGTAATGCCAGCGCCCGTCCCACTTGGTGGCCCACGCCTGCGCGAGGCGCTCCAGCGCAGCGTGGCCGGTGACCTGGACGGCGTCGCCTTCCACCATGATGTCCAGGCCGCTGTCCCAGGTGCTGCAGCCGGTGGTGAGGATGACGTGCGGGTTGGCGCGCAGGTTCACGGCTTTCTGCTCGCCCGCGCCGGTGGAGAAGTGCAGTGCGCCGTCGAGCCACACCGCGACCAGCGGCGTCATGTGCGGCCGGCCGTCGGCCCGCACCGTGGTGATCCAGAACATCTCCGCCGCCTCCAGGGCGCGGCGGGTGTCCTCCCAGCTGGTGGGCGCCGTCTCCGGCTCGCTGAAGCGGGGGTCTAGTTCAGTCGTAGGCGTGCTCACCGCTGCCCTCCCTTGCGACGATCCGGTCAACCGCGGCCACCGCGGTCAGGTCACCAGCGGCGAACCGGTTGCGCATCACGGCCACAGCGACACCCGAGTCGATGTCGGCGAAGGCCGCGGACCCGTTCATGCCCACCATGCCGAACGCCGACCCTGGCCGGGACGGGACGCCGCTGGGCCGGCCCGGGGCGTAGCCGAACGCCCACGCCGTTTCGAAGCCCATCACCTGGTCCATGCCGGTGACGGTGATCGCGGCCATCTCGGTGAGCCGCCGCGGTGACACTAGGGTGACGCCATCGGCGTGCCCGAGCAGGCCTGAGTAGACGCGGGCCACGCCCAGCGCTGTCATCGTGCCCTCGGACGGCACGTCGCAGGTGAGGAAGTCCTCCCGGTTCGCGTAGCCGGCGTCCGGGACGATGCCGGGCGGCATGGCCCGGCTCTGCGTGGTGCCCGGCTCGGGGGCGGGCGGCAGCGGGCTCTGCCCCGGGACCTGCCGGGCGACCCGCGGCAGCAGGTGCGGCGGCACCCCGAAGTGGACGTCGTCCGCGACGCCGAGCGGCCCGGTGACGTGCTCGCGCAGCAGCGCTGACAGCCGTTGCCCGGTTGCCCGGCGCAGGGTTTCCCCGAGCAGGTAGCCGAAGGTCTTGGCGTGGTAGCCGAACCGGGTGCCCGGCTCCCACCACGGTTCCTCCGCGGCGATCAGCGTGCACATGCGGTCCCAGTCGCACTGGTCCGCCACGGTGACATCAGGCGGCAGGCCGGGGACGCCGGCGGTGTGCAGCAGCACATGCCGCAGGGTGACGGCGTCTTTGCCGCGCGCCGCGAACTCCGGCCATACCTCCGCGAGCCGCAGGTCGTAGCTGATCTCGCCCCGCTCCGCCAGCACGTGTGCCACCGAGGACGCGACGCCCTTGGCGGTGGACGCCGCGTAGAACAGGGTGTCCCGGGTGACCGGGGCGCCGGTGCCCGGGTCAGCCACCCCGCTCACGGCGTCGGCGATGACCCGGCCGTTCCGGATCACCGCCACCTGCAGCCCGGTCTCCGAGCCTCCGGCGACCAGTTCGTCGATCGCGGCCTGCACGGCCGCCTGGACCCGTTCCTCACTCATCGCGCTCTACCTGCCCGGCTCCCTGACCGGAAATCATGAGCCGGTCCCACGGCATGCGCTACTCCGGGATCTGCGTGGTCAGGCAGAACGGGTGCCCTGCCGGGTCGAGCAGCACCCGCCAGCCTCCCTCAGAATCCGATGGCTTCGTGGAGCAGCAGGACGGTGCCGCGCCCGGGCACGAGTTCGGCGTTGAGGACGAGCAGGCGGTTGATGGCGCTGGGAGACCCGTAGGCCACCTGGGTGCGGGCACTTTCCAGCGGGAGGCAGTGCTCTTCGACGCGGCGCAGCGCGGCGGGCAGGTCGGGTACCACCTTCTGCGCCCCCGCTATCCAGATCGCGCGGGCGGCGCCGCCGGCGTAGCCGGGCAGCTGGCTGCCGGTGCCCGAGGCGACCACGAGGGAGCCGGTCTCGGTGACCGCGTGGACGCTGCCCACGATGACGTCGGGGGTGGACATCAGCCGCCACATCTCGGCAAGCTGGGTGGCGCGGTCCATGGCCAGGATCTGCGGCTTGATGGCCTGATAACGCCCGCTGGCGTTGATGTCGGCATCGATGCCGGACAGGCGGAGGGTCTCGCTGGCTCCGGTGAACACGCTGGCGCCCTCGGGTATCAGATCCTTGATGCGCGCACGCGCGACGGCGGCGTTGTCGAGGAGCTCGACGGTGAACCCGTGCGCCGCCAGCGCGGCGGCGGCCCGCTCCAGGTGCTCCGCGGGTGCCGGGCCGGCGAAGCTTGCTGCCGGAACAGGGGTGGTCATGATGCCTCCTGGTGTGTTCGTCTCACCAGTGCGACAACGCAACCCGCAGGAATGTGAGGCGGCGGCCCGGCCTCACATTCCGGTGCGCTGTCCTGTCGAATGGGTGAGGGCGGACGCGACCAGGGGAGCGCCAAGGGCATGAGCACCCGATCCAGGCCAGGAGACGGCCGGCCCAGCCCGGGCGTGGACGCGATCATGAGCGAGCGGCGTCAGCTGGTCAATCTCACCTACCGGCTGCTCGGCTCCCTGGCCGAGGCCGAAGACGCTGTCCAGGAGACCTACGCCCGCTGGTACGCGATGACCCCGCAGCAGCAGGCTGTCATCGCATCCCCCGGCGCCTGGCTGACGACCGTCGCCAGCCGCATCTGCCTCAACCTGCTCGGCTCGGCACGCGCCCGGCGAGAGACCTACGTGGGCGAATGGCTTCCCGAGCCGCTGCCGGAACCTGCCGAGTTCAATAGCGGGCCGGGCGGCGCCAGCATCGACCCGGCCGACCGGGTCACCCTGGATGAGTCGGTCAGCATGGCCTTCCTCGTCGTGCTCGATTCGATGACCCCGGCCGAACGCGTCGCGTTCGTCCTCCACGATGTCTTCCGCTACCGCTTCGCCGAGGTGAGCGAGATCACCGGCCGCACGCCGGCGGCCTGCCGCCAGCTCGCCTCCTCAGGCCGCCGCCGCGTCCGCGCGGCGCAGCCTTCCGCGGCCCCGGCAGCCCACCAGGCCGGCATCGTCAGGGAGTTCAAGAAGGCGTGGGAGGCCAAGGACATCGACGCCCTCATCGGCCTGCTCGACCCCGGTGCCATGGCGACCGCCGATGGCGGCGGCCTCGTCACCGCCTTCCTGCGCCCCATCGAAGGCAGCGAGCAGATTGCGCGTGCCTGGATCGAAATCGCCAACCGTGTCCCCAGCACCATGACGTTCCTGGAACGCACCGTCAACGGCCGGCCCGGCCTGGTGGCCCAGCAGGACGGCGTCACCGTGACGGTGTTCGCATTCGACGTCGCAGGCGACCGGGTCAGGCGCATCTGGGTGATACGCAACCCCGAGAAACTCCGGCCCTGGCCGACAAGCTGACGCGCTCGATGGCTGGCTAGGGGCGTTCGGCTGTGTAGCTGCCCCGGCCGTGGACGGTGACGACCAGGCCCTTGGAACGCAGATCGGCTATTGCTCGCCGCACGCTGACTCTGGCCACGCCGTACTGGGACGACAGTTCGGCTTCGCTGGGGAGGCGGGTGTCCGGAGGCAGCGCACCCGAGGCAATCTCGGCTGCCAGGTCGTCGCTGACCTGCTGCCAGATGGGGCGGGCGCTGTCATGGCGGATGCGGCCGCTGCGGTCCTCCAGACTCACGCGAAGATCCTAAACATGCTGTGACGTACACAGATTCACTAGCTACGTCTCTAGTAGCACGTAGAACGACTCAAGACGTCCTATACTCGATGGCATCACCGGCGGCAGAGGAGGGGAATCATCCATGGCAGCAGGCAGCAGCGATCCGTGGGCGGCGCTGCCCACCGAGGAAGCCCTGCGCAGAGTCCGGCACTCTGTGACTCCGCGGTGGGAGGCCTGGACCGTCAGCACAACCGATGCGGGGATCATCTGGTGCGCCCGCCGATTAGGAGACGGCGCACTCGTCCACGGCGACCACCCCGGCCGGCTGGTGGAGCACATCGCTGACGCAGACGATGCACTCGCTGGTGGCCAGCGGGGCTGGAGGTGAACACCAGTCCCGTCACGCCTGCCGAACCCGGAACATCCAGCGGGGAGACCGGCTCACCCCGCTACGACCCCAGCCAGCGGCTGACCGCCGCCCGTATCCAGCAAGCCAACCCCGGCTGGCTGCTGATCTGGGGCACCCACAGCCGCCGCTACTTCGCCTTTCCCCTCTTCGGGTCCGCGCGAGGCACCATTGTCACGGCCAGCGACCCGGACCGCCTGCTAACCCGCATGCGCCGAGCCGAAGCTGCCGCCGTTCACTCTGATCTGCCGCCAGCCCACCCGATTCAGAGCTGATCTGGGGATTGTGGGCCGCATTCCGCGGCCCCTGGCTGCTCGATCCGGGATGGCAGTTTCAGGTCTACGCCGCCGAGTTCGCCGAAGCGGCGCACTATCGCCTGGAACAGCCCCTCTGCCTCGCCGGGCTTGCTCACCGCGCCGGTCAGGATCGCCCGGATCTCGGCTTCCAATGTCCGGCCATGCTGCGCGCCCGGGCGCGCAGCCGCTGCAGCACCTGGTCGTCGAGGTTCGCGATACGCACAGCCGTCAGCGCGACCGCCGCCTCCCTCAGTGCGTGCCAACCTGGCAATCGCCACGTGCCGCACGCCGCCGCTGCGGCCCTGCGGTTCCAGGCCTGGCAGGCGGCTGATCACTGCCGTGCACCGGCATCTGTCTGCGCGGTGATTCCGGCCTGCCAGCTTCGCTTGTTACCTTGACGGCCATGAAGGCAATGCCGCGCTGGGCCGCCCGGGCCTGGCTGCCGTACACGCTGGCCGGCATCGTCTGGGTGACGGTGGGTGCGGTGGTGCTGGGCACCCCGAAGGGACTGGGCCTGATCTTCATCGGGCTCACCTGCCTGAGCCTCGGCCTGTCCGGGGCAGCCCGGCGGGGCCGCCGCGGCTATGGCCTTACCCGCCATCAGCCGCCCGGCTGCCGCTGACCTGGCGCTTCCAGGCCTGGTAGGCGGCGGGCAGGCAGACCGCGCAGGGGCGGTAGCCAGCGGCGATCGCGGTGGCCTCGCTGTCGAAGAACACCCGGTGCGTCACGTATCCGCCGCGGGCGATGGCGCGCAGCGCGGACGGGCAGTCGAGGCGGCCGTAGATCCGGGTGCGCCGGTGCCCGCCCAGGGTGCCGGGCACGGCGCTCTGGCAGGGCCTGCCGTCGGCGCCCAGCAGGGTGTAGGTCATGTGGCGTCGTGCATGACCAGGCCGAGCGTGTGGCGGCGGCCGGAGCGGATCGCGGACACCCCGTGCCGGACCGGCGCGGCCGACCAGCCGCGGGCCGAGCGGACCGGCCGGTCGCGGGTGGTGAAGACCAGCCCGTGGCCCTGCGGGATGAGGACGGCGGTGCCCCGCGACTGGGCCCGCGGCCGCTGCTCGACCAGCAGGAACTCGCCGCCGGTGTGGTCGCCGCCCGGCTCGTTCAGGTTGATGACCACCTGCAGCGGGAACACCTTGTCGCCGTACAGGTCGCGGTGCAGCGCGTTCCAGTCGCCCGTCTCGTAGCGCAGCAGGATCGGGGTGGGCCGGGTCTGGCCTGCGGCGTGGCAGATCTCCAGCCACTCGTCCAGCGTGTCCGGCCACCCGGCCGGCCGCCCCAGCCGGGCCCACCAGTCCCGGGCGACCGGCAGCAGCCGGGGATAGAGGGCGTGCCGCAGCGCGTCCACCGGCTCCGGGAACGGGGCCCGGAAGTACCGGTACTCGCCGGACCCGAACCGGTGCCGCGTCATGTCGATGGTCGCCCGGAACCGGCCGGGCTCGTCGTAGAGCGCGGCGAGTTCCTTGCACTCGGCCGGGGTCAGCAGCTGCGGCAGCCGGGCGCAGCCGTAGTCGTCGAGTTCCCATGCCGCCGCCGCCCAGTCTGCGGCGGCGACCCGCTGCTCATAGGTCCTGGCCGTCATGCCGCCTCCAGGGTGAGCAGTGCCTGCTTGGCGTCCGGGCCGCCTGCATACCCGCCGGACGAGCCGTCGGAACGGACCACCCGGTGGCAGGGCACCACGATCGGCACCGGGTTCCTGGCGCAGGCACTGCCGACCGCGCGGACCGCGCGCGGGCTGCCAGCGGCCGCCGCCACCTGCGCGTAGCTCTCGGTCATCCCGTAGGGGATCAGCGGCAGGTGCGCGAGCACGCTGCGGCGGAAGCCGTGCGCCAGCCGCAGGTCCACCGGCAGCTCGAACTGCCGCCGCTGGCCCGCGAAGTACTCGTCCAGCTGGCGGGCCGCCTCGTCCAGGCGGCCGGGTGCCGCCAGGATGCGGGGGCTGACCAGCGCGGCCAGCTCCGCCAGCGCGGCGTCGTGATCCTGGCGGGCGAACGCCACCCGGACCAGCCCGGCCCCGGTCGCGGCCAGCAGCAGCGGCCCGACCGGCGAGTCCATCGTCCGGTAGGCGACGTCGAGGATCCCGTCCGCGGCGGCCCCGGCGGCCAGCCTTGTGTGCAGCCGGGCCAGCACCCGCTCATCCTCAGCCGGCAGCGACCGCAGCAGTTCCCGGGCCTCCGGCTCCGTCGTGCTCATCATGAGTTCACCTCTTCGCGCGTGCGCGCCAGGTAGGTGGTGCGCAAGGTCCTGATCCCGTCGGCGGCCGCGCGGCGGGCGGCGTCGGTGCTGCCGCCGGTGATGGCGGCCACCTCCGCGTAGGGGAGGCCGGCCAGGTAGTGGTAGGCGACGGCGGCGCGCTGGCGGGGTGGCAGCTCCGCCAGCGCCGCCCACAGGTCGCCGTCCCAGTCCTCGGGCCGGCCTTCCCTGCTGGGCCGTTCCGGCAGCCGCTCGGCCGCCACCGGCCGCCGGGCCGCCGCCCGGGTGGCGTCGATGGCTTTGCGGTGGGCGATCGTGACCAGCCACGCCTCGACGTTCGCGCCGTCGTCCAGCCGCGGGTAGGCCCGCAGCGCCGCCAGGAACGTCTCGGCCCAGGCGTCCTCCGCCTCGTCCGGCCCGAGCACCGCGCGGCACACCCGCAGCACCATCGGGCCGTAGTCGGCCACGATCTGCTCGAAAGGTCGCAGGCTCATATCTGGTAGACGTCCCCGGCTGCGGGAACGTGAGACGCCCGCGGCCGGGTTCCATCTCATCAGAAAAGCCTGCTCGCGGGGACCAGGGTTTCCAGGTCCAGCAGCGCCCGCTTGCGTGCCAGCCCGCCCGCGTACCCGGTCAGTGCCCCGTCCGCGCCGACCAGCCGGTGGCAGGGCACCACGATGCACAGCCGGTTGCGGGCGGCGGCCGCGCCGGCCTGCTGCGCCAGCCCAGGGTCGCCCAGCTCGCGCGCGAGTTCCCCGTAGCTGCGGGTCCGGCCGTAGGGGATGGCCGCGATCCGGTCCCACACCCGCCGGGCGAACGGGTCATCCGGCAGGCTGAGTGCCAGCTCGAAGGCTGTGCGCTCGCCCGCGAAGTACTGGCCGAGCTGGCGGACCGGCTCGGCGAACTCCGCCGCCGCGAGCCGGCCCAGCTTCTCCGGGCGCGGCCGGTTGCGCTGGCCCTCGAAGTACACCCCGGCCAGGGTGCCGTCCCGGGCCACCAGGGTGAGCTGGCCCAGCGGCGAGTCCATGAGCGTGTGTGTCGTCGTCATACCTGGCAGACGCCCGGCACGGCCGGAACGTGAGGCAGCGCGCCGGGTCACTCAGCCAGGATGCGCGCCCGCCGCGGGTCGTACAGCGGGGCGAGCTGCAGCCGCGCGGGCAGGTCCCCGTCCGGGGTGCGCACAGCGAACTCAGTGCTGGCCAGCCAGCCGCCGGTGACGCCGTCCTTGCGGGTCACCTGCGCCAGCCCGGCCGGGCCGCCCACGGTGTGCCCGTAGGCGGCGGCCCGCACGTAGCCCACCCACTCCCCGCCGGCGAACACCGGCTCGTTGCCGAACAGGTCGGCCGCCGGGTCCGGGACCAGCAGGCTGACCACCCGGGTGCGGGGCGGGCCCTCGGCCCGCACCTTGAGCAGCGCGTCGCGGCCGGTGAACCCGCCGGGCTTGTCCCACGCCACCGCGAAGCCGAGCCCGGCGGACAGCGGGTTGTCGGTGTTGTCGATGTCCACGCCCATGTCCCGGTAGCCCTTTTCCAGCCGCAGGCTCCCCATGGCCGCCAGGCCCACCGGCCGCAGCCCGAGATCCCCGCCCGCGGCCAGCAGGTCGTCGTACACCCCGAGGGCGTACTCCGCCGGGATGTGCAGCTCCCAGCCGAGCTCGCCGACGTAGGTGACCCGGATGGCCAGCACCGGGGCGTAGCCCACGTGGATCTGCCGGGCGGCCAGGTAGCCGAATTCCTCGTTCGACAAATCCGCGTCCGTCAGGCGCCCCAGCAGTTCGCGGGAGGCCGGGCCCTGCACCGACAGCAGCGTGGTCCCCGACGTGATGTCGGCGACGGTCACCACCTCGCCGGGACGCGCCGCCCGCCGGATCATCGGCTCGACCCGGCGGTGGATGACGTCGCTGGCGACGACCAGGAACCGGTCTGGCTCCAGGCAGGTCACCGTGAGGTCGGCGGTGATCCCGCCCGCCTCGTTCAGCCACTGGGTGTAGACGAGCCGGCCCGGGCCGAGCAGCACGTCGTTGGCGGACAGCCGGCTCAGCACCGCGGCCGCGCCCGGCCCTTGCACCAGGAACTTGGCCATCAGGCTCATGTCGAGCACGCCCACGGCCTCGCGGACCGCCGCGTGCTCGGCCGCGACCAGCGCGTGCGCGGGCGGGCGGGCGAAGTCCAGGACGCTTCCCGGGGGAACGCCGCCCGCCGCGAACCACTCCGGGTACTCCCAGCCGGCCGACACCCCGAAGTGCGCGCCGGCCGCGGCCAGCCGCTCGTGCAGCACCGAGCGGCGCACGTTCCGCGCGGTGCGCGGCTGCCAGGACGGCCACACCGCGTCGCCGAACAGCACCCCGAGCTGCTCCACCGTGCGCTCCGCCCGGAACCGCCGCGACGTCTCGTAGGCCGCGGTGCGGTCGATGGCCACGCCGCTCGCGTCCAGCGGCGGCACGCCGTCCACGATCCAGTGTGCGAGCATGCTGCCCACCCCGCCGCCGGACAGGATGCCCAGCGAGTTCAGGCCCGCCGCGACGAAGTACCCGTCCAGCTCCGGCGCGGGCCCGAGCAGCGGTTTCACGTCGGCGGTGAACGACTCCGGGCCGCAGAAGAAGGTGCGGACCCCGGTATCGGCGAGGGAGGGGATGCGGGCGAGGGCGGGCCCGAGGTAGGGCTCCAGCCGTTCCCAGTCAGGAGGCAGTTTGCCGAACGAGAAGCCCCGGGGAACCCCGTCCAGCGACCACGGCGCCCCCACCGGCTCGAACAGCCCCACCAGCATGCCGTCGCCCTCCGGCCGGTAGTAGCCGTAGCTGTCCGGGTCCTCGATGACCGGCAGGTCCGGGTCCATCCCCGGCACGGTGCCCGTCAGCAGGTAGTAGTGCTCGGCGGCCTGCAGCGGCACGCTCACCCCGGCCAGCGCGCCGAACTGGCGGGCCCACATGCCCGCGGCGTTCACCACCACCTCGGTCTCGATCCGGCCCGCCTCGGTGAGCACCGCGCGGACCCGCCGGTCCTTCGTGTGCACGCCGGTCGCGGCGACGCCCTCGATGACCCGCACGCCCCGCTGCCGGGCGCCCTTGGCCAGCGAGGTGGCCACCCCGACCGGGTCGGCGCGGCCCTCGTCGGCCACGTAGAACGCGGAAAGCACGTCATCGGTGCGGGCCAGCGGCCACATGGCGGCCACCTCCCGGGCGGAGATCTCGGTGTCCGCCACGCCGAACCCGTGCATCCAGGCGGCCTCGCGGCGCAGCGCGGCCTGCCGCCGCCGGGTGGTGGCCAGCGACAGGTGCCCGACCGCCCGGAACCCGGTGGAGTGCCCGGTCTCGGCCTCCAGCCGCGCGTACAGGTCGCGCGAATAGCGGCTGAAGAACAGCGATGTCTCGTCCGTCATCCCGGCCGAGGTGATCAGGCCGGCGGCGTGCCAGGTGGTGCCGGCGGTGAGCCGGTGCTGCTCCAGCAGCACCACGTCGGTCCAGCCGAGGTGGGCGAGGTGGTAGGCGATGCTGCAGCCGGTCACCCCGCCGCCGACGATCACGACCTGCGCCCGGCTGGGCACGGTCGCGCTGCTGGTTACCGCGTCGATCGCCACCGGCGTGCCCTCCCTGCGTGCCCGGCGCACCGGGTTGAACGATGATTCAACATCAGTAGCACGCCGCTGCCCGGGGCGTCCAGCGTGAGCGGCGGGCCAGCCGGGGGCTGGGGGGCCTGAGGTGCGGGCCGGCCGGTCAGGCGGGCGGCGGGACCGCGAGCTCGCGGACCTGGCTCCAGGCGGCCCAGCCCAGCACGCCCACGGCGGCCAGCTGGATGCCGATCGCGATCGAGTAGCCCACCCGCAGGCCGGTCACGCTGAACCCGGTCCCGAAGACCACCCCGGCCGTGATCGCGAACGCGAGGTAGGCGGCGGCGAGCACGGCCAGGCCGGCCAGCACCAGCGGCAGCGCGTGCGACAGCAGGCGGCCACGGGCCGGGGCGGCGGCGATCGCGCCGAAGACGATGGCCACGCCGAGCGCCTGCAGGATCCCGAAGGTGATCCCCAGGCCCTTGCTGGTGACGTCGGGGGTGAAGCCGGCCCCGATCGCGAAGATCGCGACGCCGCCCGCGGCGGCCAGCCACAGCACCGCCAGGTGCGGCGGCTGGGTGATGCCTCCGGCGCGCAGCTCCTGCTCGGCCAGGGAGCGGCGGGCCGCCCGGCCCAGCAGCAGCAGCGCCCAGACCCCGAAGCCCGCGCCGATGACGATGTTGGCGGCGGGCCGCTCGGCCATGGAGGTCGCGCTGATGAGGAAGCCGACGGTGATGAGCAGCGTGCCGATCGCCGCAGCCAGCACCTCCCAGACGCCCTCCCAGGCCCGGCGCTCGACGAGCTGCCAGCCAGCGGTGCACGCGGCGATCAGGGCGACCAGGCCGCCCGCGAACCGGAACCACTCGGCGGTCCGGATGAGGCTCTGCGAGGTGGCGGCGCTCACGTCGGTCACCGACGCGTAGGCGGCGACCCGGAAGGTGGCCCCGAGCACGTAGATGACGGCCGCCAGCACCGCCAGCACCATTGCCGTGAGCGACTTCGTGATGTTCTCCACGGCCTCCCCCAGGGCAGCGCGGTGATGCTCACGTGACAGAGCATCGCGGTGAGCTCACTGTGACGAATGATGCCCGAGTGGCGTGGATCGAACCGTATGTCACCGCCGGCCGGGATTCCGCTGCGGCGGGCGGGCACCGCGGACGATACTTGGGGGCGGTTTCGCACCCGCGGACGCAGTCCCCTGCGCGCAGGAGGAAACAGTGAGCGACACCTCGCCGGCAGCACCAGAGGCGGGGCTGACACCGGAGACCGGACCCCCGGCCGTGACCGCCTCGCCGGACCCGGCTGGCACCGCCCCGGCCAGCTCGCTGCCCGGCCCCGCAGCAGCCGGCCAGCCAGCACCCGGCCAGCCACGGCCGGCCCGGCGGCGGCGCCCGGCCCTGCTGGCGGCGGCCGCCGCGGTGCTGGTGACCGGCGGGCTCGGCGGCGCGCTGCTGGCCAGCGCCCTGAACAGGATCCTGCCGCTGCCGCACCGCCCGCCCGCGCGCCCGGCCGCGGCGAGCCACCCCGCGGGCCTGGCCAGCCAGGGCGCCGCGCCCGCGGACCGGGCCCAGGTCAGGATCTGCACGGTCCCGGCGGTCACCTGCACGGCCGGGAACCTGACCTCGATGCAGGCCGGGCCCGCCCGGATCGTCACCGCGGGGGACGGGTCGGGGGTGCTGCGGGACCTGGTCTGGTCCGGCTGGGGCAGCCCGCACGCCAGGGCCAGGGGCATGCTCGAAGTCGACAACTGCACCCCGAACTGCGCCCAGGGCACCCACACCGGCTACCGGGCGCGCGTGTCGGTCTGGGGCCTCACGCCGTACGGTCACGGCAGCCGCGGCTACGCCGACATGGTGGTGACCGCCCCCGGCGCCCCCACCCCGGTCGAGACCTTCACCAGTGGCCTCGTCCCCTGACCCGGGCCGTCCCCGGCGGGCACAATGATCCGCATGGGCGAGCGCCGGCGCAGCCACTGGGCCTGGGGGTACGAGGACGAGCTGCTGACCGGCGCGCAGCTGCGGGAGACCGCCGAACTGGTGGCGGCCGGCGCGGGCCTGACGCTGCCGGGCGGCCTGGAAGAGCCGGTGCCGCTGGCCCGGGTGCGGCTGCCCGGGCCGCGGGTGGCGGTGCCCGCGCGGCTGGCCGCCGTGTGCTCGCAGGCAGCGCATGACCGGGCGCTGCACGCGCACGGGATGGCCTACCGCGACCTGATCCGCGCGTTCCGCGGCCGGTTCGATCACGTGCCCGACGTGGTGGCCCGGCCCCGCCACGAGGACGACCTGACGGACCTGCTCGGCTGGTGCGAGGAGGCGGGCCTGGCGCTGATCCCGTTCGGCGGCGGGACGAGCGTGGTGGGCGGGGTGGAGCCGCGGGCCGGCGCGGGCTACGCGGGCACGGTGTCAGCCGACCTGTCCCTGCTCAGCAGCGTGCTGGAGGCCGACCCGGTGTCCGGGGCCGCGCTGATCCAGGCCGGCGCGACCGGCCCGGCGCTGAACGCCCAGCTCGCCGCGCACGGCCTCACCCTGCGGCACTTCCCCCAGTCCTACGAGTTCTCCACGCTGGGCGGCTGGGTCGCCACCCGGGCGGGCGGGCACTACGCGACCGGCCCCACCCACATCGACGATCTGGTGGAGGCGGTCCGCGCGGTCACCCCGGCCGGGATCTGGCAGTCGCGGCGGCTGCCCGGCTCGGGCGCGGGCGTGTCCCCGGACCGGATGCTGCTCGGCTCCGAGGGCATCCTCGGGGTCATCACCCAGGCGTGGGTGCGGGTGCAGCGCCCGCCCGCGCACCGGGCCGCGGCGACCGTGCGGTTCGGCTCGCTGGCCGCGGGCGCCGAGGCGGTGCGGGCGATCACCGGATCCGGGCTGGCCCCCGCCAGCTGCCGGCTGCTCGACCCGGCCGAGGCGGCGCTGTCGGCGGGCGGCGACGGCGCGCACGCGCTGCTCCTGCTCGGCTTCGAGTCCGCCGATCACGAGGTGACCGGGTGGCTGGACGCCGCGCTGAAGCTGGCCGGCCAGCACGGCGGGAGCTGGGACGGGGTGCGGGCCCGCAGCGGGCAGGGTGGCGGGCAGGACGGCCAGTGGCGGAGCGCGTTCCTGCGGATGCCCTACCTGCGCAACGTGTTCCCGGCCATGGGGCTGATCGCCGAGACCTTCGAGTCCGCGGTGACCTGGGACAGGTTCCCGGCGTTCCACGCGAGCGTGACCGCGGCGGCGGAGGCGGCCACCCGCGAGGCCTGCGGCCGGCCCGGGGTCGTCACCTGCCGGTTCGCGTTCGCCTACCCGGACGGCCCAGCGCCCTACTACACGGTGCTGGCGCCGGGCCGCCGCGGTGAGGAGGTGGGCCAGTGGGACGCCGTCAAGGCCGCGGTCTCCGACGCCGTGCTCGCCGCGGGCGGCACCATCACCCACCATCACGCGGTCGGGCGCGACCACCGGCCCTGGTACGACCGGCAGCGCCCGGAGCCCTTCGCGGCGGCGCTGCGGGCCGCCAAGGCCGCCCTGGACCCGCGGGGCATCCTCAACCCCGGCGTGCTGGTAGACCCGCTCACCAGCACGTGACCGGGCGGCCCGGGCCGGGTGCGCCCCTTGGCGCCCCGCCGATCTTGAGGGACCAACGTCCCTGGTGGGCGGGGGGCTGGCGTGTGACCGTGCAAGTGTCAGCGCTGCCCTCCGGCACGCGCATATCGCAGCCGGCGGACGGCGATCACGGGACCCGGCGCGGAGCCGGATCTGCCGGAAGGGGTGATTCAC
>JBLMWU010000184.1:0-32656 GCA_050257395.1 Gemmatimonadota bacterium | reverse complement strand
AGCCGGAGCGAGGAGGGAAGACGGCGGGCTCGAGCGGCCCGGGGGCGAGCGAGGGCCAGAAAGACTGCGGGAAGACGGCGGGTCCCAGCGGCCCGGAGGCGAGCGAGGGCCAGATAAGACTGCGGGATGCCGAGTTCGTGGTGGTGGACGTGGAGACCACCGGCTGGCAGCCGGGGGCGGCGCAGATCACCGAGATCGCCGCAGTCCGGGTCAGCGGCGGCCAGCTGCGGGGGACGTTCTCGTCCCTGGTCAACCCGGGCTGCCCGATCCCCGGGCCGGTCGCGGAGCTCACCGGCATCACCGACGCACTGGTCGCCGGGGCGCCGCCGGTCACCGACGTGCTGCCCCGGTTCCTGGCGTTCGCCCGCGGCGCCGTGCTCACCGCCCACAACGCCCCGTTCGACGTCGGGTTCCTGTCCGCCGCCTGCCGGGCGAGCGGGCTGGACTGGCCGGATTTCACGGTGCTGGACACGGTCGCGGTCGCCCGCGTCATGCTCAGCCCCAGCCAGGTAGCCGACTGCAAGCTGGCCACCCTGGCCGGCTACTTCGGCGCGTCCGTGCCGCCCCGGCACCGGGCGCTCGCCGACGCGCTCGCCACGGCCGACGTGCTGGCCGGCCTGCTGGGCCTGCTGGAGGCGGCGGGCGCGACCTCGGTCGGCGGGGCCACCCGGCTGGTCCGGGAGCGGGCGGACGCGGCAGCCGCGGCCTGGGCTGACGGCGCTGGCCGCGCTGCTCCCGCCCGGTGGTGGCGCCGCTGCCTGCGCCTGCTCCGGCGGCGCCGGAGCCCCGGCCCGCTGCCCGGGTGACGGTTCGGCGGTACGCTACCGCCACGGTCCGGCATACGGCACGGCACGGCACACGGCCCCCGGGAGGCAGCCCATGATCACCGCGATCGTCCTGGTGCGCGCCGATGTGACGCGCATCCCGGAAACGGCGGAGGCGATCGCCGAGATCCCCCAGGTCAGCGAGGTCTACTCGGTGACGGGTGAGTTCGATCTGGTGGCGCTGGTCCGGGTGCGTGCCCACGAGGAACTCGCCGATGTCATCCCGGGGCGGATCAACAAGGTGGACGGCGTGACCCAGACCGAGACCCACATCGCGTTCCGCACGTACTCGCGGCACGACCTGGAGGCGGCGTTCGCCCTCGGCTACCCGGACGCCACCTGACCGGCTGACCGGCATCCGCCGGGCGGCCCGCCGCCCGCGTCAGGAGTCTCCCGGCTGGTGCTGGCCGGCCAGCCGCTGGCTGGCCGACACCCACCGGCCGAGCAGGTCGGCCGCTGCCCCGGAGTCGATCGCGGCGGCCGCCTGGTCCCGCCCGGCTGCCAGCACCGGGCCCAGGTCAGCGGGCCCGGCCACGCCTTTGGCGGCGGCCAGGGCGGCGGCGGCGTTCAGCACCACCGCTTCCCGGATCGGCCCGTGCGGGCCGGCCCGCACGTCCCGGACCACGCCGGCGTTGTGGGCGGGGTCGCCGCCGCGCAGGTCCCCCGGTTCCGACCGCGGCACCCCGATGCTGACCGGGTCGAACTCCGTCTCGCTGACCCCGTCGCCCTGGGCCAGCCATACCGTGGACGGGGCACCCGTGGTGAGCTCGTCCAGCCCGTCGTGGCCGTGGAAGACCAGGGCGGAGCAGCCCCGCCCGGCCAGCACCCCCGCGAGCACCGCGCCCATGCGCGGGTCCGCCACGCCCACCGCCTGCGCGGCCGGCCGGCCCGGGTTGGCCACGGGCCCGAGGAAGTTGAACACGGTGGGCACGCCCAGTTCCCGGCGCACCGGCCCGGCGTGCCGGAAGGCCGGGTGGTAGTGCGCGGCGAACAGGAACACGATGCCCACCTCGGCCGCCAGCTGCTCGCTGGCGGCGGGCGGCAGGTCGATCACCACTCCCAGGGCCTCCAGCACGTCCGCCGCGCCGCAGGCCGACGAGGCCGCCCGGTTGCCGTGCTTGGCCACCGGGACGCCCGCGGCCGCGGCCACGATCGCGCCCATCGTGGAGATGTTGACCGTGTGCCCGTAGTCCCCGCCGGTCCCGACCAGGTCCACGTGCGGCCCGGGCAGGCTGATCGGGGTGGCCCGGTCCAGCATGACCTGGGCCAGGCCCGCGACCTCGCCGGCCGTCTCGCCTTTCATCCGCAGCGCCACCGCGAACCCGGCGATCTGGGCAGGCGACGCCGCGCCCTCCATGATCTCGTTCATGGCCCAGCCGGTCTCGTCGGAGGTGAGGGTCTCTCCCCGGATGAGCGCGCCGATCAGCGCGGGCCAGGCGGCCAGTGAATCCATGACGCCCCCTCGGGCGGATGACAGCGGGTGAACGGGCAGGAAAGGCCAGCGCAGCGGCTGGGCCGGGGGCGTCCGGGGCCGGCGGCGGAGGCCTCAGGCCTGGGCGGGGGCGGCGCCGGCGGCGCGCCGCCGCATCAGCCCGGCCAGCTCCCCGGCCAGGGCGTACGGCTCGATCGGGTGGCTGGTGACCGCGTCCGCGCCCGACCAGGTGGCCAGCCAGCCGTCGTCCCGCCGCCCGATGATGAGCAGCACCGGCGGGCAGTCGTGGATCTCGTCCTTGGCCTGCCGGCAGACCCCCATCCCGCCGGCCGGCTGGGCCTCGCCGTCCAGGATCATGATGTCCGCCCCGCCCGCGTCCAGCAGCCGGAACAGGGCCGGTTCGGTGGCCACCTCGATGATTTCCGCCTCGGGCACGTCCGTCGCCGGGCGGCGCCCGATGGCGAGCCGGACCCGTGCCCGGACGTCAGCGTCATGGCTGTACACAACGACCTTCATGAACTGGATGGTACCGACCCGGGGGGTCGGCCGACGCTCCCCTACGCGGTGTCGTAATAATGGCCCTCGTGGCCACCGCATCTGTCACCGAGGCACCCTCACGCCCGCTCTCCAGCCGGCCGAACCTGGTCAGCGTGGGCACCATCGTGTGGCTGTCCTCGGAACTCATGTTCTTCGCGGCGCTGTTCGCGATGTATTTCACCATCCGCTCGGTCAACAAGGGGCAGGGCCTGCCGTGGCCCGGCGCCCATCTCGACCTGGCGCTCGGCACGACCAACACCACCGTGCTGCTGCTGTCCAGCGTGACCTGCCAGCTGGGCGTCTTCGCGGTGGAGCGCGGCCAGATCCGGCGCGCCGATTCCATCTGGAACGTCCGCCGGTGGGGCCTGCGCGAGTGGTACGTGCTGACCTTCCTGATGGGGCTCTACTTCGACCTGGGCCAGGGCTACGAGTACCTGGGCCTGGTCAAGGACGGCCTGACCATCCACTCCAGCGCCTACGGCTCGGTGTTCTTCATCCCCACCGGGTTCCACGGCCTGCACGTGGCGGGCGGGCTGGTGGCGTTCCTGTTCCTGCTGGGCCGGACCTTCGCAGCCAAACGGTTCACCCACGAGCAGCAGGTCAGCGCCATCGTGGTCTCGTACTACTGGCACTTCGTGGACGTCGTCTGGATCGGCCTGTTCACGGCCATCTACCTCATCCACTGATCTACCTTCCCGCGGGCGAGATGCATGACTTCCCCTGACCCGAAACCGAGGCACCAGTGAGCTGGATCACCGCACGGCGACGGCACCGGGCCGCCGGGTACGCCGTCGTCCTGCTGGGGCTCGTCGCCGCCGGCACGACGTACGCCGCCATCACCGGGCAGGCGAGCCCGGCGTCGGCCGCGGCCCCGCCCCCGAACGCACAGCAGATAGCGCAGGGCAGGCAGCTGTTCGCGACCACCTGCGCGAGCTGCCACGGCATGAGCGCCCAGGGCGTCCCGGGCCAGGGCCCGAGCCTGATCGGCGTCGGCGCCGCCGCCGTCGACTTCCAGGTGAGCACCGGCCGGATGCCAGGCAAGGAGACCACCGCGGAGATGCCGCGCAAGCCCCCGGTCTTCAATACCGCCCAGACCCACGCGCTCGCGGCCTACGTCGCCTCCCTGGGCGGCGGGCCCGTGATCCCCGCGGCCAGCCAGGTGAATACCTCCGGCGCCAACCTGGCCCTGGGGCAGCAGCTGTTCATCACCGACTGCGCGCAGTGCCACAACTTCGCCGGTGCGGGCGGGGCCCTCACCTACGGCAAGTACGCGCCGCCGCTTACCCAGTCCACACCGACCCAGATCTACGAGGCCATGCTGACCGGCCCGGAGGCGATGCCGGTGTTCAGCGACACCACCATCACCCCGGCGCAGAAGCGCGACATCATCGCCTACGTCACCACCACCCGCGCCGAGCCGAACCCCGGCGGGTTCAGCCTCGGCCGGATCGGCCCGGTGACCGAGGGCCTGGTCGCGTTCCTGGGCGGGATCGGCGCCCTGGTGTTCGCCGCCATGTGGATCACGATGAAGCGACGTGAAGCATGAGTGAGACGACAGGCAGCCCGGAAGACCGGCCCGCGGGCGCGGAAGACCGGCCGGCCGAGGAGAGCCGCGTCCGCCAGCGGGTGATCGGCACGCCGCCGCCCGCCCGGGCCCGGACCCTGCTCGGGGCGGCCCGCGAGGACGGCGGCGGCGTGCAGCGCGAGCTGCCCCCGGAACCGTCCAACCTGCCCCAGGCCAAGCGGGCCGAGCGGGTCGTCGCGGCCCTGTTCGTGCTGGCGTTCCTGGCCGGGGTCGGCTTTATCGCGGCCTACGTCGGCATCGAGGTCAACTCGGTCACCGGCACCCTGAACTCCAACCTGGCCCTGGGCGTGTCGCTGTCGGTGGCCCTGCTGGGGCTGGCGGCCGGCGCGGTCATCTGGGTCCGCTACCTGATGCCGCACGTGGACCTGACCGAGGCCCGCAAGCCGCTCGCCTCCCCCGAGGCGGACCGGGCGGCGTTCGCCGAGACCTTCGAGGAGGGCGCGGACGCCAGCGGGTTCGTGAAGCGGCCGCTGGTCCGGCGGACCCTGATGCTGGCGACCCTGCCGCTGCTGGCGGCGCCGATCGTGCTGCTGCGCGACCTCGGCCCGCTGCCCGGCACCCAGCTGCGGCACACCGTCTGGAAGAAGGGCACCCGGCTGCTGGTCTACGGCCCGAACACGCCGATCCGGCCTGCCGACTTCGCCACCCCCGGGCAGATGATCACCGTCGTGCCCGACGGCTTCGCCGACAACCAGGACGCCCTGGCCAAGGCGACCACCATCATCATCAAGTTCGCCCCCGGCCAGCTGGTCCCGAAGGTGCCGGGCCAGGAGGGCACGGTGATGAACTGGACGGTCGACAACATCGTCGCCTACTCCAAGATCTGCACCCACGTCGGCTGCCCGGTGGCGCTGTACGAGCAGACCACGCACCACATCCTCTGCCCGTGCCACCAGTCCACCTTCGACGCCACCCGCGGCGCCAAGGTGATCTTCGGGCCGGCCGCCCGGGCGCTGCCCCAGCTGCCGCTCGGCGTTGACTCCGAGGGCTACCTGGTCGCCAAGAGCGACTACCAGGTGCCGGTCGGGCCCCCGTTCTGGGAGCTCGGCGGATCCGGGTTCACCGGAGGGAACGAGTAGCCATGGACAGAATCCCCAAGGCCCTGTCGGGAACCGGCGTGTTCCTCGACGACCGGCTCCGTGCCGCCGTGCCGTTCCGCCGGTTCCTGCGGAAGATCTTCCCGGACCACTGGTCGTTCCTGCTGGGCGAGATCGCGCTCTACTCGTTCATCATCCTGCTGCTGACCGGGACGTTCCTGACGTTCTTCTTCCAGCCGAGCATGACCGAGGTCACCTACCACGGCGTCTACACGCCGCTGCACGGGATCCGGATGAGCGAGGCGTACGCCTCCACCCTGAACATCAGCTTCGACGTCCGGGGCGGCCTGCTCATGCGGCAGATCCACCACTGGGCGGCGCTGCTGTTCCTCGCCGCGATCATGGTCCACATGCTCCGGATCTTCTTCACCGGCGCGTACCGCAAGCCCCGCGAGTTCAACTGGATCATCGGCATCATCATTTTCTCGGTCAGCATCTTCGAGGGGCTGTTCGGCTACTCGCTGCCTGACGACCTGCTGTCCGGCACCGGGCTGCGGATCACCCAGGGCGTGCTCCAGACGTTCCCGATCATCGGCACCTACGCCTCGTACTTCCTGTTCGGCGGGGGCTTCCCGGGGCACGACATCATCCCGCGGCTGTACATCATCCACGTGCTGCTGATCCCGGGCCTGCTGCTGGCCCTGATCGCCGCGCACCTGTTCCTGATGTTCCATCAGAAGCACACCCAGATGCCGGGCAAGGGCCGGACCAACCAGAACGTGGTCGGCGCCCCGATGTACCCCTACTTCATGGCCAAGACGGGGGCGTTCTTCTTCTTCGTCTTCGGGGTGCTGACGGTGCTGTCCACGTTCGCGCAGATCAACCCGATCTGGCTGTTCGGGCCGTACAACCCGTCCGGTATCACCGCCGGGTCCCAGCCCGACTTCTACATGGGCCCGCTCGAAGGCGCGCTCCGCATCATGCCCAACTGGAACTGGAACGTCGGCGGCTACACCGTGGCGTTCAACGTGTTCATCCCGGCGCTGGTGCCACTGGGCATCATCTTCGGCGGTGGGGCGCTGTGGCCGTTCATCGAGCGGTGGATCACCGGGGACAAGCGGGAGCATCACGTGCTCGACCGGCCCCGCAACGCTCCCACCAGGACCGCGATCGGCATGGGCGCGGTCACCTTCTACGGCATCCTGTGGCTGGAGGGCGCGAACGACGTCATCGCCTCCCAGCTCGACATCTCGCTGTACGCGCTGACCTGGACCGCCCGGATCCTCATCATCGTCGGCCCGGTCATCGCCTACTGGGTCACCAAGCGGATCTGCCTCGGGCTGCAGCGCAAGGACGCCCACCTGCTGGAGCACGGCATCGAGACGGGCATCATCCGCCAGCTGCCGGACGGCGAGTTCATCGAGGTCACCCGCCCGCTCCCGGAGGAGAAGCTGGCGGTGCTGGTGTCCAGGTCCGACCTGCCGCAGCTGCCCGCCCCGGCCACCGGGGACGAGGTCCCCGCCAAGGGCGAGCGGGGCGCCATGGGCAGGGTCCGCCACCGCCTCAACCGGGTCCTCACCGAGGGCATCCCGCTCCCGGAGGGCAACGGGCACGGGAACGGCCATGGCAACGGGCACGGCGGCGAGCACGCCGCCGTCACCTCCGGTGGCGAGCAGCACGGCGAGGATCCCGGCCACCCGGCCTGACCGGACACGGCTCAGCACACGAGCGGAACCAGATGGTCCACCCGTCACCCCAGGTGCCGCGCACCGGGCTGCCCACCACCGTGATGGGGTCGCCGATCAGGGAGTGGCCGTAGTACCAGGCCGCCTGGCCCGGGGCCACGTTCACGCAGCCGTGGCTCACGTTCACATATCCCTGCTCCCCGACCGACCACGGCGCGCTGTGGATGTAGTCGCCGCTGCCGGTGAACTGGACCGAGTCGTACACCATCACGTTGTAGTAGCCGGGGTCCCCGGGCATCACGCCGAAGGTGGCGGAGTTCATGTCCACCGGGTTGCCCATGGCAAAGGACAGGTAGCGCCCGTCCGGGGTGTCCAGGCCGGGCTCGCCGGTGCTGATGGGCCAGTCGCCCCGGAGCCGGCCCTTCCACCAGACCTTCATGTGGTGGCTGGCGGCGCTCGCCACGGCGACCAGCGAGTCGCCGATCCGGAAGTGCAGCCTCAGGTTCGCGGCACCGTAGACGCCGGGGGCGGCCCGCATGCCCGTGAGGTGGGCGTCCAGCCGCACCGAGGTGCGCGCCGGCCAGTAGTGCCGCGGCCGGAACCACACCTCGGTGCCGCTGAGCCAGTACCAGGCGCCGGTGACGGGCCTGCTGGTGAAGATCTGCAGCGACCGCTCCACCTCCGCCCGCGAGCCGGCGGCGACGGGGCGGCTGAGCCGGACCATGATCGGCATGCCGACGCCGTAGGTACCCCCCGCCGTCAGGGTGCTGGACGCGGTGAAGGTGCGGTGCGGCGCGAGCGTGCGGAACGACCCGCTGACCGCCGTCCGCCTGCCCTGCCGGGTCACCGCCACCACGCTGACGCGGCAGTCCTGGGCCGGGGCCAGCGCCCACTGCGTCCGCCAGCAGGCCCGCCCCCACGGGCCTGCACCGCCCCAGCGCGGCCCTGACAGCCCGTCCAGGGCCGCCGGGGCGGCTGGCCGGTACCAGCAGCCTGGGCACGGCCCTGGCGGCTCTGTGAGCCTGCCAGCGCTCCCGGGCCGCCGCGGCCAGGGCGGCAGCCCGCGCCAGCCCGCTCCCCGTCCCCGGTGGCCGCTGACCGCGGCCCCTTGCCCGGGTCCCCGCCAGGACCGGGCAGGAAGAATGTCCCCCGCACGCCACTATCCCCCCTGGCGCCCTTATCCGGGCGCCCGAATGCAGCCTTTCCCCGTCCTGCCAGCGTCCCTGATTGCTGGCATATCGCCGTCGGGCCCCCGCGGCCGGCCGGCAGCATTAGGATACGCACGCCCCATCGGCGGCAGCCAGGCGGCATAACCCGTGGCGGTAAAAGACCCGATATAGCAAGCGCCGCCCGGGGAAGCCTTTCCGGGCGGCGCTTTGCAAAGGCTGCGTCAGTGCGCGTACAGCCCCCGGTAGTACTCGAAAACGAACCCGATGGCGGCGAGCATGGTCGCCAGCGCGCCGATCAGGAACAGCCACCACCCGACCGCGAAACCGATCGCGGCGGTCGCCGCCGCGAGGCCCACGAACATCGGCCACCAGCTGTGCGGGCTGAAGAAGCCGAGCTCACCGGTGCCCTCGCTGATGTCGCCTTCCGGGTCGTCCTCCGGCCGCCGCGGCAGCCGCCGGCCCGTGAAGAGGAGATAGAACCCGACGAGGAACGCCAGCCCGACCGCGAGCGCGAGCGCCGTCGTACCGGTCGGGTCCTTCGAGAAGTACCAGTAGACGACGTCCGCCACGGCGAAGAACACCGCGCAGCCCGCGAACAGGAAACCTTCGACCTTCATGCCAGACCTCTCAGATGCCGTCTCACAGCGTATCCGGGCCTATTCCGCGGAAATTGGCTCATGGGCGGGCCTGCCCGTTTTGATGTGCGGATAGTGCAGGTCGAAAGCGGGCCGTTCGGACCGGATACGCGGAATGCTGGTGAAGTTGTGCCGCGGCGGCGGGCAGGAGGTCGCCCACTCCAGTGAGTTGGCGTAGCCCCACGGGTCGTCCGCGGTCACCCGCTCCCCTGAACGCATCGTGATGTAGACGTTGTAGAGGAATATGAGCATCGAGATCGCCAGCAGGTACGACCCGGCGGTGGAGATGTCGTTCAGCGTGGTGGCATAGCCGGGAAGGTCCGGGTAGTTCGCGATCCGGCGCGGCATGCCGATGACGCCCAGCCAGTGCTGGACCAGGAACGTCATGTGGAAGCCGATGAACAGGGTCCAGAAGTTCCACTTGCCCAGCCGCTCGTTGAGCATCTTCCCGGTGAACTTGGGCCACCAGAAGTACATCCCGCCGAACACCGTGAACACCACCGTGCCGAACAGCACGTAGTGGAAGTGGGCGACCACGAAGTAGCTGTCGCTGACGTGGAAGTCCAGCGGCGGCGAGGCCAGGATGATCCCGGTCAGCCCGCCGAACAGGAATGTCGTGAGGAAGCCGATGGTGAACAGCATCGGGCTCTCGAACGTCAGCTGCCCGCGCCACATGGTGCCGACCCAGTTGAAGAACTTCACCCCGGTGGGCACGGCGATGAGGAACGTCATGAACGAGAAGAACGGCAGCAGCACCGCGCCGGTGGTGAACATGTGGTGCGCCCACACGGTCATCGACAGGCCGGCGATCGCCACCGTCGCCGCCACCAGGCCCTTGTAGCCGAACACCGGCTTGCGGCTGAACACGGGCAGGATCTCGGTGGCGATCCCGAAGAACGGGATCGCCACGATATAGACCTCGGGATGGCCGAAGAACCAGAACAGGTGCTGCCACAGGATCGCGCCGCCGTTGGCCGCGCTGAACACCTGCGAGCCCATCTTGCGGTCGAGCTCCAGCACCAGCAGCGCGGCCGCCAGCACCGGGAAGGCCAGCAGCACCAGGATGCTGGTGAGCAGGATGTTCCAGGTGAAGATCGGCATCCGGAACATGGTCATGCCCGGGGCGCGCATGCAGATGATGGTGGTGACGAAGTTGACCCCGCCCAGGATCGTCCCCAGGCCGGACAGGGTCAGGCCCATGATCCACAGGTCGCCGCCGACGCCGGGTGAGTAGACCGGGCTGGTGAGCGGCGAGTAGGCGTACCAGCCGAATGCAGCCGCCCCGCCGGGGGTGAGGAAGCTGATCAGCAGCATCAGGCCGCCGAACACGAAGAAGTACCAGCTCAGCAGGTTCAGCCGCGGGAACGCCACGTCCGGGGCGCCGATCTGCAGCGGCATGACCTCGTTCGCGAACCCGACGAACATCGGGGTGGCGAACATCAGCAGCATGATCGTGCCGTGCATGGTGAACATCTCGTTGTACACCTGGTCGGACACGAAGTGGCTGTCCGGGGTGAGCAGCTGCGTGCGCATGACCAGCGCCATCACGCCGCCGACCAGGAAGAAGAAGAACGAGGCGATCAGGTAGAGATGCCCGATGATCTTGTGGTCGGTGGAGGACAGCCACGCGGCCAGGACCGACCCCTTGCGCTCGTTCCGCGGCGGGGTGACGGGGAGGGTGGTGGGGTGCTCGAGCGCGGTCACTGAACGCTCCCTGCTTTCGCCTGCAGCGCCTGCTGCTGGTGGATCCACTTGCTGAACTCGGCCGGGGTGACGATCCGCACCTTGAAGAGCATCCGGCTGTGGTAGAGGCCGCACATCTCGGTGCAGTGCCCGATCCAGCTGCCCGTCCTGACCGGCGTGACCTCGAAGTGGTTCGGGTGCCCCGGGATGACGTCCCGCTTGAACTCGAACGGGACGATCCAGAACGAGTGGACCACGTCGGTGGAGACCAGGTTGAACCGGATGGTCTCGTTGGCGGGGATCTCCAGCACCGGCAGCTGCTTGTTGCCGTGCTGCGGGCTCCACGGCTGGCCGTTCATGGTCACGTCACCGGTGGCCGTGCCGGCCACCGAGTACTGCGGGTACTGGAACTGCCAGCTCCACTGGTAGCCGGTCACGTTGACAACCACGTCCGGGTGCGGGGAGAGCTTGTTGATGTAGTTCTCGTCCCGGGCGGTGAAGAAGAACAGGACGCCCACCATGATGAACGGCACCACGGTGTAGAGCATCTCGATCGGCAGGTTGTAGCGGACCTGCATCGGCGGCCGGTCGGACCGCTTGCGGTGGAAGATGACGGCCCAGACGATCAGGCCCCAGACCACGATCCCGACCGACCAGGCGGCGATCCAGTTGCCCTGCCACAGGGTCAGCGTGACCTGGCCCTGCTTGGTCACCGGGACGGGCATGCCCATCCGCGTGAACGCGTTGCTGGTGCAGCCCGCCGTGCCGGCGAGCACTGCCGCCGCCAGGGCGGCGCCCGGCACGACCCGGGCCGCGCGCCTGCGCCGCCGCGGGACTGCCGGTTCCTGACCGGGCGCCAGGCCCGGAACGTGCGCGCCCCCCTGGTTGGGGGCGCTGGGGGTGGGACTCACAGGTTGCCTTCCAGCGGATGACTCCCGGCTGCACGGGCTGGTTTCTGGCTCTTCCTACAAGCTGTCGTGCAAACAGTATCGTGGGCTGTCCCGGCAGATGCACCGCCCCCCGCCGAGCGCCAGCGGGAGCCTGGCCTGGGGCCGCTTACCCGGGCCGGCGGCCGGGTATCGCTTCCCCGTGGGCCCGGGGGACGATTCTTCGCCCGCCGCCCGCCCCGGCACCGGCGGCTCGTGGCAAGGTTGGGGACAGGGTCCCCGCGGCCCGGTACAGAGAGGCTGACAGATGACCCCCCAGATGGGCCCCGCGCCGCCGATGCTCACCATCGACGCGCTGGGCCGCAAGTGCCCGATCCCGATCATCATGCTGGCCGAGCGGATCCGGGAGGTCCCGATCGGCGAGCTGATCGCCGTGCTGGCCGACGATCCCGCCGCCGAGACCGACGTCCCCGCGTGGTGCATGATGAAGTCGCAGGAGTACGTGGCCACCACCCCGCTCGCCCGGGGCTGGGCGTTCCTCATCCGCCGCAGCTACTGACCTGCCGGGCGGAACCGGTCGGCGAACCGGGGGTCGCTTTCCCACCACGGGCGGTCACCGGCCGGCGGGCCGCCGGGACCGGCCGCAGCCGCCTGCCGGGCAGCGTCGCGGGCGTCGAGCTCCGCGTCGATCTGCTCGGCCTCCCCTTCGTCTTCCCTGATCATCTGGATGAGCTGGGCGGCCAGGAACGGCAGGCCCACGATGTCCCCCAGCACCCACAGCGTCCCGCCGCCCAGCACCTGGTCGGTGGCGGGGCCGGGCCCCCAGGGCCGGGCCAGGGCGTGGTAGTAGGCGCCGGCGATCAGGTGCTGGTCGGCCATGACGGCCAGGCCGAGGATGACGTCCCCGATCACCTCCGCCGCCGTGACCCACAGGGACACCAGGTACGGGTAGGCGCGGGGCACCGGGTCCACCCGCAGCAGGGTCCAGAAGAACGCGAAGCCCGGCACGAGCAGGGCCAGGTAGGTCAGCTCCCGGACCGCGCCGCTGTGCAGGCCCGCCCCGTACCAGGGCGAGAAGTAGAGCACGAACGGGGTCACCACCAGCGCGCCCGCGGTGACGGCCGGGAAGGTGAGGATCCGGGCGGGCCGGCTGCGCACCGCCGCCATGATCCGGGCGCCCGGCCCGGGCAGCGCCGCGACGGCGAGCGTGAGCGGCCGCCCCATCGCCAGGAACAGCGGCGCCACCAGCAGCAGCAGGATCGTCTGCAGGGCGCGGATCCAGAACAGCACCCCGTCGTAGGTGCCCACGCTCGACATGGTGGCGATCACGGCCACCCCGAGCCCGCCGCCCAGGAAGGCGGCGGCGCGCACCGCCGGCCACGGCTGCCCGGACCGGCGCAGGCGGCGGGCCCCCGCCAGGTACAGGCCCGCGGCCAGCAGCACCGCGATCAGGACGGGCAGGTCGACGGACCACGAGGTGAGCGCCCGCAGCGGGGTCAGCTCGGGGGGCCCGTGGTAGGCGGATGCGGCGGCAGCAGCCATGCCTGTCACCGTACCGCCGCCGGTCAGCTGTAGTGGCGGGCGATGTCGTCCGCGGCGGGCTGGCCGTACGCGGCGGCCAGCCGCTCGGCCGCCGCGGCGGGCTTGAGCTCGTACTCCTGGGTGCCCACGGTCTCCAGGGCGTGCACGGCGAGCAGGTTGCCGAGCTGGGCGGCCCGCTCCAGCGGCAGGCCCCAGCCGACAGCCGCCAGGAAACCCGCCCGGAACGCGTCCCCGGTGCCGGTGGGGTCGGCCTTGCGCCGCTCGGCGACGGGGCCCACCAGGACCGGCGGCCGGCCCGCCTGCTCCACCCGGGCGCCGGCCGGCCCCAGCGTGGTCACCCGGACCCCGACGCTGCTGAGCACCTCCGCCGCGGTCCAGCCGGTCTTGCGCTCGATGAGCGCTTCCTCGTACTCGTTGCAGAACAGGTACGCGGCCCCGCCGATCAGCGCCGCCACCTCCGGGCCCTCGAGCCGGGGCAGCTGCTGGGAGGGGTCGGCGGCGAACGGGATGCCCAGCCCGGCGCACTCCTGCGTGTGGATCTGCATCGCCCGCGGGTCGCTGGCCCCGATGAGCACCAGGTCCAGCCCGCCAGCCTGCCCGGCGAGCGGGGCCAGCCGGACGTCGGCGTCCTCGCTCATGGCGCCGGGGTAGAACGACGCGATCTGGTTGCCGTCGGCGTCGGTCGTGCACACGAACCGGGCCGTCTGATGCTGGCCCGAGACCCGGACCCCGCTGCAGTCCACCCCGTGCCTGGTCAGCCAGTCCCGGTAGGAGCCGAAGTCCGGGCCGGCCGCGCCGGCCAGCAGCGGGCGGAGCCCCAGCACCCCAAGCCCGAAGGCGATGTTGGCGGCGACCCCGCCGCGCCGGATCTCCAGCCGGTCCACCAGGAACGACAGCGAGACCCGGTCCATCTTCTCCGGGATGAACTGCTCGGCGAACCGCCCCGGGAACGTCATCAGGTGATCAGTAGCGATCGACCCCGTCACAGCGATGCGCACGCCGACCCCAGGACGCCTTCAGATAAGCCAGGAGCCGGGGGGTCCCGGCGGGATGAATCGCCAGGCGGAGGCGGAGCCGGTAGCGGAGCTACCGGCGACAACGGCAACGCCGCGAGTCGCCCGCCGGGAGTTCCCGGCCTAATGGAAGCTGTCGCCGCAAGCGCAGGACCCGGTGGCGTTCGGGTTGTCGATCGTGAAGCCCTGCTTCTCGATGGTGTCCACGAAGTCGATGGTCGCACCGGACAGGTACGGGGCGCTCATCTTGTCGGTGACCACCTGCACGCCACTGAAGTCCCTGACGATGTCGCCGTCGATCTCGCGCTCGTCGAAGTAGAGCTGGTACCGCAGTCCGGAGCAGCCACCCGGCTGTACCGCGATGCGCAGCCGCAGGTCGTCCCGGCCTTCCTGCGCCAGCAGGGTGCTGACCTTCGCCGCTGCCGCGGACGTGAGATTGATGCCCTGGGCCGTGGCCTCGTCCTGAACTGTCATGTGTGATAGCTCCCGCGTCGGACTGCCGCCAGGGGCGGCGCTGACTGGTCTCTCGTTCACAACCATATGACGTGTGCGGTCATTCCGGGACGCCGGCCGCCCCCGCGCGCCGGTCAGCGGGCGAAGGTGATGCCGCCGGTGTCCTCCTCGGTCCCGTCCGGGCGGATCAGGTAGGCCTCGTAGCCGTCCAGCCCGGCCACCATGGCCAGCGCGTCGTCACCGCCGACGGCGACCGCGGTGGCGAGCGCGTCCGCCAGGGCCAGGCTGGGGCCGGTGACGGTGGCGGACGCCGCCCGGCTGCCCGCCCGCCCGGTCCGCGGATCGATCAGATGGGAGCCGCGCTCGTAGGTCCCGGAGGTGGCCACGGCCGCCCCGACCTCGATGATCCCGGCCAGCGCCCCCGGCCGCCAGGGATGGCGGACGCCGACCCGCCAGGCCTCGCCCGGGGCCGGGCCGCCGAACGCGGCCAGGTCCCCGCCGCCATTGATGAGGGCGGCGGGCATCCCGGCGTCGCGCAGCACCGCCAGCGCCCGTTCCACCGCCCAGCCCTTGGCCAGCCCGGTGGGGTCCACCCCGCCGGGCATGGCCCACGGGTCGAACCAGCCACCGGAGGCGGCCCTGGCCGCCCGGCACAGCTCCAGCACCTCCCCCACCTCGGGGGGCAGGCCGGCCAGGGTGGCCTCGCCGCGGCGGAGCCGGCTGACCGGGCTCTGCCGGTCCCAGGTGCTGAAGACCGCGTCCGCCCAGTGCAGGGCCGCGCAGGCGGGCTCCACCGCGTCCCGTACCGCGGTGAGGGGCAGCCCCCCGGGGGCCACCGAGAACGAGAACACCGTCCCCATCGCCGTCTCGGCATGGGTGATCAGCGGCGGGCCCTGCCCGGCCGTGCGCCCGGTGCTGGCTGCCGTCACCTCAGGTGCAGCTTGTCCAGGGCCGACTGCAGCGACATGGCGTAGGCCTCGCTGGTGTAGGTCGCCCCCGTGACGCCGTTGATCCGGGCGGTCTGGCCCGCCAGCACCTCGCCGCGCAGCATGGGGATGACCTGGCTGGCGAGCTGCTGCGAGTACTGCTCCGCGGTCTGGATGCTCGGCACGGTCACGCTGGTGATCCGGGTCCCGTGCACGGTCACCTTGACGGCCAGCTGCCCGTAGCCGTACTGCTCCGTCGTGCCGACGGCGGTCCGGGCGGGGCCGCCGGCGCCGGCCGCGGGCGGCGCGGAGGGGCCGGCCCGGTGGCCGCTGCCGGTCCGGCCCGGGCCGGTGGCGGCGGGCCGCCCGCCCAGCGCCGCCGGCGCCGCCGGGCGGGAGTGGAACCCGAGCACGCCGACGAAGCCGGCGACCGTGCCGGCCAGGACGAACAGCGGGGCGCGCTTCATCACGTGGTCTCCTGCGATGCTCGGTTAGGACAGGGCGAACGCCTCGTGGTGGACGCATTCGGGGGGCACGCCGAGGGCGGCGGCGGTCGCCACCACGCTGGCGACGAAGCCCTCCGGGCCGCACACGTAGATGTCGCGCTGGTTCAGGTCGGGCACCAGCCGCGGCAGCGACACCTCGTCGATGGGTGCTTCCGCGCGGGAGCCGAGCAGCTCGTGCAGCTGGCCGCGCTGCTGGCGCACCAGCCCGGCGATCTCCTGCCGGAGCACCAGGTCCTCCTGGCGGGCAGCCCGCAGCAGGACCACCGGCCGGGCGCCACGGGGCAGATCCTCCAGCAGCGACCGCAGCGCGGTGACGCCGATCCCGGCGGCGACCAGCAGCGCCCGGGGCCGCTGCTGGGCATGCCGGGTGAAGGCGCCGTACGGGCCCTCGATCGCCACCCGGGTGCCGGGCCGCAGCGCGGCCAGCCCCGCCGAGTGGTCGCCCACCGCCTTGACCGTCAGCCGCAGGTAGGGCGGCTGCGGCAGCGCTGACAGCGAATAGGGGTGCGCCTGCCACCACATCCGCGGGGTCAGGAACCGCCAGCAGAAGAACTGCCCGCCGGCCACGGCGAGCCGGTCCAGCCCGCGCCCGGAGCAGATGACCGAGACCACTCCGGGGCCCTCTGGCCGGACCTCGACCACGGTCAGCCGGTGCCGCAGGCTGCGCAGCACCGGCAGGCCGAACCGGTAGCCGAGCACCACCCCGGCGGTGGCCAGCCAGGCCGCCGACCAGGCGGCCTGGGTGAGCGGGTGCCCGACGAAGTCCGGGCCCAGCACGATGACGTGCGCGAACGACAGGGCGAGCGCCAGGTACATGTACAGGTGCACCAGCCACCAGGTCTCCCGCCGCAGCCGGCGCCGGATCGCCCGGATGGAGATCACCCCGGCCGCGCACATCAGCCCCAGCCCGATGGTGGCGATGAGGACGTCCGGGTAGTGGCCGAGCAGGGTGCCGATCTGCTGCCCCAGCCCGGCCCGGGCCGCCTGGGCGTACCCGACGGTGATGAAGACGGTGTGCGCCACCAGCAGGCTGATCGGCCACGGGGACAGCCAGCGGTGCCAGCGGAGCAGCCCGTCCTGGCCCAGCACCCGCTCGGTGACCGGCAGGCGGCTCACCAGCAGCACCATCAGCAGCGCGAGATACATCCCGACCAGGCCGGTGATGGTGCCGAGGAAGGTGGCGGGCCCGCCCGCGGCCCGGAACTGGCTGCCCGTCTCGTCGGTGATGGCCAGCGCGGTGACCGCGCCCAGGCCGATGCCGGCCACCACCAGGGCGGTCTTGGCCGCGAGCGGCCGGGGCCTGGGTGCGGCGGCACGGGCGGCCGCCTGCTGGCGCTTGCCGCCGCGGCCCCCGGCGGGCCGGGCGGCGTCGAAACTCACCGGAGGCGCAGTCATGCGGATCAGCTTTCCAGGCAATGCTCACGGGCAGATCGAGAGTGGCTATGAGCTTGCTCTGAGGTTCCTAAAGATCACGTCAGGGCTGGATATGAACCGTGCCAAGCGGGCCCGTCAGAGCCCGGGAGCACCCCAGACGGGGAACCAGCGGCCGAGATCGTCCTCGATCTTCAGGTCGGCCCCGACCGCGCCGCGAACCTGGATCTCGAACCCGTTGTCGCGGCGCTCACCCGACTGCGGGGCGAACGGGTAGAACGTGCCGCGCTTGTAGAGGTAGACGACGCCCAGCCGCCGCCCGGAGTCGTCGCGGAAGCCGATCAGCGTGCACAGCAGCTGCGGGCCGAAGCCGCCCTCGACCAGGGAGGTGTTCACCGCGTGCAGGTCGGTGACCAGCGCCTCGAAGTCGTCCGGGGAGTGCCGGGACACCAGCCAGGTGAAGCCGTAGGAGTCGGTGGTCAGCTCGACCGGGGTGCCGGAGCCCATGTTGAGCAGGTCCCGCACGTCCTTCTCGATGTCGCTGAACGCGCGGCCCTCCGGGGCGCGGAAGCAGACCGAGCCGGCCCCGGTGGGCTTGAGCCCCAGCGCCGCCTCCAGCGTGACCGCCGCGGTCGGCAGCTGGAACAGGTCGTCCAGCTTCGGCTGGACCGGCTTGGTCCGGCCGAGGAGGGTGTCGAGGAACCCCACCGGTCTGCCGCCTACTGCTTCCCGAGCTGGGCGGAGATCTCCGCCAGCTGCCGGAGCCTGCGCTCCAGCGACGGGTGGGTGGAGAACATGGTGGACAGGCTCGCGCCCGCGTTCTTCGCCGACAGGGCCGGCGCGAAGAAGAACGCGTTCAGCGGCTCGGCCTGGCGCAGGTCCCGGGTGGGGATCCTGGCGATCCCGCCGCTCACCTTCTGCAGCGCGCTGGCCAGGTCGGACGGGTTGCCGGTGAGCAGCGCGCCGGCCCGGTCGGCGGCCAGCTCGCGGTACCGCGACAGCAGCCTGATGAGCAGGAAGCTGATCGCGTAGACCACGATGCCGACGGCCATCACTGCCAGCATGACGATCGCGCCGCCGCCGTTGTCGTTGTTGCCGCCGCGGCCGCGCCCGCCGCCGCCGAACAGCTCACCGTAGAAGGCGAACCGGACCAGCAGGGCGGCGATGATGCCGAGGAAGGAGGCGATCGTCATGACCGCCACGTCCTTGTGCGCCACGTGCGACATCTCGTGCGCGATCACGCCCTCGAGCTCGCGGTCGTCGAGCGTGTCCATCAGCCCGGTGGTGACGCAGAGCACCGAGTTCTTGGCGTTGCGGCCGGTGGCGAACGCGTTGGGCATGGGGGACGGGGCGATCGCCACCCGCGGCTTGGGCATGTCCGCCATGGCGCACAGCCGGTCGATGATGCCGTGCAGGTGGGCTGCCTGCGGGCCGTCGGTGGGCTTGACCTCCCGGGCGCCCGCGGTGCTCAGCGCGATCTTGTCGGAGTAGAAGAACGAGCCGAGGCCCATGCCGAGCCCGAGCACCACCGCGAAGAAGACGATGACCCCTGCGCTCTGGTGGAACGCCGAAAGGATAAAGATCAGCGCGACGACGAGGGCCACGAACACCAGCCCCAGCATGAACATGGTCAGGCCCATGCGGGCGGTGAGTCCCCTGTCGGGCGCATAGCGGGTCTTCGCCATCGCGCGCCATCTCCGTTCTGCTCTGCCCCGGCTGTCGTACCGGAACGATCCTGCATATTCAGTATCGCGCAGTCAGGCCGCAAAATTCCGGTATGCCTCTTCCGGCCTTGCTCGCCTCCGGGCCGCTGGAGCCCTTCGGCTCGCTCGGCCCACGTCAGCATTGTGGACCGGCAAGCTGAATGCCGGCTGAGGGTTCCCTCTCAGCCGGGGGGCGGGCGTCAGCCGGGGATCAGGCCTTCCCCGGAGAGCATCTCGCGGACGTCCTCCAGGCGCGCGTCGGCGTACGGCAGGATCAGGTCCGACGGCTCCAGGGCGTCCGCGGCGAGCGGCCTGCCCAGCGACCGGATCTTGTCCAGCAGCGCGGTCAGCGCGGGCCGGAAGGCGGCCTCGTCGCCCGCGTTCACAGCCGTCTCGAGCTGAGAGTCGAGCACGTTCAGCTCATCGGTGGCTGAATCGGGGACCTCCAGTTGACCCTCCCCCAGGATCCGGACGATCATGACCCTTCGCCGCCCTGCTTGTCAGCGGCCGTCCCGGCCTGGCTGCCGGCGTCGGCGGGCTGCCCCTGGGCGGCGGGCTCGCCCGCGCCGATCTCCTTGGGCGCGGCCTGGCCGATCTCGCCCTTGAGCCGCTCGAGCTCCAGCTCCACGTTCTGGCCGCCGCGCATCGAGTCCAGCTCGGCCTGGATGTCGTCGCGCGGGGGGCCGGTGACGTCCTCCAGCGCGCCGGAGGCCATCAGCTCGTCGATCGCGCCCGCCCGGGCCTGCATCTGGGCAGTCTTGTCCTGCGCACGCTGCACCGCCATGCCGACATCGCCCATCTCCTCGGAGATGCCGGAGACGGCCTCGCCGATGCGGCTCTGCGCCTCGGCGGCGGTGTAGGTGGCCTTGATGGTCTCCTTCTGGGTGCGGAAGGCTTCCACCTTGGCCTGCAGCCGCTGGGACGCGGCGGTGAGCTTCTCCTCGTCCGCCTGCAGCGACTGGTACTGGGTCGTCAGGTCGCTGAGCTGGCTGTCCAGCGCCGCCTTGCGGCCGAGCGCCTCCCGGGCCAGATCCTCACGCCCGCCGCCCAGCGCCTGGCGCGCCTGGTTCTCCAGCTTCTTCTGCTGCTGCTGGAGCGTGTTCATCTGCAGCTCCACCCGCTTGCGCGAGGTGGCGACGTCGGCGACGCCCCTGCGGACCTGCGTCAGCATTTCCAGCTGCCGCTGGTACGAGTAGTCGAGGGTCTCGCGCGGATCTTCCATCCTGTCCAGGGCCTTGTTGGCCTTGGCCTTGAAGATCATCGATACCCGCTTCATCACGCTCATGGGCGCGACCATCCCCTTCGTCGTGTGCAACCCTGCCTGCGCCACGGCCCTCACGGCCGGTGCCCCGTGGCTGTGGCGTCCTTGCCTCAGGCTGGTTATCCAGCCTACGCGGTGATCCGCATCACAGTCATTACGAAGGTGCCGGCCCGTGCCGATAGCCGCAAGCCCTGCCCTGCAGCGTGGCATCCCGGCCGGGTAAACCGCCTCACATGCTGGCAGATCCGCCTCGCTTCGCCAGGTAAGCTGACGGCGTGTTCCGACGACGTCCAGCCCAGGCCGAGGCCCCCGCGGAGACCGCCGAGGCCGCCGAGCCCACCCGCCCCGGGTATACCCCGGGCAAGGGCAAGCCCACCCCCAAGCGCAGCGAAGCGGAGCGCCGCCACGGGCCCTACTCGGCCCCGCGCGACCGGAAGGCCGCCGGCGCCGACTACCGGTCCCGCCAGAAGGCCGAGCGCAACCGGCGGTACGCCGCCATGCAGCGGGGTGAGGACTGGGCGCTGCCGGCCAAGGACCGGGGCCCGGTCCGGGCGGTCACCCGTGACTTCGTCGACTCCCGCCACCGGCTGAGCGAGTACTACATGTACGCGCTGGTGGTACTCATGGTCCTGGTCTTCGTCAAGACCCCGATCGTGGTCTCGCTGGTCCCGGCGCTGGTCATCGCGCTGGTGCTGGTCATGCTGGTGGAGGGCGTCCTCATCGGCCGCAAGGCCCGCCGGATCGCCGGCGAGCGGTTCCCGAGCGAGAACACCCGCGGCCTCGGCCTCTACGCCGCCATGCGGGCCCTGCAGATCCGCCGCCTGCGGATGCCCAAGCCGCGCATCAAGGCCGGCGAGTCCTACTGACCGGAGGCCGCAGGCGCTGACCGGTGCCGCCGCCCCCGGTCAGGCCGCCCCGGCAGGTCCCTGGAAGACGGCGCGGTAGGCGCTCGGGGTTGTGCCCCGCCAGGCCCGGAAGTGGTGCCGCAGCACCATGGCGGTGCCGAACCCGGCCCGCTCGGCGATGGCGTCCACCGTCTCCCCGGTCTCCTCCAGCAGTTCCTGGGCCAGCAGGATCCGCTGCCCGGTCAGCCAGCGCTGCGGCGTGGTGCCGGTGACCTCAGCGAACCGCCGCGCGAACGTCCGCGGCGACATCCGGGCCCGGCCCGCGAGCTGGGCCACCGTGAGCGGCTGCGCCAGATTGGCCTGCATCCACTGCAGCAGCCCGGACAGGTCCCCGTCGGCGGGCCGCCCGGCGGGCCGCGCGATGTACTGGGCCTGGCCGCCGTCCCGGTGCGGCGGCACCACCATCCGCCGGGCGATATCGTTCGCCACCCGCGAGCCCTGCTCCCGGCGGACCAGGTACAGGCAGGCGTCGATGCCGGCGGCCGTGCCCGCGCTGGTGATCACCGGGTCCGCGTCGACGTACAGGACCGACGGGTCCACCTTCGCCGCGGGATGCCGGCGGGCCAGCTCGGCCGCGTGCCGCCAGTGGGTGGTGCAGCGGCGCCCGTCCAGCAGGCCCGCCGCCCCCAGCACGAATGCGCCGGTGCAGACGCTCAGCACGACCGCGCCGCGGTCCGCCGCCCGCCGCAGCGCCGCCAGCAGCGGCCCGGGAAACTCGCCGGTCTGGGAATCGGCGACGGCGGACACCGCAACCAGGTCCGCCTCGTCCAGCCGGTCCAGGCCGAACGGCGCCTCCAGGGTGAAGCCCGCCCGCGAGCGCAGCGGCCCGGGCTCGGGCGAGACCACCGCGAAGTCGTAGCCGGGCAGGCCGTCGCCGGTCCGGTCCATCCCGAAGACCTCGCAGAGGACGCCGAGCTCGAACACCGGGGCATCGTCGAGGACCACCGCGGCCACGTTCCGGAGCATGGTCCCATCATGCCACCGCGAGTGGCAGGATCTTAATGCTAAATGTCATCTCTGCCACTGGGCTGGCCGGGCCCGGCCCGGCAGCCTGAAGACATGACTGTTCGCAGGTTCCTGATCCGGCTCGGCCGCCGCCTGCGTGTGCAGGCCGCCGACATCGCCTATGCCCAGCGCCGGGCCGCGGCACTGTCCCTGTCCTACGAGCGCCACCTGGTGCATCCGGACGCCGCGCCCGCCGACTACAGCGAGTTCCTGCTGCGCTCCTCCGTTCCGCTGCTGCACGAACCACCCGCCGCCGAGCGGCTGCACACTGATCTGCGGCACTGACCGGGCCAGCCCATGGGCAGCACCGCCGGTGACCGCCGTAGGGTCGCAGCATGGAACACCGCCACCTGGGCCGCAGCGGCCTGAAAGTCAGCGAGATCGCCTATGGCAACTGGATCACGCACGGATCGCAGGTCGCCGAGGAAGCCGCGCGTGAGTGCGTCGCCGCCGCCCTGGACGAGGGCATCACCACGTTCGACACGGCCGACGTCTACGCGGGCACCAGGGCGGAGGAGGTGCTGGGCCGGGCGCTGGACGGGGTCCGCCGCGAGTCGGTGGAGATCTGCACCAAGGTCTACTGGCCGACCGGTCCCGGGCCGAACGACAGCGGCCTGTCCCGCAAGCACATCACCGAGTCCATCAACGGCTCGCTGCGGCGGCTGCGCACCGACTACGTGGACCTCTACCAGGCGCACCGCTACGACCACGAGACGCCGCTCGAGGAGACCATGCGCGCCTTCGACGACCTGGTCCGCCAGGGCAAGGTGCTCTACATCGGGGTGTCGGAGTGGCGCGCCGAGGAGATCGCGGACGCCCTGCGCATCGCGGGCGAGCTCGGGCTGGACCGGATCGTGTCCAATCAGCCGCAGTACAACATGATCTGGCGGGTCATCGAGACCGAGGTGGTCCCGCTGTGCGAGCGCGAGGGCATCAGCCAGATCGTCTGGTCCCCCATCGCCCAGGGCGTCCTCACCGGCAAGTACGCCCCCGGCGCCGCGCCGCCGGCCGGGTCGCGGGCCACCGACCCCAGCGGGTCCGGGTTCATCCAGCGTTATCTGAACGACGATCTGCTCCAGCGGGTGACGGAGCTCACACCGGTCGCGGACGAGGCCGGGCTGTCGCTCGCCCAGCTGGCGATCGCCTGGGTGCTGCAGAACCCCAACGTGTCAGCCGCCATCGTCGGCGCCACCCGGCCGGACCAGGTGCGCGAGAACGTGAAGGCCGCCGGGGTGAAGCTGGACCAGGCCGTCATGAGCCGGATCGACAGCATCCTGGGCCCGGAGATCCAGCGCGACCCCGCACTGACCGCCAGCCCCGAGCGACGGCCCTGATCATCTGGGCTGTTCTTTCTGGCCTTCGCTCGCCTCCGGGCCGCTGGAGCCCGCCGTCTTCCCTCCTCGCTGCGCTCGTCGCTCGTCAGTCCAGACGGCGGCGCGGCCCTTCGGCTCGCTCTGGCCTGGGCGCACCGCGCCCCTTCGGGTACCGGTCGTCAGTCCAGACGGCTCCGCGGGCCTTCGGCTCGCCCGGCCCTGCGCCGCTCCGCTGCCGGCGGGGCGGCGCGGGCCGGGTCAGCTGTCTTCGGGGTGCAGGCTCATGGGGCCGTATTCCTTGCGGGTCTCCTCCATGAGGCTGACCTGGTCGACCCCCGCGGCCAGCAGGTCCCGCCAGTTCTCGCCGAGCCAGCTCTCCGCGTCCCCCTGGCTGCCGAACGTCTCCCGCGGCAGGTCACCCCCGGTGACCGCGGTGCCGTCCTTGTTCTCGAACTGCCAGCTCCAGGTCATCCCCTCATGGCCTCCTCCTGCCGGACCCTCGCCTGCCCCTGCGACCCGCGCCTGTCCCTGCGACCCTAGTGGCTCCCGGCCGCCCGCCCGCGCCGCCGGGCGGATTTCCGGGCGGCCGCGGGTCCCGGTTGCGGGCTCCGGCAACCGGTGCGGGCGACCGCAATGCCGCCTGGCCCCGACCAGATTGTCCGCGGATCAGGGATTCGGAGTGGAACGGCGCCGGCCGCTCCCCCAGAAACTGTAAAGTTTGTGAACGCTAGCCCCCGCCCCGGCGTAGCCGCTGCCCAGGCGCCGGTTCAGCCGAGTTACTTGAGGTGATGACGACGTGACGCGCATTGTCGTCGTTGGTGATCTGATGACCGACACGGTGGCCCGTGCGGCACTCCCGCTGGCGAAGGGGAGTGACACACCGGCGACCGTGACCGTGCACGGCGGCGGCTCGGGCGCCAACATCGCCGCCTGGCTGACCGTGGAAGGGGCCGAGGTCGCCTTCGTCGGCCGCCGCGGCGCGGACATCGCCGGCCGGAACCGGGACATGGAGCTGATGGGCTACGGCGTGGACGCGCGCCTGGTCATGGACCCGGAGCGGCCCACCGGCACCTGTGTCGTGATGGTCACCCACAAGGGTGACCACACCATGCTGTCCGACCCCGGCGCGAACGGGGCGTTCTCTCCCGACGACCTCCCCCAGGACCTGTTCGCGCCCGGAACCCACCTGCATGTGTCCGGGTACAGCCTGCTGCGGGAGGGCTCGCAGGATGCCGGGCTCGCCGCGCTGGACCATGCGCAGCGGGCGGGTATGTCGGTCTCGGTGGACGGCGCCTCGGCCGCGCCGCTGGACCGGCTGGGGGCCGAGCCGTTCCTCGACCTCACCAACGGGGCCCAGCTGCTCTTCGTGAACGAGGCGCAGGCGACGGTGCTGACCGGCCGCGACGACGCCGCGCAGGCAGCCCGGGTGCTGACCGCCTGGTACCCGGAGGTCGTGGTCAAGCGCGGCCCGGAGGGCGCCCTGTACGCGGACGGGCGCTCGGAACCCGTGCTGGTGCCCGCCCAGTCGCTGGAGCAGTCGCTGGACGGCACCGGCGGCGGGGACGCTTTCTGCGCCGGTTTCCTGGCCTCCTGGCTGGACAAGAAGCCCCCGGCCGAAGCCCTGGCGGCCGGCTGCCGGCTGGCCGGCAAGGCGCGCAGCCTGGTCGGCGCCCGCCCAGTCCTCTGACCAGCCCGAGCGACCCAAAGGCCCGCACCGCCCTCTGGACCGGCGAGCGGCAACCCGAAGGGGCCGCGGTGCGCCCAGGCCGGAGCGAGCCGAAGGGCCGCGCCGCCGTCTGGACTGACGAGCGAGGCGGCGAAGGAGCCGGAGCGAGGAGGGAAGACGGCGGGTCCCAGCGGCCCGGAGGCGAGCGAGGCCAGAAAAGCGTGAGCGAGGGCCAGAAAAGCTCGTTTCTTGACGCGCTGTTCTGCCTGGACGGGCGGGTGGCCCTGGTCACCGGGGGCAGTTCCGGCATCGGCGGGGCCATGGCGGGCGCGCTCGCCCGGGCCGGCGCCCGGGTGGTGCTGCTGGCCCGCGGCCGTGACGCGCTGGCCGCCGCGGCTGAGCGCCTGACCGCGGACGGCTGCCAGGCAGCGTGGGTGAGCGCCGACGTCGCCGACCGGGCCGCGCTCGGCGAGGCGGCGGCCGCGGCGGCGCGCCCGTTCGGCGAACCGGACATCCTGGTGAACGCGGCCGGCCTCAACCTGCGCCCGCCGCTGGACGAGCTCAGCGCCCGGCAGTGGGACGACCTGCTGGCGGTGAACCTGACCGCGCCGTTCCTGCTGGGCCAGGCGCTCGGGCCCGGCATGGCCGGCCGGGGCTGGGGCCGGATCATCAACATCGCCTCCCAGCAGGCCATCCGGGCGTTCGGCAACAGCGGCGGCTACGGCGCTGCCAAAGCGGGGGTGGCCGCGCTGACCCGGTCCCAGTCCGAGGCCTGGGCGGCCAGCGGTGTCTGCTGCAACACGGTCGTGCCCGGTTTCGTGGCCACGCCGCTGACCGCCGCGGTCGCCGCCGACCCGGTCCGCTCGGCCGCCCTCGCGGCCCGCACCATGATCGGCCGGAACGGGGAGCCCGCCGACTTCGAGGGCATCGCGGTGTTCCTGGCCTCTCCCGCCTCCGGCTACGTCACGGGCCAGCTGCTGTTCGTGGACGGCGGCTTCTCCGCCACCTGAGCCGCTGCCGCTTCTCCGCCACCTGAGCGCTGCTGCGCGGGCGCGACACCAGCCACGAGCGCTTCCCGTTCGGCATAACAAGGGGCATCAGACGGCAGAATGGCGGACATGGCCAGACGCACCACCACCCCGCCTCCCCCCGACGACTTCGAAGAGAACATCATCGACATCGACGTCGCCGAGGAAATGCGGGCCAGCTACCTCGAGTACGCCTACTCGGTCATCTACCAGCGCGCCCTGCCGGATGCCCGGGACGGCCTCAAGCCGGTGCAGCGCCGCATCCTCTACCAGATGAACGAGATGGGCCTGCGGCCCGACCGGGGCTACGTCAAGTGCGCCCGGGTGGTCGGCGAGGTCATGGGACGGCTGCATCCGCACGGCGACACCGCCATCTACGACGCGCTGGTCCGGATGGCGCAGCCCTGGGCCATGCGGCTGCCGCTGGTGGACGGGCACGGCAACTTCGGGTCACCGGACGATCCGCCCGCGGCGATGCGCTACACCGAGGCGCGCCTCACCGCGGCGGCGATGGAGATGGTCGCCTCGATCGACGAGGACACCGTCGACTTCGGCCCGAACTACGACGGCACCGAGACCCAGCCCATGGTGCTGCCCGCCGGCCTGCCCAACCTCCTGGTCAACGGCGCCGCCGGGATCGCCGTCGGGATGGCCACCAACATGGCCCCGCACAACCTGGGCGAGGTGATCGCGGCGGCCCGCCACCTGATCGCCAACCCGGACGCGGGCCTGGACGAGCTGATGCGCTTCGTGCCCGGGCCGGACCTGCCCACCGGCGGCAAGATCGTCGGCCTGGACGGGATCCGGGACGCCTACGAGACCGGCCGCGGCATCTTCCGCACCCGGGCCGCCGCCCGGGTCGAGAAGATCACCCCCCGCAAGACCGGCATCGTGGTCACCGAGCTGCCCTACGGCGTCGGCCCGGAGAAGGTGCGGGAGCGGATCAAGGACCTGGTGGCCGCGAAGAAGCTGGCCGGCATCGCCGATCTGAAGGATCTCACCGACCGGCACAGCGGCCTGCGGCTGGTCATCGAGATCCGCAGCGGCTTCCACGCCGAGGCCGTGCTGGACGAGCTGTACCGGCTCACCCCGATGGAAGAGACGTTCGGCATCAACAACGTCGCCCTGGTGGACGGCCAGCCGAAGGTGCTCGGCCTGCGCGAGCTGCTGCAGATCTACGTCGACCACCGGATCGACGTGGTGCGCCGGCGCAGCGAGTTCCGGCGCCGGAAGCGGCAGGACCGGCTGCACCTGGTCGACGGCCTGGTCATCGCCCTGCTGAACATCGACGAGGTCATCCAGGTCATCCGCAGCAGCGACGACGCGGCAGCGGCCAGGGAGCGCCTGATGGCGGTCTTCGAGCTGTCGGAGATCCAGGCCCAGTACATCCTGGACACCCCGCTGCGCAGGCTGACCCGCTACGACCGGCTGGAGCTGGAGCGCGAGCGGGAGACGCTGCAGCGGGAGATCGCCGAGCTGACCGCCATCCTCGACTCCGAGGAGCGGCTCCGCGAGCTGGTGTCCAGCGAGCTCGCCGCCGTCGCGGAGAAGTTCGCGACCCCGCGCCGCACGGTGCTGCTGGAGGGCACCGGCGCGGCCCGGGTCGCCGCGGTGCCGCTGGAGGTTCCCGACGACCCGTGCCTGCTGCTGCTGTCCTCGGCGGGGCTGCTCGCCCGGACCGCTGTCGCGGCCGGCGCGGACGGGCAGCTGGCCATGGACTCCGGCGGGGACGGCGGGGACCGGGGCGGCGGGCCGCGGGCGGCCCACGACGTGATCGTCTCCTCGGTGCGGACCACCGCCCGGGGCAGCGCCGGCCTGGTCACCTCGGCCGGCCGGCTGCTGCGGATCGGGGTGCTGGAGATCCCGGCGCTGCCGCCGGGCGCGCACTCCCCCGCGCTGGCCGGCGGCGCCCCGGTGGCCGAGTTCGTCTCGCTGGACCCCGGCGAGACGGTGGTGGGCCTGGCGGCCGACGGCGCGGCGGGCGGCGGGCTGGCCCTCGGCACGGCCGACGGCGTGGTCAAGCGGGTCGCCCCGGACTATCCGGCCAGCGCCACCGAGTTCGAGGTCATCTCGCTCAGGGACGGTGACCGGGTGGTCGGCGCCGTGCAGCTCACCAGCGACCGCCACGACCTGGTGTTCATCACCAGCGACGCCCAGCTGCTGCGGTTCCCGGCAGCCTCGGTCCGGCCGCAGGGCCGGGCAGCCGCGGGCATGGCGGGCATCCGGCTGGCGGCGGGCACGTCGGTGATCTGGTTCGGTGCGGTCGCGCCGGACGAGGACGCCCCGGCCGGCGGCCCGGTCGTGGTGACGGTCGCCGGGACCGCCGGGGCCCTGCCGGGCACCCGGGCGGCCACCGTGAAGGTCACCCCCTACCGGGAGTACCCGGCCAAGGGGCGCGCGACCGGCGGCGTGCGCTGCCACCGGTTCCTCAAGAGCAAGGGCGAGGACGCGCTGGTGCTCGCCTGGGCGGGCGCCGCGCCGGCCCGGGGCGCCACCGACGCCGGCATGCCGGTGGACCTGCCGCCTGCCGACCCGCGGCGGGACGGCTCCGGGGTCCAGGTCAGCCAGCCGCTGGCGGCCCTGGGCGGCCTGGCGCCGCCCGGCTGAGTGCGGTCAGGTCTCGGTCGCCAGGCCGATCGCCCTCGCCAGCTCGCCGACGTTGGCGAACCGCTGCCCGGCCGGCAGGCCGGCGATCGCGCCGGTGACCGGCTCTGGCAGGCCGGCCTCCTCGGCCCGGCGCCGGAGCGTGCCCGCGTCCGCCGGGAACACCGGGCTGAGCGCCTGTGCCAGCAGGCTGCGGATCTCGATGTCCTCGATGGGCGGGCGGGCGGGCTGCCCGTCCCCCGCCGGGCGGTGCTGGTGCACCTCCTCGACCGGTTCCGGCTGCCGCCACTCCTCGGTGTGGGTGGCGTGCCCGCTGCGGACGAGATCCTGCGTCTCGTGCGCCATCTCCTCGTCCAGGTGCGGTCCGTGCTTGCTGCTCTCGCGGTCCATCAGGCACCTCCCCCTGTCGGTCAGGGCCGCCTACCCGCTCAGCTGCCGGCCATGCTGCCGGCTGCTCAGCCGCTGGCGGCGCGCTGCGCACTCTCAGGCTTGCGGTGGCTCCCGCCGCCGCTGCCGCTGGCCGCGCCGCCCGCGGCGGCCGCGAGCGCGCTGATGAGGTCCCGCGGCCCGGCGCTGGCCGCCTCGCCGAACTGCCACCAGCGGGCCAGCGAGATCCCCTTGGGCCCGGGGTCGAACACCGGGCCGCGGAAACAGCCCTCGCGGGTGAGCGCGGCCAGGTCCGGATCGCCGTCGCTCAGCGTTGCCGCGAAAGCGGCGGCGTCCAGCAGCGCTGCGGCACAGCGCGCGGTGCGGACGGGGTCACGGCCGGCGTTCACCAGCCGCCAGCCCGCCTGGGCGCGCAGGAACTCGGTGATCATCTTCTGCCGTGTCACCGAACGTACGATAGCGCTTACCACTGGTTAACACAGGCTACCTGCGCACATCCAGGCCCCTGGGTCACCCCAGCACCCTCCGTGAATCCGCGCACAGCCAGCCCCAGAGGTAACTCCAGCAGAAGCCGTCAGATGCCGGTCCGCGACGGGTCCAGCTCGGTCGCCCCGCTGGCGATGCCCTGCCATCCCGGGGGGCAACCCCCGGACCCCCGGGCACAACTTGTCAGATGTCGATCCGCGACGGGTCCAGCTCGGTCGCCCCGCTGGCGATGAAGTCGCGGCGGGGGGCCACCTCGCTGCCCATGAGCAGGTCGAAGATGCCGGCGGCGGCCGCGGCGTCCTCGATCCGGATCCGGCGCAGGGTCCGGTGCCGCGGGTCCATCGTGGTCTCCGCCAGCTGCGCGGCGTCCATCTCGCCCAGGCCCTTGTACCGCTGCACCGGCTCCTGCCAGCGCTGGCCCCGGCGCTCGAGGTCGAGCAGGATCCGGTGCAGTTCGCTGTCGGAGTAGGTGTAGCGGTACTTGTCCTGCCCCTTCTTGGGCCTGATCAGCTCGATCCGGTGCAGCGGCGGCACGGCCGCGAACACCCGGCCCGCCTCCAGCATCGGCCGCAGGTACCGGTGGAACAGGGTCAGCAGCAGCGTCCGGATGTGCGCGCCGTCCACGTCCGCGTCGGCCATGAAGATCACCCGCTGGTAGCGGGCCGAGTCCAGGTCGAACGAGGCGCCCGAGCCGGCCCCGATCACCTGGATGATCGCCGCGCACTCGGCGTTCCTGAGCATGTCCGACAGGGACGCCTTCTGCACGTTGAGGATCTTGCCGCGGATCGGCAGCAGCGCCTGGAACTCCGAGTTGCGGGCCAGCTTGGCGGTGCCCAGCGCGGAGTCTCCCTCGACGATGAACAGCTCGCTGCGATCGTCGGCGCTGCGGCAGTCGACCAGCTTGGCGGGCAGGGCGGAGGCCGCGAGCGCGGACTTGCGCCGCTGGTTGTCGCGGTGCTCCCGGGCGGCGATCCGGGCCTTGGCGGCCGCGGCGATCTTGTCCAGCAGCCCCTTGGCCTGCTGCTTGCCCACCCGGCTGCGGGTCTCGAAGAAGGCCTTCAGCTCCGCGGAGACCACGCTGGCGACGATCCGGGAGGCAGCGGGGGTGCCCAGCACCTCCTTGGTCTGGCCCTCGAACTGCGGCTCCGGCAGCCGCACGGCGATGATCGCGGTCAGGCCCTCTTCGGCGTCCTCCCTGCTGGCCCGCTCGTCGCCGTTCTTGAGCAGGCGGACCGCGCGGAGCTGCTCGTTCAGCGTGTTCACCAGCGCCCGCTCGAAGCCCGTGACGTGCGTGCCGCCCTTCGGGGTGGCGATCACGTTCACGAAGGACTGGAGCACCGTGTCGTAGCCGGTGCTCCAGCACAGGGCCACGTCCACGGCGAGCTCCCGGTCCACCTCGGTCGGGGTGAGATGGCCGCGGTCGTCGAGCACGGGGATGGTCTCGGTGAAGCTGCCGGTGCCGGTCAGCCGGATGACGTCGGTCACCTTCTCGCCGGCCGTCAGGTGGTCGCAGTACTCGCTGATGCCGCCGTCGAACCGGAACTCGGCTTCCCGGGCCTCCCCGTCCGCCTCCGGCGCGCCGCCGCCGGCCCCGTCGCCGTCAGCGGCCGCGCTGCGCCGCTTGCCCGCGGGCCGCTCGTCGCGGATGCGGATGGCCAGCCCGGGCACGAGGTAGGCGGTCTGCTGGGCGCGCTGGCGCAGCGCCTCGAAGCTCCACTGCGCGTCCTTCACGAACACCTGCGGGTCCGGCCAGAACCGGACGGTGGTGCCGGTGACCTTCCTGGCCACCTTGCGGACCTTGCGCAGCCCGCTGCCGCGGCTGAAGCCGGCGGCCGGCTCCGGCCCGCTGAACTCGCCGGGCACCCCGCGGCGGAAGCTGGCCGCCCACTCGTGGCCGTCCCGGCTGACCGTCACGTCCAGCCGGGCCGACAGGGCGTTGACCACCGAGGCGCCGACCCCGTGCAGGCCGCCGGAGGCGGTGTAGGAGCCGCCGCCGAACTTGCCGCCCGCGTGCAGCCGGGTCATCACCAGCTCCACGCCGCTCAGGCCGGTCTTGGGCTCCTTGTCCACCGGGATGCCCCGGCCGTTGTCGCGGACCTCGGCCGACCCGTCGGCGTGCAGCACGACCTCGACGGCGGTGCAGTGGCCCGCCAGCGCCTCGTCCACGGCGTTGTCGAAGATCTCCCACAGGCAGTGCATCAGGCCGCGGCCGTCGGTGGACCCGATGTACATCCCCGGCCGCTTCCGGACGGCCTCCAGGCCCTCCAGGACGGACAGGTGGCGTGCGGTGTACCCGTCGGCAGCCAGCGCGGCAGCCGGGCTCAGCAGCCCGGCGGGGGCTTCACGGACGGCGGTCACGGGGGTTCTCTCCTCAGCTGGGCGCGGATGGCGCGCCCGGGTTGACGTGATCGCAGACTAGCCGCCAAAGTGGGGTGTCGCGTGTCGCCACGCCGGGGACATACCCGGTCACCTGGGACAACGCGAAGGATAGAGTTTCAGTTGGGCAGGTTAGGATCGCGGATCCGGGAGGCGTTCGCTCTGGGCGTACTGACTGCAGGACGGGAAGCCAGAAACCCGGGTAGCTGTTGTCACACACGAGATGACAAACGGCAAACGAGGTCAGCCGGATACCGAGCCGGCGGCACGACGTGAGGGAGGCGACATGACCGGAGCCATGGCCCCAAGCCGGCCGCTGACCGCCATGGACGTGTGCGACCGGTGCGGCGCCCAGGCGTATGTGCGCGCCGTGCTGCCGGGATCCGGCGAACTGTTCTTCTGCGCGCACCACGGCCGCCAGCACGCTGACGCGCTGGCCAAGATCGCGACTGAGATCCAGGACGAGACCCAGCGGCTGCAGCCCGGCAAGCCCGCCGGCGCTGCCGACCGGTAGACCCCCGACAACAACCCCCTGCAAGCAGACAGCAACTTTGTGTAATTGAGCGCTGTCCTGACGTACGCACGGTCATAACCAGAGCCGCCCCGGGACCATCCCGGCCCGGGGGGGCTCGTGGGG
>JBLMWU010000183.1:0-8212 GCA_050257395.1 Gemmatimonadota bacterium | reverse complement strand
CCACTGCCGGACTTCGGCGTAGTGGCCGCGCAGGTAGGCGTACCGGCCGAGTGGCCCGGCGATCCGCAGGCCCGCGACGGCGTCGCCGGCCTGGCGGGCGTACTCCAGTGCCGCCCGCAGGTTCGGCGTCTCGGCGTCCAGCCGGTCCAGTTCGCGTTCCAGGCTGCCCGGCTCCTGCTTGTCGGCCTCGATGCGGGCGGCGGCCTGCTCCGCCAGCTCGACGCATACCCGCAGGTGCGCCCGCCGGGCCTGCTCCTGCTCGCCCGCGTCCGCCAGCCGCTCACGCGCGTAGTCCCGGACCGTGGCGAGCAGGTGGTACCGGACCCGGGCGCCACCGTGATCCACCCGCAGCAGCGACTTGTCGGCGAGCCGGGTGAGCAGCTCCAGCGTCCGCTCCGGCCCGATGTCGTCGCCGCAGGCGACCGGGCCCGCCATGCTCAGCGTGAACCCGCCGGCTAACACGGCCAGCCGCCGGAACGCCGCCCGCTCGTCCGGGTCGAGCAGGTCGTGGCTCCAGTCCAGGGTGGCCCGCAGGGCCTGGTGCCGGGCGGGCGCCGTGCGCGAGCCGCCCACCAGCACGGTGAAGATGTCGTCGAGGCCCTCGGCGAGCTGGTCCGCCGACATCACCCGCATCCGCGCCGCCGCCAGCTCGATCGCCAGCGGCAGCCCGTCCAGCCGCCGGCACACCTGCAGCACCGCGGCGGCGTTGCCGTCCGTGAGCCCGAACGACGGCAGCACGAGCTGTGCCCGCTGCTCGAAGAACCGCAGCGCGTCGAACCCGGCCAGCTCGGTGAGGGCGGGCATCGCGCCCGGGGCCGGCAGGGACCGCGCCGCGCCGGTGGCGGCCAGCGCCAGCCGGGTCTTGCCGGTGCCGCCGGGCCCGGTCAGGCTCATCAGCCGGCTGCGGGCGAGGGAGTCGACCACCTCCTGCAGCTCCCGCTGCCGCCCGACCAGCGGGACCAGCCGCACCGGAAGCCGATCGGTGTTCAGCGCCGTCACCGCGCCCGCCCTCCGCATCCCGGTGCCAAACGCCGGGCCGTGCCGATGTGCGCCAGGTCCCGGTGGCTGCGCTGGCGCACCCGGACCGCCCCATACCCCGCTATCCGGGACAACCCGGACAGGCGGATGATGACAGCTTCGGGCTCCAGCGCGGCGGCGTCAACCGCGGCGCGGGTCAGCGGGCGGGACGGTCAGCCGGCGGGCAGCGGCGTCACCGCGAGCCCGGCCAGGTCCTGGCTGCTCCCGCTGGTGCCGTACTCGTAGGCGCCGTGGCTGGTGGCCAGCGCCAGGCCGGCCTGCCCGCGCCGGTGCAGGGTGAGGCTGACCGAGGCCAGGAGCGCGTGCCGGACGGTGCGGCTGCCGCCGGACGGGTCGGCGTACGGGACCGCGACGGCGTCCTCGTCGCGGCTGGTCACGGTCAGCTCGAGCCGCCCGCCCGCCGCGGGCACGCTGGCCCGCAGGCCGCCCGGCCGCACACTGGCCCGGACCCGGCGGCCCAGCCCGCCCAGGGCGACCCGCTGGCCGCCGAGGCCGAGCGCGCCCATGGCCGTCCACGGTGACCGCGCCCTGCCCACCCGGATCCGGGCGAGCACCAGCTCCAGCCAGCCGCCCGGTGCGTCCGGGAAGCTGTCGGCGTGCAGCCACACCCACCTGTCGGCGTGCTCGGATCCCCAGTTGTGCCCGACCGTGCCGCGCCACCCGGCCACCGCGATCTCCTGGCCGGCCGCCGTGAGGGTGCCGGAGACCAGCCCGTCCGGCACGCTGGCGACCAGCTTGGTGCGCGGCAGCGGCGCCCGTTCCAGCAGGGCGGGCCGCAGCGGCCGCAGCGGCGCCTCGCCGGCCGTGACGGTGAGATCCCACGAGGCCGGCTGGCCGGCCAGGGTGGCCGCGCCCCGGAAGCGGCCCGGCCCGGCGGCCGCGTCCGGCGGGAACGCGGCGAACACCTGCTTGACCGCCACCGGCCGCTGGCCCGGACCGGCGACGGTGCACCACAGGGCGGCGGTCCCGGGGCCGCTGCGCGGCCGGTGCCGGGTGTGCCGGATCCACAGCGCCCGCTCAGCGTCCGGATCCCGCGCGCTGAGAAACCACGACTCGTACCGGCCTGCCGCCACCCGGGGAGCATATGGCCACGCGGGCCGGTCTGATTGGGTGGACGGGTGAAGACCGCGTTCGTGCTCGGCGGCGGCGGGCTGCTGGGCGCTCATGAGGTCGGGATGCTGCGGGCGCTGTCCGAGGCCGGGGTGCGGCCCGACCTGGTCGTCGGCACCTCGGTCGGGGCGATCAACGGCGCGCTGGTGGCGGCCGACCCGGCCGGGGCGGCGGAGCGGCTGCAGGCGATGTGGCAGGGCGACGCGCTGCGGGGGGCGTTCAGCGAGGCACTGTGGGGCCGGGCGGTGCGGCTGCTGCGGTCGGGCACGCATCTGCACTCGCTCGAGCCGCTGCGTGAGCTGCTCGCCGCGGCCCTGCCCGGAGCCGGCTTCGCCGACCTGGCGCTGCCGTTCCACTGCGTCGCGGCCAGCATCGAGGGTGCCTGCGCCCGCTGGTTCAGCAGCGGGCCGCTGGTGCCCGCGGTGCTCGCCTCCTGCGCCGTGCCGGGGCTGCTGCCGCCGGTCGAGCTGGACGGCGAGCACTTCTTCGACGGCGGGCTGGTGGACTCGATCCCGGTAGGCCGGGCGGTCGCGCTCGGCGCGGGCACCATCTACGTGCTGCACGTGGGCCGGATCGAGCGGCCGCTGGCCGTGCCCCGCCGCCCGTGGGAGGTGGGCCTGGTGGCGTTCGAGATCGCCCGCCGGCACCGCTTCCACGAGGAGATGTCGGGGCTGCCCGGCGACGTGCGGGTGCATGTGCTGCCCGCGGGAGCAGACCGGCGGCCACCGGATCTGTCGCAGCTGCGCTACCGGGACAAGACTAAGGTCGGAGCGAGTATCGAGCGCGCCTACACGGCGTCCGCGCGGTACCTCGCCGGGCTGGCCGGCTCCTGACCCGGCCAACGAGGACCGGAGGAGCCCATGCTCCCACCGCGGCTGGTGCGCAGGCTCGTGCTGGCGCCGCTGGCGATCGTCATCGCGGTCGCCCTGGTGGTGCTCTTCCCGCTGCTGGCCGCCCTGGCCGTGGTGGTCGGGGTGCTCGGGCTGTCGCGGCCGGGCCGCCTGCGCGGGCTGCGGCTGCTGTTCTTCGCGCTGGTCTGGTTCGCCGCCGAGACCGTGACCCTGTTCATGTGCCTGGGGCTGTGGCTGGCCAGCGGGTTCGGCGGCCGCCTGCACACCGAGCCGTTCCAGGCCCGGCACTACGCCATCATGCGGTGGTTCCTGGACCTGATCTTCCGCAGCGCCAGCCGCGCGTTCGGGATCCGGGTCGAGGTGGACGAGCCGGAGCTGACCCCGCAGGAGCAGGCGGCGCGGCTCGCCCGGCCGGTGATCGTGCTCAGCCGTCACGCCGGGCCGGGTGACTCGTTCCTGCTGGTGCGGCATCTGCTCACCGGCTACGGGCGGCGGCCGCGGGTCGTCATGAAGGCCAGCCTGCAGCTGGACCCGGGCCTCGACGTGATCGCGAACCGGCTGCCCAACGTGTTCATCCACCACCGCCGGACCGGCGAGCAGACGTTCATCGAGCAGATCGAGCGGCTGGCCCGCGGCCTCGACCAGCTGGGCGCGCTGGTGATCTTCCCCGAGGGCGGCAACTGGACCCCGAACCGGTGGCTGCGCGCCATCCGGCGGCTGGAACGGGTGGGCCGCGAGGACCTGGCGGCCCGGGCCCGGGACATGCCCAACCTGCTCGCGCCGCGCACCGGGGGTGCGCTGGCGGCCATCGCCGCGTGCCCGGACGCGGATGTGATCTTCGTGGCGCACGCCGGCCTGGACCGGCTGGTGACCGTCAGCGACGTGTGGCGGAGCCTGCCGGTGAACCAGGTGGTGCGGGCGCGCTGGTGGCGGGTGCCGGTGGGCGAGGTGCCCCGGTCGGCCAGCCGGGAGGCGCAGATCCAATGGCTTTATGACTGGTGGGAGCGTATCGACGAGTGGATTTCCGCGAGCCGCCAGGATGGCCCGCAAGTCCCGCTGCCGCGCCCGGCGGAATGCCAGGAACAGATTAATGACGTCATTGAGTGAACGGACTACGCTGAGGCCACCCGCCACTGTGAATTGAAGGGCCTCGATGGCGAGCACCGAAACCCCCGCCTCCAGCGAAAGCACGCCGCTCCCGGGCGGCGGCCCGAAACGGGAGTGGCGGCTGCCGGACCTCATTGTGCTGGCGGCAGCACTCATTGTCATGTTCGTCCTGGTTTTCTGGGCGGCGCTCGGCCAGGCGCCGCTGGCCGGGACGGCTGTTGTCGGCACATTGGGGGTTATCTTCGCTTTTCTGGCGAATATCAGTGCCGGTGCGCTCGGCAGCGGCACCTTTGTGGAAATCAGGCATCCCGACTGGACCCGGCTGCGCGGCATCGACCACGTCTTCCTGTACGCGGCGCTGGCGCTCATGGCCGGCATCGACGGCTTCGTCGCCTGGTGGCTGTTCACCTCCGACAGCGGCCCCGGGCGCTGGTACTTCCTGACGGCCGCCTTGGCCGGCCTGGCTATCGGCGCCTGGTGGGCCTGGCCCGCGGTGACCGTCGGCGGCCGCCGCCCCGGCCGGACCGGGCATCCGAAGTGGTCGCTGTGGCCCCACCACCCGGGCGAGGACTACGAGATGTGGCGCTGCTTCACGCCGCTGTCCGGCCTGGTCGGCGGGGCGCTGGGGGTGGTCATCGCCGCCGGTTACCTGGGCATCTCGGCGGCAGCCGAGAACGGCGCGGGCGCCACCGCGCACGCCATGCCCGCGGCGCTCACCGGCATCCACGGCGGCTACGTCGCCCTTGGCGACTCCTACTCCGCTGGCGAGGGACTGCCGCCGTTCGCGCCGGGCACCGCGCTGACGGCCTGCGACCGGTCGGTGGACAGCGCCTACCCGGTGCTGCTCGACCGGCTGCTGCGGGCCAGCGACCCGCAGGTCCCGTTCAGCTTCACCGCCTGCTCCGGCGCGGTGATCAGCGGCATCCTCCGGCCGACCCAGCGGGCGACGGTCGTCCCGCCGCAGATCAGCGGGCAGGTCGACCCGTCGGTCGGGCTGGTCACCCTCACCATCGGCGGCAACAACGCGATCTTCTCCAAGGTGGTCTCGGCCTGCGTCAGCTCCGGCAACTGCCTGGAGGAGACCTTCCCGCCGCCGGGGGTCAAGGAGGCGACGGCCCGGCCGATCGCGCCCGGGCAGATGCTGACCCAGTGGGGCCCGGCCACCATCGAGCAGATCGGGCGGCAGGACGCGGCGCTGTTCGCGGTGCTGCGGCACGACTTCCCGAACGCCCGGATCGTCGCCGTGGGATATCCGTACCTGTTCCCGAAGACCGCGGCACCGGGTTTCCCGTTCATCCCGCCGATGTGCTCCAGCATCCTGAACCGGCTCAGCGTGCACGAACGGAGCGGGATCCGGGCGCTGGAGGACGCGTTCAACGACCGCACCTACGAGGAAGCGGTGGCGGCGCACATCGAGTACGTGTCCCCGGTGGCGATCTGGGACGGGCACGAGCCGTGCGGCGCGAGCGGCCAGTACACGAACGCGATAAAGCCGTACCTCAATTTCCCCAACCCCATCAACGGCGGCTCGTTCCATCCCAACCAGGCGGGGCAGCGGACCCTCGCGGCGCTGCTCGCCTGCTATCTGGACAGCCACCCGCGGCCGCCGGACCCGTACGCCGGGGGCGTGCCGCACCAGCTCACGATCCCGCAGGACCAGCTGGCCGATCCCGCGCAGCTCGGGCTGGTGCAGGCGCCGGGCCTGACCTCGGTGCCGGGCGCCGGCCAGGTCGGGCACTGCTGACCGGGCAGCCCGGGCGCGGCCGGGGACGCGGCCCCGCGGTGCGGGCATGTTATGCGCCCTCGCGTCCGCTATGGCGGTGGGACCGGTGCTCTTGTACTGTGCCAGCGTCGGCGGGAGGGCTGGCCGAGGGAGTCCCATGAACTGTCAGGCATGCGGGGCTGAGCTGGCGCCGGGAGCCGCCTCCTGCCAGCGCTGCGGTGCCGCCGCCGGGGCGGCGCCGGCGGCGGGCGGGCCGCCGCCCCCGCCGTCCCACGGGTATCAGCCGCCCGGGGCGGGCCAGCCGCCCCAGTACGGGTGGGTGCCGCCCGGCCCTGGTCTGCCGACGGCCGCGCCGGTCGCGTTCTCACCACTCGGCGGGCTGGCCACGGCAACCCAGATCCTGCTCGGGCTGATGGCTGCCGCCTCGCTCGTCTCCATCGCCGTGTCCCCCGTGCAGGCCCTGGTGCTGCTGCTGTACCTGCCGCTCGTCCCGGTGTTCATCGTGTGGTTCTACCGGGCGCGGCAGGACGCCGGCGGCTGGGGCTGGCGCCAGCGCTGGGCGCCGGGCTGGGCCATCGGCGCCTGGTTCGTGCCGGTGGTCTTCCTGTTCTTCCCGTACATGATCATGGCCGACATCTGGCGGGCGGGCCTGCCGGATGATCAGCGGAAGCGGCCGGCCTGGCTGCCGGCCGCCTGGTGGGTGTGCTGGCTGCTGACCTGGTTCACCGGCTTCTGGCTGTACAGCAACCAGGCGGGGTCATTCAGCAATGCCGGGATCACCCTGTCGCCGGGCTCGACCTTGCTCAGCAAGGTCTTCGAGGCCGCCGCGGCCGTCCTGCTCATCTTGGTCGTCCGGGCCGTGTCCACCACCGGCGTGGGCCGCGGCCCGGCACCGGGGCTGCCGGATCCGGCGCCGGCGTCCTGACCCGCCGCGGGCACGGATGAGGGCCGGGGCGGCCGCCCCGGCCCTCATCGCCGTCAGCCAGCGGGATCAGGGCTTGTGGCCACCGGGGTGCTGACCGAGCTGCAGCGCGAAGTTGGCCAGCGGCATGCCGCTGACCTGGAGGGTCGGCAGCCAGAAGTAGCCCGGCCCGCCCCAGTGGGTGATGGGCGTGGGCTGCCGCCGACGGGCTGCGGGCCGCTGGTGGCGACCAGCGCCCCGGTGGGCTCGCTGCGCACGGACTCGGTCAGGTACGCGTTGCCGCCCACGTTGCTGAACATGAACACGAACCGGTACCAGCCGCCGGTGGTGACCACCGGGGTCCCGGCGCAGGAGCCGGGGGAGCCGTTCCCGAAGTTGATCACGAAGCCGCCGGTCTCCGGGCAGGCGGTGATGATGTTGTCGATGCCGTAGTAGCCGTAGCTGCCCGGGGCGCTGAGGTTCAGCTCGACGTCGTTTCTGCAGCGGGTTGACAATACGCGATTAACCAGAAATCTCCGGTTGTCCGGCAATCCCGAGGCGGTGGCGTCAGCGGGGCCGGTACATGCCGATGAGCTTGTCAATGGCGGCGTCGATCCGCGGATCGGCCTGCTGGCGGGCGGGGTCCTCCTCGTGCCAGGCGACCATCTCGCGGGCTCCCTGCTCGAATCCGATCACCGGCCGGTAGCCGGGCACGACGCCGCGCAGCTTGGTGTTGTCGAAGACCATCGAGTGCGCCTTGTCGCCGAGCAGGCCGGCGCCCCAGTCCGGGTCGACCGCGGCGATGGCGTCCGAGGGGACGTGCACGATGTCGGCCGTGACGCCGGCCGCGGCCGCCAGCGCCCGGGTGATCTGGTCCCAGGTGAGCACGTCGTCCGAGGTGATGTGGAAGGCCTCGCCGAGGGTGCGGGGATGGCCGAGCAGCGGGACGAAACCCTGCGCGAAGTCACGGTGGTGGGTCAGCGTCCACAGCGAGGTGCCGTCCCCGTGCACCACCACCGGCTTGCCCTGCCGCATCCGGCCGACCGCCGTCCAGCCGCCTTCCAGCGGGATCATCGTCTTGTCGTAGGTGTGCGAGGGCCGGACGATCGTGGCCGGGAACGCCTCCTCCCGGTAGGCCGCCACCAGCACGTCCTCGCAGGCGATCTTGCCGCGGGAGTAGGCCCAGTGCGGGTTGCGCAGCGGGGTGGACTCGGTGACCGGCACCCGGGACGGCGGGGTCTGGTACGCCGAGGCGGAGCTGATGAACACGTACTGGCCGGTGTGGCCGCGGAACATCGCGATGTCCGCTCGCACATGCTCCGGGGTGTACGCCACCCAGTCCACCACCGCGTCGAACTCGCGGCCGCCGAGCGCCGCGCGCACCGACGCCGGGTCGCGGATGTCGCCGCGCAGCACCGTGACCCCGGCGGGCAGCGGGCGGGCGGTGGTGGCGCCCCGGTTGAGCACGGTCAGCTCGATGCC
>JBLMWU010000182.1:0-10028 GCA_050257395.1 Gemmatimonadota bacterium | reverse complement strand
AAGGGACTGCCGTGGCCGCGCTTCCCGGCGGGGCCAGCGTTGCGTTCATCCGTGACCGCCCTTGTCCCGTGGCTGGCAGCGGGTCAGCGCCGCACCCGGTGCGGAGTCTCGTCACTTAGTGCGCGCCGCCACCCCGACCGTGACCTCATCCCGGAAAGAAGTTGACAGCCCGCCGCGCACCCCCGGATTCAGCCTGGTGGAAGCCGGAGATGGCGCCGCAGCCGAACACCCAGCCACAGCAAACGGCGCCGTGCTCCGGGGTCACCCCCTGGGAGCACAGCGCCGCTGCAGCTGTTTGACCGGGTTACTCGTGCCAAACGTTGTCCGGCTTGATACCGCCGTCATCATCAGGTGCCGGAGGCACGGGCTGCTGCGGGTCCGGGGTGCTGGTGGTTGCCGCGGCCTGCTCGTCGACTGGCTGCTGCTCGGGCTCCGCGGGCTGGGTGTCCCCCATGATCTGTCCTTTCATCCCCGTTGCCGTCCGTGTGTCAGTCAGGACGGCCTCAACATAAGACGCTCGTAGCGTAGTAGGCACGCATATAGGCAAATAGGTCTTTGACCGAACTAACAGGTGACAACGCACTTACTGACTAGCTCGCCCTCGTCGCAATCTTCCCCAGCGACAGACGCACCTGGTCAGCCTGATCATGATCTCCGAGTTTCTCGAACAGCTGCAGCGCCTCGGAAAATGTCCCACGTGCCGCAGCCAGATCGCCAGACTGGTGGATGGCCATACCGAGCCGGTACAGGGCAGTCGCCTCCCCGTGCCGGTTGCCGGAGCTTCGCCAGATCCCGAGCGACTCCCGCAGGCATGCGAGAGCATTGCCCGACTCCCCCATGTGCAGGTATACCTCTCCGAGATCACTCAGCGAGTCTGCCTCCACCATCGGATCACCAAGTTCGCGGAAGACGGCCAGAGCCTGCTGCAAGTGATCCACAGCCGCGTCGTACCGCAACAACTCCCGGGAAGCGCATCCCAGCAGGTTCAGCGCGATCCCTTCCCCGTAGCGGTTGCCCAGCCGCCGCTGGATGCCGAGTGATCGCTGGGCCGCATCAAGGGCCTCCTCGAACCGCCCCAGCTGAAAGTAGGCATTGGCGACGTTATTAGCGGCCCGGGTCTCGCCCCGCGGATCGCCAAGCTCCCGGTAGAGCGCCAGCGCTTGCTCGAAGCAGGCAACCGACTCCCCTAGCCGCTTCGAACCGTAGGCCATGCCGAGGTTGTTGAGCATCCACGCCTTAGCGAGCCGATCGCCCAGGATGCGGGCGCTGGCCAGACCCACCTCGTGCGCTGACACCCAGTCCGTCCAATGGCTGTGCCGGTAGAAGAAGCTCATGGCGGCGGCAGGCAACTGCCAGGCGATCTGATGAAGGCCCGCGTCGGCGGCCAGTTTCGTGGCGGCTATCAGCCCAGGCCGCTGCGCTTCACACCAGTCAAGGGCATCGTCCATGGAGACGAACGTCAGTGGGGCCACGTCAGGCGGGGGCGGGTCCAGCGGGACCTGGGCACGCTGCGCCGAGATCACGCGCGCCGCGGCTTCCACCGTGTGCAGGTACCAGGTGAGGACGCGGGTGATCGCGGCGTGCCGGTCCTCGTCCGTTTCCTGGGCGCGGGCGCGGTCGGCGGCGTAGACGCGCAGCAGGTCGTGGAAGCGGTACTGGTCCGGCTCGGGCTCGTCCAGCAGGTGCGCGTCGACCAGCACCTCCAGCGCGTCCGCGGCGTCCGCCTCATCAACCCCGAGCAGCGCCGCCGCGGCGCCCAGCGGGACCGACGGGCCGGTCCACACGCCCAGCAGCCGGAACGCGTGCGCCGGGTCCACCCCGCCCGGCCTGGCCGCGCTGCTCAGGCTGGAGAAGCTCACCTCGAACGAGGCGCGCACCGCCAGGTTCCCCGCCCGCAGCTCGTCCAGGCGGCGGCGCTCGTCAGCCAGCCGGCCCGCCAGGTAGTGCACGTTCCACCCGCCGCGGGCGGCCAGCCGGGCGCCCGCGATCCGGATCGCCAGCGGCAGGCCCGCGCAGGCGGCCAGCACCCGGTCGGTGTCGGCGGGCTCGGCGGCGGCCCGCTGCTCCCCGGCGACCCGGGCGAACAGGGTGCGGGCCTCCTCTGCTGGCAGCACCTCCAGGTCCAGGATCCGGGTGCCGACCAGCTCCGGCAACCGGCTGCGGCTGGTGATCAGCACCGCGCAGCTGGCGCTGCCTGGCAGCAGCGGCCGGACCTGGGCCGCATCGCGGGCGTCGTCCAGCACCACCAGCACCCGCCGGCCTGCCAGCCTGGTCCGGAACGTCCCGGCCCGCTCCTCCTCCCCGGCCGGGATGTGCGCCGGGTCCACCCCGAGATCGCGCAGGCACCGGGCGAGCACCTCCGCCGGGCTGACCGGCTGGGTCGCGCCGAGCAGGTTCACGTGCAGCTGGCCGTCGGGGAACCGGGCGGCCAGCAGGTGCGCCGCGTGCACCGCGAGGGTGGTCTTGCCGAGTCCGCCGGAACCGACCACGACCACGACCGGGACGGCCTCCGGGTTGTCCTCGCGACCCTCGCCGGCCAGCAGCGCGCACAGCTGGTCCACCTGGCCGGCCCGGCCGGTGAAGTCGGCGATGTCGGCGGGCAGCTGCGCCGGCGCCGGTGCCGCGGGCTGATCGTCTGCCGCCGCCTGGTCAGTACCGGCGGCCGCCTGGTCAGCGCCGGCGGCGGGCGGCCCGGCGCCCGCGTCCGCGTCGGCGCTGAGGATCGCGGCGTAGATCTGCTGGAGGCGGGGACCGGGATCGACGCCGAGCTCGTCGGCGATGATCTCCCGGGCCCGGGCGTACTCCGCCAGCGCCGCCGCGGACAGCCCGGCGCCGTGCAGCGCCTGCATCAGCAGCGCCCACAGCTCCTCGCGGAGCGGGTTGTCGGCCAGCAGCCGCCGCAGCTCGCCCACCACCTCGCCGCCCCGGCCGCACCGCAGATCGGCCTCGATCCGCAGCGCCTGCGCCTCGATCCGGGCGTCCTCCAGCCGGGCGGCCTCCGCGGAGATCAGTGCCGAGGCCGGCACGTCGGCCAGCGCCCGGCCCCGCCACAGGGAGAGCGCATCAGCGAGCAGCGGGGCCGCCTGCGCCGGGTTGCCCGCCGCCAGCTCGCGGCGGCCCGCGGCGGTCAGCTCCTCGAACCGCTGCGCGTCCAGCGCGCCCGGCGGCAGCTCGGCCCGGTAGCCGGGCGACCGGGTGACCAGCACCGTGCCGTCGGTGTCCCCGATCAGCTTGCGCAGGTGATGCATGTACACGCTGACGAGGTTCGCCGCCCGCGCCGGGACCTTGACGCCGTCACCCCAGACCTCGTCGATCAGGCGCTCGGTCGCCACGGTCTGGCCAGGCCGCAGCAGCAGCGCGGCCAGCAGCGCACGCTGCTTCGGCGCCCCGACCCCGGTCCACTCGTCCCCGTCGCCCGCCCGGACCTCCAGCGTCCCCAGGATCCTGAACGCGGCCGGGCGGATCGGCTCAATCACCCCTTAATGGTGACTCAATGTGGCGCTGGCAGCCTCATATTCGCCACGGCGAGTACGAAACGGCAACGAAACCCGCACCGGACCGCTACGCGGGGCGCGGTCCGAGGCTGGGTTTCCCGCCCGGCGGCCACCAGCCGCGGGCACCGCGGATACCCGTCCCACGCGACTGCGAAGACCGAGGGACTGTGGCGGCGGTCCTCGCGGAGCGGGGTGGCCGTTGCTCTCCGCACGTGCGGGGGCGGGGACAGCGGTCACCCCCCGGCTCACAGCAGGGGTGGCCGTTGTTTCCCCGCACGTGCGGGGAACGGGGGACGGCGGCCACCCCTCCGCTCCCGCTGCAGGGGCGGGCCAGGGCCTCCCGTAAGCCGGCCGGCGCCGGTAAAACCCTTCTCCGGCAGATGCCGGCCGGCGCCGGCCGCTACGGGACGGCGCCCCTACGGGACAGTGGCGTACTGGTAGCAGACCCCGGCCAGGTCGAGGCGCACGGTCACCGGGCTGGCACCGGAGTTGTACAGCTCGACCGCGCCGTCGGCGCCGGCCGGGACGAGCGCGGTCGCGGCCGTGGTGTGGTTCGCCGCGAAGCTCAGCACCGACGTCCCCGGTTTGCTCGCGCCGTCCGGGTAGGCGGTGATGGACCCGCCCGCGGTGGCGCCGCTGGCGGTCAGGTTCGCGGCCACCGCCGAGATGCCAGCGGACGGGATGCCGGGCCGCCCGCTGATCTGCACCTTCAGCGCGTGCTTCGGCCCGATGACCAGCCCGGTGACCGTGTCGGCCGAGGGCAGGAACACCGAGCCGGTGCCGTGGAGATGGTAGTAGCCGACCAGGTCGGCGGCCATGTTCACGGTGCCGCTGCTGGCGTTGTGCAGCACCACGCTGCCGTCCGTCAGCGGCACCACGACCAGGCCGGTCGCTGCCTTCCCCTTGCCCCAGGCCACATCGTGTGTCCCCGGGTTCGCGGCGCCGTGCGGGTAGGCCGTGAGGTAGCCGCCCGTGGTGCCGCCCTTCGCGGTGACGTCCAGCACCGCGGCGGCCGCCGCGGCCGGGACGCCGTGGCTGCCCGCCACCGCGAGGGTGAGGCTGCCGTGCGCGGGCACGGCCCGCTTCGGGGCGCCGAGGCCGGTGCTGGTGTCGAGGATCCGGACCGGGGCGGCCGGGGCGTAGGTGTCGCCGTCCTGGCCGCCGCCCTGGATGCCCACCGTGGCGACCGACAGCTTGATGGCCTTGCTGCTGGCGTTGTAGAAGTCCACGGCCTGGTTGCCGATCGGGGGCAGCACCAGGTTCGATGCGGACTGGCCGGCCGTGAAGTCGAGCGCGCCGGCCGTGGGCCGCGCATCGCCGTTGCCGTACACAGCCACGGAACCGGCCGCGGCCGGATTGGTGACCGTGAGCCGCAGCGCCACCCGGTCGACCCAGCCCAGCGCGTGCAGCGCCGCGGCGGTGAGCTTGAGCACCTGGTGTGAGGCGAGCGTCCCGGAGTAGTCGGCGGACGGCCCGGCCGGCTGGTATTCGTCCCCCACGGTGATGGTCGCGGTCGCGGTGGACGTGCGGCCCAGCAGGTCAGTCTGGGTCATGGTGGCGGCGTAGGTGCCGGGCTGCTGGTACTGGTGGGTCAGGGTGACCGGCCCGGTCCCGGCGGCCTGGGTCAGGCCGTCGCCGAAACTGACCGAGCGGGATGCCACCTCCCACGCGTCTGACACCGCGGGCGCCTGCAGGACGGCCGTGTCCGGCACGATCGCCGTGCCGGACGGCAGGCTGGCCGTGCCCGGCGCCGCGGCCAGCGAGGCGGCCGGCGCGGCTGTGGTCCCGGCCACCACCGGGTCGATGGCCGTAGCTGTCGTGCCCCCCGTGTCGGCGGCGGTGAACGTGATCGTGTACTGCCCCGGCGTGGCGTAGGTGTGGCTGACCGTGGCGCCGGCCGCCACCGTGCCCGGGCCGCCGCCGTCCCCGAAGTCGGCGGTGTAGCTGACCGGCTCGTTCCAGCTGCTGGTCTGCGCCGCCGGGACGGTCACCGTGACGGCGAGGGGGGCGACGCCCTTGAGCGCGGTGGTGCTGGTGAAGTTCGCGGCCAGGCCGTCCTCGCGTTCCACCGCGCCGCGGTCCGCGTAGCAGGTGCCGGTGCCGGTGTGGGCCACCAGCGGGTCGCGCACGTACGGGTGGCCCGCCATGTCCGTGGACAGCTCGCCAGGGGCGGAGCAGTCAGCGGAGTCGATGAGCGGCGAACCCTCCGGCGGGGGACCGACCGGCGCGGTCGTGACGTCCAGGTCGTGTGTCCCCTGGCCGGTCCCCGCCGCGAACCCGGCCGCGGACGAATAGCTGGTGCCCGCCCAGGAGTACTCCGGGTGCGGCGACCTGACCAGGAACGCGTTGTAGTCGCTGTGCACGCCACCGGCCGCGGCAGCGCTCACCGACAGGGCAGCGGCGGGGACCGCGCAGGACGACCCGGGGGTGGCCGCGGCCACCCCGTTGTTCTCCACGGTCGCGGTCGAGTTGCCGTCGACGCTGATGCCCGGGCCACATGAGGTAAGGACCGAGTTGCTGGTGACCACGGCGCCGGCCGCGCCGCTGACCGAGATCCCGCCGCCGGGTGAGGCCCCGACCTTGTTCGTCGTCACTGTGACGTTGCTGGCGCCGGGCTGCACCTGGACCCCGTAGCCATAGGTGGCCGCCAGGTTGCCGCGCGAGATCGTGACGCCGGAGGAAGCCCCGTCCACGAGCACGCTGTCCGGCGTGCCCGTCAGGACCCCCTGCTGGCTGACGGTCAGCTTGTCGAGGGTCACGTTCGCCGAGCCAGTCACATCCACGCCGTCCGAGGCGCCCCGCGGCCACAGGGTCAGGCCCGACAGGGTGACGTCGTGCACGTGGTCCAGGGTGAACGGGGCACCGGAGGCGGGCTCCACCGCCGGGGCGTTCCCGCCCGGTGACCGGATGGCGGTGAACGTGATGGGCGCCGGCCCGGTCCCGGAGTTCCGGACCGTGACCGCCTGCGGGTAGACCGCGGACAACTGGCCGTTCGTGCCGCCGTCGATGGCCACGGTGTCACCCGCGGCCGCCGCGTCCGCGGCCGCCTGGATCGTGCAGAACGGGACGGCCTGGCTGCCCGGCCCCGAGTCGCTGCACACTGCCGCGGACTGATCCACATACAGCGTGGACGCCGCCGCCGCGGGCACCGCCCGGCCGCCCGCCAGCCCGGCGGCCAGCGCCAGCGGCATTAAGACAGCGAGTCTCACGGAAATACGCACACGCCACCGCCCGGGGTCAGGGAGCAGGGGAGCAGGAGGGCAAAGCCGCTCATATATATCAGCGGCCGGACCCGGTCACAAGCTGACCGCGGCAGCCGCGCTACAGCTGGCCGACCTCGGTCACCTCGATGACCGCCTCGCCCGCCTCGTCGCAGGCGGCGAGGTCGACCCGGGCGGAGAAGCCCCAGTCGTGGTCGCCGGCCGGGTCGTCGAAGATCTGCCGGACGGCCCAGGCGCCTGGCTGCTCGTCGATGATCAGCAGCGCCGGGCCGCGCGCGTCCGGGCCGGTGCCGATCTGGTCGTGCTCCTCGAAGTAGGGCTCCAGCGCGTCCGCCCACGCGTCGGCGTCCCAGCCCGCGGCGGCGTCCAGCGCGCCCAGCTCGTCCCAGCGGCGGCGGGCCGCCAGCTCCACCCGGCGGAACAGGGCGTTGCGCACCAGCACCCGGAACGCCCGCGGGTTGCTGGTGACCGCGGGCGGCCCCTCGGCCCGCGCCGGTGCGGCCGTCAGGTCCGCGCCGGGCTCGCGCAGCCGCTCCCACTCGTCCAGCAGGCTGGAGTCGACCTGGCGGACCAGCTCGCCGAGCCACTCGATGAGGTCGGCGAGGTCGTCGGTGCGCGCCTCCTCCGGCACGGTCTGCCGCAGTGCCTTGTACGCGTCGGCCAGGTAGCGCAGCACCAGGCCCTCGGAGCGGGCCAGGCCGTAGAAGCCGACGTACTCGGTGAACGACATCGCCCGCTCGTACATGTCGCGCGCCACCGACTTGGGCGCCAGCTCGTAGTCGGCGACCCACGGGTGCCCGCGCCGGTACAGGTTGTAGGCGGTCTCCAGCAGGTCGGCCAGCGGCCGCGGATGGGTGACCTCGTCGAGCAGCTCCATCCGCTCGTCGTAGTCCAGCCCCTCCGCCTTCATCGCGGCGACCGCCTCGCCGCGCGCCTTGAACCGCTGCGCGGACAGCACGGTGCGCGGGTTGTCCAGCGTGGACTCGATCACCGACACCACGTCCAGCGCGTAGGACGGCGACTCCCGGTCCAGCAGGCCGAACGCGGCCAGCGCCAGCGGCGACAGCGGCTGGTTCAGCGCGAAGTCGGCCTGCAGGTCCACGGTCAGCCGCACCCACCGGCCCTGCTCGTCCGGCTCGGCCAGCCGCTCCACCACCCCGGCCGCCAGCAGCGCCCGGTAGATCTCGATCGCCCGGTGGATGTGCCGGCGGCGGGCCGCAGGCTCCTCGTCGTTGCTGGTCAGCAGGTGCTTCATGGCGGCGAACGCGTTGCCCGGCCGGCTGATCACGTTCAGCAGCATGGCGTGCGTCACCACGAAGCTCGACTTCAGCGGTTCCGGCTCCGCGGCGACCAGCCGCTCGAACGTCGGCTGCCCCCAGCCGATCGAGCCCTCCGGCGGCTTCTTGCGCACCACCTTGCGCCGCTTCTTCGGGTCGTCGCCCGCCTTGGCCAGCGCCTTCTCGTTCTCGATCACGTGCTCGGGCGCCTGCGCGACCACGTACCCCACCTCGTCGAACCCGGCCCGGCCCGCCCGGCCGGCGATCTGGTGGAACTCGCGCGCCTGCAGCAGCCGCACCCGGCTGCCGTCGTACTTGGACAGGCCGGTGAACAGCACCGTGCGGATCGGCACGTTGATGCCCACGCCGAGGGTGTCGGTGCCGCAGATCACCTTCAGCAGGCCCGCCTGGGCCAGCGTCTCCACCAGCCGCCGGTAGCGGGGCAGCATGCCCGCGTGGTGGACGCCGATGCCGTGCCGGACCAGCCGGGACAGGGTCTTCCCGAACCCGGCCGTGAACCGGAAGTGGCCGATCGCGTCGGCGATCGCGTCCTTCTCCGCCCGGGAGCAGATGTTCACGCTGGTCAGCGCCTGCGCCTGGGTGAGCGCCGCCGCCTGGGTGAAGTGCACCACGTACACCGGGGCCCGGTGCGTGCTGATGAGCTCTTCCAGCGTCTCGTGCAGCGGCGTGGTGACGTACGAGTACATCAGCGGCACCGGCCGCTGCACCGACTTCACCACGGCGGTGGGCCGCCCGGTGCGGAGGGTCAGTTTTTCCTCGAACGAGGAGACATCGCCCAGGGTCGCCGACATCAGCAGGAACTGCGCCTGCGGCAGCTCGATCAGCGGCACCTGCCAGGCCCAGCCGCGCGCCGGGTCGGCGTAGAAGTGGAACTCGTCCATGACGACCTGGCCCACGTCCGCGCGGTCGCCGTCGCGCAGCGCGATGTTCGCCAGCACCTCGGCGGTGCAGCAGATGATCGGCGCGGTCGGGTTCACGCTCGCGTCGCCGGTCATCATGCCGACGTCCTCGGCGCCGAACATGTCGCACAGCGCGAAGAACTTCTCCGACACCAGCGCCTTCACCGGGGCGGTGTAGAAGGTCCGCTGATCGTCCGCCAGCGCGGCGAAGTGCGCCCCGGCCGCGACCAGGCTCTTGCCGGACCCGGTCGGGGTGGACAGGATCACGTTCCCGCCCGACACGAGCTCGATCAGGGCCTCTTCCTGATGCGGGTACAGCGCCAGGCCCTGCGCCTTCGCCCAGCCTGAGAAGGCCTCGAACACGGAGTCCGGGTCCGGGGCGTCCGGGATCAGGTCAATGAGCGTCGGCATCGCTCATCCATGGTGGCCGGCGTTGCGGGCTGGTCCGGCCACGGGGCAGTTCGTTCCCTCTTTATCGGCGGTCCGGACGGCCGCCGGTCACCACCGGCGTTCCGCGGGACCGGTGATCAGCTGTGCCCGTCGAAAAGGCTGGTCACCGAGCCGTCGCTGAACACTTCGGTGATCGCGCGGGCGATCAGCGGCGCGATCGACAGCACGGTCAGCTTGTCGAACCGCTTCTCCGCCGGGATCGGCAGGGTGTTCGTCACGATCACTTCGCTGACCTGGGAGTTCTTCAGCCCGTCCACCGCCGGGCCGGACAGCACGCCGTGGGTGGCGGTGACGATCACCTGCGCGGCCCCCTGCTCGAACAGGGCCTCCGCCGCCTTGATGATCGTCGAGCCGGTGTCGATCATGTCGTCGACCACGATGCAGGTGCGGCCCTTGACTTCGCCGACCACCTCGAACATCGCCACCTTGTGCGCGACGTCCGGGTCGCGGCGCTTGTGGATGATCGCCAGCGGGCAGCCCAGCCGGTCGGTCCACCGCTCACAGACCCGCACCCGGCCCGCGTCCGGCGCGACCACCGTCACCCGGGACAGGTCCAGCTTGGCCTCGATGTACTTGGCCAGGATCGGCAGCGCGAACAGGTGGTCCACCGGGCCGTCGAAGAAGCCCTGGATCTGCGCGGTGTGCAGGTCCACCGCCATCAGCCGG
>JBLMWU010000181.1:0-13809 GCA_050257395.1 Gemmatimonadota bacterium | reverse complement strand
CTGGCACTGGCGGGAAGAGCGACCACGTTGCCGGCCCTCGGCGGCCTGGCCTACTACCGCACAGACGGTCTTGCCGGCGCTCTTCCCGCCCCAAACCACCCTTTGTTCAGCGGCCTCCTAGCGCGCTGCCCGGCCCTTCCTGAGCCTTTCCAGGCACCGGTGCCCGGCTCTCTGCCTCACCCGGCTCCGGTCCCCGCTGGGGCCCCGGGCCGGGAGGTGGCGCGGTCTGAAGGCCCGGGCACGGTGAAGGCCCGGCAGCCGGTGGTGGCTGCCGGGCCTTCAGCCGGCCGGGTTAGTGCTTACCGCCGGTGGCGGGGCCCGCGGTGGGCAGCGGGATGGTCGGGGTGGCGGTGGCCGTGGGGGTGGCCGACGGGGTCGGCGTCGGGGTGGCGGCCTGCGCGACCGTGATCGTTACCACGGTGCCGGCCGGGTAGTACTTACCGCTCCCGCTGTGCGGGCTCTGGTTCAGCACGGTCCCATCCGGGACGCCGGTGACCGGCTGGTACTGCACGTTCACCTGGAACCCGGCGTTCGTGAGCTCGCCCTTGGCCAGGTCGATGTTCTGGCCGATCACATTGGGGACCTGATTGCCGCCGCTGGGGGACACATAGATGGTGATGGTGGAGCCCTTGGCGACCTTTGAGCCCGGGGGCGGGTTCTGCTTCACCACTGTGTTCGGCGGCACGCTGGTGTTCTGCGACTGCTGCGTGGTCACCTGGAAGCCCGCGTTCTGCAGGATCGAGGTGGCGTCCTGCTGGGACTTGTTGCGGACGTCGGGCACGGAGACCTTCTGCGGGCCGGACGACACGTCGATGACGACGACCGAGCCGGCCGCGACCACGTTGCCGCCCGCCGGATTGGTGCCGATCACGTGGTTCTTCGGCACCGAGTCGCTGGTCTCGTAGTGGACCCGGGGCTTCAGCCCGGCACGGGTGATGGCCGACTGGGCCTGGCTGAGCGTCTGCCCGTTGACGATCGGCACGGCCTTGCCGCCGCCGCCGCCCAGGATCGCGTAGGCGACCCCGCCGACGACCAGCAGCACGGCCAGAGCGCCCAGCACCCACCACAGCACGGTCCGGCGGTTGCCGCCCCGGCCGCCCGGGCCGCCGTAGGTCTCCTCGGGCCCGTACTGGTAGCCGGGGATGGCCGAGGTCGGGCCGCCGCCCATCTGGGTCGCCGGGCCCATCCGCTGGGTGCGGGCGTACATGCCGGTCGGCGCGGCCACCGGCACGCCGGACAGCGCCCGCTTGATGTCCGTGCGCATGTCGTTGGCGGACTGGTAGCGGTCGGCCGGGTTCTTGGCCATGGCCTTGAGTACGATCGCGTCCGCCCAGCCCGGGATCTCCGGGTCGAGCCGCGACGGCGGCACCGGGTTCTCCCGGACGTGCTGGTAGGCGATGGCCACCGGGGAGTCGCCGAGGAACGGCGGCCGCCCGGTGAGCAGCTCGTACAGCAGGCAGCCGGTCGAGTAGAGGTCGCTGCGGGCGTCCACCCGCTCGCCCCGGGCCTGCTCCGGGGACAGGTACTGGGCGGTCCCGATCACCTGGGCGGTCTGGGTCATGGTGGCCTGGGCGTCGCTGACCGCCCGGGCGATGCCGAAGTCCATCACCTTGACGTCGCCGTTGCGGGTCAGCATCACGTTGCCGGGCTTGATGTCGCGGTGCACGATCCCGTTGCGGTGGCTGTAGTCCAGCGCCCGCAGCACCCCGTCAGTGATCTCCAGTGCCCGCTCAGGCAGCAGCCGACGGTCGTCGCGCAGCAGGTCGCGCAGTGTGCGGCCGTCCACGTACTCCATCACGATGTACGGGACGTGCGAGGGCCCGGCGTTGTCCTCGCCGGTGTCGTAGACCGCGACGATCGACGGGTGGTTGAGCGAGGCGGCGGACTGGGCCTCCCGGCGGAACCGGGCCTGGAAGGTCGCATCCCGGGCGAGGTCGTCACGAAGGGTCTTGACCGCGACTATGCGGTCGAGCCGGATGTCTCGCGCCCGGTACACCTCGGCCATGCCGCCGCGCCCGACGACCCCGTCGAGTTCGTAGCGGCCGCCAAGCAGCCGGGGCTGTGTCATGTCTCGCACTTCCGTAACCGTCCCGGGTCGTAGTCAGCCGTGGGGCGGGGTTCTATGGTCCCGCACGGAGGGGCATTCGTGTTTGGTAAGGGGCATGTTCGCTGTCACCTCACCGCTTCGACAGGTATGCCAGGTAGGCCTGGATTGTCTGCACCGCGATGGGGGCGGACGCGTCAGCGCCGAGACCGCCCCCCTGCACCACGACGCCGATAGCTATCTTTGGGTTGCCGTAGGGAGCGAATCCGGTGAAGACCGCGTCGTCCAGCCCGACATTGTTGATGCCATTCTGGGCCGTGCCGGTCTTGCCGGCGATGTTCAGGCTGGCGGCCGCGCCGGTGCCAGCGGAAAGGTGCGCGGTGCCGATGGGGTTCTGCACCACGGACCGCATCATCTGCCCGACCTGGCTCGCCACCGACTGGCTCACCGCCTGGCTCAGCACGGTGGACTGCGCCGACTCCAGCGGGGTGAGGTCCGGCGCCGTGACCTTCTGCACCAGGTAGGGCTTCATCAGGGTGCCGTTGTTGGCGATGGCGGCCGACAGCATCGCCTCCTGCAGCGGCGTCACCGTGTCGCTGTACTGGCCGATCGCGGAGTAGGCGGTCAGCGCGGAGTCGGACACCGGCGGGTAGTTGCTCTGCGAGACCGGCACCGGGATCGTGAGGTTCGGGTTGTTGAAGCCGAACCTGTTCGCCTGCGCGCGCAGGGCGCCGCCGCCGAGCTTCATGCCGATGTTGCCGAACACCGTGTTGCAGGAGACGGTGAACGCGTAGAGGACCGGGACCCGGCCGCTGCCGCAGGGCTCGTTGTCGAAGTTGATGAGCTGCTTGCTGGTGTTGGGCAGCTTCAGGTTGGTCGGGGCGAAGACCACCGTGCTGGGGTTGTACTTGCCGCCCGAGAACGCCGTGGAACTCGTCACGATCTTGAAGGTGGAGCCCGGCGGGAAGGTCGCGTTGAGCGCCCGGTTGAGCAGCGGCTGGCTGTGGCTGGTCCGGTACTGCTTGTCGATCTTGTTGAGCTGGGTGCCGTCGAAGGTCGCGTACTGGTTCGGGTTGAACGTCGGGTAGGACGCCATGGCCAGGATCGCGCCGGTGCGCGGATCGATGGCGACCGCCGCGCCGGGCAGGCCGGTCGCCTTCAGGGCGTTGTAGGCGGCCTGCTGGGCGGCGGAGTTGATGGTGAGCGCGACGGTGGCGCCCTTCTTGCGCTTGCCGGTGATCAGGTCCACCAGGTTGCGCACGGCCAGCTTGGGGTCGGTGCCGGCCAGCAGCTTGTTCTCGGACTCCTCGATCCCGGTCGCCCCGAAGATCGAGTCATAGCCGGTCACCGGGGCGTACAGCCGCCCGCCGGGGTAGAAGCGCTGGTAGTTGTAGACGCCTTTGACCGGCCGGGATGCCGCGATGGTCTTGCCGTCGGCGGTCACGATCGACCCGCGCTGGTACTGGAACTGCTGCGAGAAAGCGCGGCCGTTGCCGGGGTCGGCGACGTAACTGGCTCCCTGGAACGCCTGCACGTAGTTGACGTTGATGAGCAGCAGCCCGAACAGGACCAGGGCCAGGATCGCGATCCGGCGCAGAGCGTGGTTCACCAGCTCATCCCGTCCTCACCACCTGGGTCATCCCTTCGTCCTGGATCGGCTGCGGGGCCGGCCGCCGGGCCGTGTCACTGACCCGCATGATCACGGCGATCAGCATCCAGCTCGCGACCAGCGACGACCCGCCCTGGGACAGGAACGGGGTGGTGATGCCGGTCAGCGGGATCAGCCGGGTCACCCCGCCGACGATGATGAAGACCTGGAGCGCCAGCACGAAGGACAGCCCGCCGACCAGCAGCTTGGAGAACGGGTCCCGGACCGCGATGGCGGCGCGCAGGCCCCGCTGCACGATCAGGCCGTAGATGAGCAGCAGCGCCATCAGCCCGGTCATGCCGAGCTCCTCGCCGAAGGCGGTGATGATGAAGTCGCTCTGGGCAAGCGGGGTCACGTACGGCTGGCCGTGCCCGAGGCCGGTCCCCAGGATGCCGCCGTAGCCCATCCCGTACAGGCCCTGCACCAGCTGGTACGACGAGGCGCAGTGCGAGCTGACCCCGGGATTGCAGAACACGTTGGCCGCGGTGAACGGGTGCAGCCAGATCTCGAACCGCACGTGGACGTGGTAGAAGAGCTTCTGGGCTGCGAACGCCCCGGCGGCGAACAGCGCGCCGCCGATCAGCAGCCAGGACTTGCGCTGGGTGGCCAGGTACAGCATCACCAGGAACAGGCCGAAGAACAGCGCGGACTGCCCGACGTCGGTCTCGAACACCAGCACCAGCAGGCTGAACGCCCAGGCGATGAGGATCGGCCCGAGGTCGCGGGCCCGCGGCAGGTCGATGCCGAGCACCCTGCGGCCGGCGAGCGCGAGCACGTCCCGCTTGCTGACCAGGTAGCCGGCGAAGAACACCGCCAGCGCCAGCTTGGCGAACTCGCCCGGCTGGACCTCCAGGCCGCCGAGCTTGATCCACACCTTGGCGCCGTTCACCGAGCTCATCGAGGTGGGCAGCAGGGCGGGGATGACCAGCAGCACCAGCCCGATCGCGCCGAAGGTGTAGGTGTAGCGCTGCAGAACGCGCGGCTGGCGGATGATCGCCAGCACCGCCACGAACGCACCGATCCCCAGTGCGCTCCACATGATCTGGAACAGCGTGGTGGACGAGGACATGGTGACGATCGCCGAGCCGGGGTTGCCGCCCCGCCCCGCCTGCTGGAGCCGCCAGATCATCACGATGCCGAGCCCGTTCAGCAGGGTGGCCAGCGGCAGCAGCAGCGGGTCGGCCCAGGGCGCGAGGTAGCGGACGGCCACGTGGGCGGCGAACACCAGCACGGCGAAGGCCACCCCGTAGGTGACGATGCCGGTCGGGACCTTTCCGTTGAGGCCCAGCCCGGTGGCTGCGTAAGCCGCCATGACCACGGCGACCGCGAAGATGAGCATGGCCAGCTCGGTGCTGCGCCGCCCGCGGGGCATGGCCGCCGGTGCCGCGTCCCGCTGCTTGCGCTGCGTGCCCGCCGCGCCGCCCGCTTCGCCCGCCACAGCGCTCACGACGTTCCCCCGGTCCCGGACAGCACGGCCGGCTCGGCCGGGCACGAGGGCGGGACCTGTGCGGGCGCCTTGGGCGCCGTCGGCGGCGTGAACGACTTGCCGTGCTGCTTGACGGCCCTGGTCGTGCCGTGCGCCTTCTTGTAGGCGGCGAGCTGGGCGTTGTAGGTGCTCATCTTGGCGTGGTAGGCGTTCTGCGCCAGGTAGGCACTGTGGCACATCTGGTAGTCGCGCCGGATCGTGCCCACCACCCGCTGGGCGCTTGCCAGGCTGCTGGCCGTGATCACGCCCCGGATGCTCTGCTGGTCGTTGAGGGGCAGCTCGCCCAGCGGGATGCCGGTCTGCTGGTACAGGTGCGAGAGGCTGATCCCGGCCACCGAGTCGTTGATGCCGCGGTAGATCACCGCCTTGCCGTTGTCGGCGGCCACGTAGTACTGGCTCTGGCTGTACTGCCAGGCCAGGTACGCGCCGCCGCCGATCAGGGCCAGCAGCAGCACCAGCAGCGACGTGACGATCGGCCAGCGGCGGCGGGGCGGCAGGTGGTCGTCGGCGTCACTGTCGGCCCGGGACGGCCGGGCACGGGGCCGCACGTCGTTGTGGTCGACCATGATCGCGGCCTGCGGGGCCGTCTGGGTCAGCACGTGCGCCCGCCCGGCCGGGCTGTCGGTACGCAGCCGGGTCCGCGCGGAGCCGTTCGAGGCCGCCCCGGCCATGACCGAGGTCTCGCTGGGCGGCTGCACGGCCGTGGCGCTGTCCACCAGGTCGGCGACGATGCAGGTGATGTTGTCCGGCCCGCCGCCCTTGATGGCCAGCTCGACCAGCTGCAGCACCGCGTCGTCCAGATCGCCAACCGTGGCCAGGGTCATGTGCAGGGTGTCCTCGCTCACCACCCCGGACAGGCCGTCGGAGCACAGCAGGTACCGGTCGCCCACCCGGGCCTCACGCAGCTCCAGGTCCGGGACCACGTCCGCGCTGCCGTCCAGCGCGCGCAGCAGCAGCGACCGCTGCGGGTGGGTGGCGGCCTCATCCGGGCTGATGCGGCCGTCATCCACCAGCGACTGGACCAGCGTGTGGTCGTGCGTGATCTGGTAGAGGGCGCCGTCGCGCAGCATGTAGGCGCGCGAGTCCCCGATGTGGCACAGGGCGACCCGGGCGCCGGACCACAGCATCGCGGTCAGGGTCGTGCCCATGCCGCCGATGGCGGGGTCGGCCTCGACCATGTCGTGCAGGCGCTGGTTGGCGGTGGCGACGGCCTTGGCGAGCGCGCCCAGCAGGTCGCCGGCGGTGGCCTGGTCGTCCAGCGCGGCGAGCGCGGCGATGGCCTCGGCGCTGGCGATCTCGCCGGCCGCGTGGCCACCCATCCCGTCGGCGACGGCGAGCAGGCGCGGGCCGGCGTAGGCCGAGTCCTCGTTGCCTTCGCGGAGGAGGCCGACGTCCGAGCGGACCGCGTAACGGAGTGCAAGTGTCATCTGCGCAGTTCCAGAACGGTCTTGCCGATGCGGATCGGCACCCCTGCGGGCACCGGAGTCGGCTGGGTTACCTTCTGCCGGTCGAGGTACGTGCCATTGGTCGACCCGAGGTCCTCAACGATCCACTGGCCGTCTTGCGGGAAAAGACGCGCGTGTCGGCTCGAAGCGTAGTCATCAGAGAGGACGAGCGTGGCGTCATTCGACCGGCCAATGGTGATTTGATCCTCACCGAGCGGAAGCTGGGTTCCGGCCAGCGTGCCAGCGGTCACCACGAGCAGCTGCGGTGTGCCCCGTGCCCGCGCCGGCCGGGCGGGCCGGGGCGCCCGGGCGGGCTTGGCACGCTGCTGCTGCCGCCGCTGCTGGCGTGCCGAGATCGACGGGCCGAACAGGTCCGTCCGCACGACGCCTACCGCCGCGATCACGAACAGCCACAGGACCGCGAGGAATGCGAGCCTGATGAGAGTGAGGGTGAGCGCATTCATCGGGTCATGTGTCCTCGGGTGGCCGTGACCGGCGCTGGTTATCAGACAGTGTGGTCGATGCCCTGGTTCAGTGGATCAGATCAGTGAATCCCGTCCCGGCGGAATACGAGTGTCGTGCGGCCCAGCGTGACCCGGGTGCCGTCGCTGAGCACGACCCGCCGGACCGGCTGCCCGTTCACGAACGTACCGTTGGTCGATCCCAGGTCTACCAGGACGACCTCGTCGCCCTCGACCCGGAGCTCGGCATGGTGGCGGGAGACGCCCGGATCGACCAGCCGCAGATCGCAGTCGGTGCCGCGGCCGAGCATGGTCACGGGGCCGGCCAGGTCGTAGGTCCGCTGCACGTTCCCGTCCGAGCTGGGGTCCGGGCCGGACACCAGCAGCCGCGGCCGGCCGGCGAACGCGCCCTCCTCCTGGGGCAGGTCGCTGACGGGACGGCGGATCTCGCCGCCCTCGACGGTGGTGCCCCTGATGACACCGGACCGGATCCGGAAGGTGCCGGTGGTCAGCTCCGGCACTCCCTCGAACCGCATCCGCACCGGGCCGACGAACGAGTAGCCCTGTTCCCTGGCGTACTCGCGGGCCAGCGTGGCCAGCTCGATGCCCAGGCTGTCCGCGTAGACCGCCAGCCGCTCATGGTCGGTCTCCGAGATCTCCACCACGAAGTCGTTGGGGACGAGGGTCCGGCCCTGGGCGACGATCGCGGCCCGGTCATCCATCTCGCGCTGGACAGCGCTGGCGACCTCGACAGGTTCCAGCTCAGACTTGAACGCCCGCGCGAAGGCACCCTCGACCATGCCCTCGAGCCTGCGCTCGAAGCGCTGCAGCACTCCCACCGGGTACCTCCTTCCCTGCTCGCCTCTGATGGTATCGGCGGTTAGGGTTTGCTCGCGGACGTGCTAACCTGTCTCGTTGCCTCGGGCGGGTGGCGGAACGGCAGACGCGCACGGTTCAGGTCCGTGTGTCCGCGAGGACGTGAGGGTTCAAATCCCTCCTCGCCCACGAGCTGGCCCTGCATGCTGGATGGCCCCTTCGGGGGCCATCTGCGCTGAAGGGCCGCGATTCTTCCCGGGGGCCCGAGCCCCCGGACCCCCAACGGTGCGCCGGTTGAGCTTGAATTGCTCGGCTGGGACGGGGGTGCGGGGTCTGGCCCGTGAGTTGCCCGGGTTTTCCCGGATTGCGGGGGGAAACCCGCCCGGTTCGGGCCCGGGCAGCGGCGCTGGCTGGGTGGCATGGGCGGGATTCTTTCCAATTTGTTACCTGTGACACATCGAGGCTGCCCCGGTCAGCGGCCGGGGGTAAACGTTGTGTGGCTAATTAGCTACCCTGCGGATGGGCCGTGCGGGCGATGGTGGCGACGGTGGTGGCCGCCGTGTCCAGCGCTCCGGCCACTGCCGGGGACACCGGCTCGCCGAGCCCGAACTGCTCCGCCTCGATTCCCACGATGACCAGTTCCGGGGGCAGGCGGTCCAGGGCGCGCGCCAGTTCCACCGCCTCGGCCAGGCCGAAGGCGTGCGTGCCGCCCACCCCGACCCAGGCGGGCAGCGGTCCGTGCGCCGCGTGCAGCACGTGCACCGTGCCCGGCGGCCGGCCGGACCGGACCGCGTCCGCGACCACCACCAGCCCGGCGCCGGCCCAGGCGTCCAGCAGCCCGGCCGGGTCCTCCTGCTCGATCACCCGCACGCCGGGCAGGCCCAGGGCGCCGACCCGGGCGGCGACCGCCGGCCCTGCCGCGTCGTCCCCCCTGTCCCGCTGCCCCAGCCCCACCACCAGCACGCCCGCAGCGGTCACGTGTGCTCAACCGTCAGGTCGAGGAAGTGGGTGGCGCAGGAGATGCAGGGGTCGTAGTTGCGGATCGCCTGCTCGCACTGGCGGGTCAGCTCGGCGGTGGGCAGGCTGAGCCGGGGCTGCACGAACGCCCGCAGGTCCTGTTCGATGCTCGGCTGGTTCTGGGAGGTCGGCGGGACGATCCGGGCCGCCAGGATGGTCCCGTCCCCGGCCAGCTCGTACCGGTGGTACAGCAGCCCGCGGGGCGCCTCAGTGACCCCGCAGCCGGTGCCCGGGCGAGCAGGCACGGCCACCGCCGGTGCCGGTGCCCCGTCCCATTCCGCGATGATGCGCAGCGCCTCGTCGCAGGCGTACACCAGCTCGACCGCGCGGACGATGATGGAGCGGAACGGGTTGCGGCAGGTCGCGCCCAGCCCGGCGGCCCGGGCCGCCTCCTGGGCCAGCGGTGACAGGGCGGCCGAGTTGAGCGAGTAGCGGGCCAGCGGGCCCACCAGGTACGGGCCCGCGTCCCGGAGCCGGGCGTGCAGGGCGTTGGACCACGGCACGTGCTCCTCGGTCACGTACTCCCCGAACTGCCCGGCGCCGAACTCCAGCCCGGAGCTGGTGACGATGGACCCGGCCTCGATCGGGTACCCGCCGGCCGTGCCGGGCGCCCCGTCCCCGGCCGGGCCGGCCCCGGCGCGCAGCGAGAGATAGACGCAGTCGTGCTCCAGGTCCGGGAAGCTGAACGAGGCCACCAGCTCGACGGTGTCCAGCGCGTCCTGCCGGGCCGCGGTGAGGACCTCCCGCAGCCGGTTCAGCTCGCCGCGGTCCGGCAGCCGGTGGAAGCCGCCCACCCGCACGTTGATGGGATGGACGGCCCGGCCGCCGATGACCGTCATGACCGTGTTGCCGGCCTTCTTGAGCCGCAGCCCGCGCTCGACCACGGCCCGGTGGTCGCGGGCCATGTCGATGGCGCTCTCATAGCCCAGGAAGTCCGGCGCGTGCAGCAGGTAGACGTGCAGGGCGTGGCTTTCGATCCACTCGCCGCAGTACAGCAGCCGCCGCAGCCGCTGCAGCTCCGCCGGGACCGTGACCCCGCAGGCGTCCTCGATCGCCTGGCACGAGCTCATCTGGTAGGCGACCGGGCAGATCCCGCAGATGCGGGCGGTGATGTCCGGCGGCTCCGTCCACGCCCGGCCGCGCAGCAGCGCCTCGAAGAACCGGGGCGGCTCGAAGATGCGCAGCTCCACGTCCGTGACCTGGCCGCTCTCCACCCGCACGTGCATGGCGGCCTCGCCCTCGACCCGTGCCAGCACCCCCACGTGCAGGGTGCGGCTGCCGTCGTCCGTCATGCCCGGGCCCCTCCGTCCGCCGGGTGGCGCTCGCTCTCGGCCAGGAAGGCCTCGCTGGCGGCGTTGAATGTCCGGTACACCCGGTGGACGTCCCGCTCACCCGCGCCGAGCTCGGCGAACCGGCGGGCCAGCCAGGCCGTGTTCGTCAGGTCCTGCGGCCCGAAGCAGCCGTAGCAGCCCCGGCCGTAGGCCGGGCACAGCGCGCCGCAGCCGGCGTGGGTGACCGGGCCCAGGCAGGGGGTGCCGTCGGCCACCATCACGCAGACGGTGCCGCGCCGCTTGCACTCCACGCACACGCTGTGCCCGGGAACGTGCGGCTTGCGGTCCTGGATGAAGGCCGCCAGCACCTCCACCAGCTGGCCCTGATCGATCGGGCAGCCGTGCAGCTCGAAGTCCACCGGCACGTGTGCCGAGATGGGCGTGGAGGTCGCCAGCGTGGAGATGTAGTCCGGGTGCGCGTACACCGCCTGGGTGAACTCGGTCACGTCGGCGAAGTTGCGCAGCGCCTGGATGCCGCCCGCGGTGGCGCAGGCCCCGATGGTGACCAGCCGCCGGGACGCCTGGCGGACCTGCTGGATCCGCTCCGCGTCGGCGGCGGTGGTGACCGAGCCCTCGACCAGCGACAGGTCGTAGGGGCCCGCCACCATGCCCCGGGTGGCTTCCGGGAAGTAGGCGATCTCCACCTCGCCGGCCACCGCCAGCAGCTCGTCCTCGCAGTTGAGCAGCGTGAGCTGGCAGCCGTCACAGGAGGCGAACTTCCACACCGCCAGCTTCGCGCGCGGCGCCGCCGGCTCCCGGGCCGTCATCTCAGTACTCCCTGATGGCCATCAGCCCGGCCACCTGGTCGTAGCTGAACACCGGGCCGTCGGTGCAGATGAAGTACTCCCGGAGCTGGCAGTGCCCGCACAGCCCGACCCCGCATTCCATGTTCCGCTCCAGCGAGACCCGGATCCGGCTGGCGGGCACGCCCGCGTCCATCAGGCCCGCCGCCACGAAGCGCATCATCACCTCCGGGCCGCACACCAGCGCCAGCGTCCGCGCCGGGTTGAACCGGGCCGCCGGGATGAGCCTGGTCACCAGGCCGACCCGGCCGGTCCAGCCCGGGCCGGCCCGGTCCACCGTGACCGCGACCGCCAGCGCGCCCGGGTCCGCCCCCCAGGCGGCGAGGTCGGCGGTGAAGACCTGCTCGGCCGGCTCCCGGGCTCCGTACAGCAGCGTGACCTGGCCGAAGTCCGGCCGTCTCGCCAGTACCTCCAGGATCGCCGAGCGCAGCGGCGCGAGCCCGATCCCGCCCGCCACGATGACCAGGTCCCCGCCCGCCGCGTCCCGGGGGCGCCAGGGACGCCCGTACGGGCCCCGCACGGTCAGCACCTCCCCGGGCTTCGCGCCGGCCAGGGTGTGAGTCACCCCGCCCACGTCCCGGACGGTGTGCTCCAGCCGGGTGGGGTCGGCCGGGTCCCCGCTCACCGAGATCGGCGCCTCGCCCTTGCCGAACGCGCCGAGCATCGTGAACTGCCCGGACTCGAAGGCCAGCGGCTCGCCGCCGGCCGGTTCGAGCACCAGGGTGACCGTGTCGTGGGTGTGCCGGTAGCTGGACACCACCCGGTACGGGTGCGGCAGCAGGGGATGGGCGCTGTTTTCCAGCATTCGCTCGCCTCCGGGCCGCTGGAGCCCGCCGTCTTCCCTCCTCGCTCCGGCTCCTTCGCCGCCTCGCTCGTCAGTCCAGACGGCGGCGCGGCCCTTCGGCTCGCTCATGGCGCATCCTGAGCACTCGCGGCAGTAGTCACCGGGCGGGTGTGCGGGGGGCCGTAGAGGTCCAGCAGCCGGACCCGGGTCGCCTGCAGGCGGTGCGACATCACCTGCGCGACCCGCTGGATCAGCTCGTAGCCGAGCCGCGGGTCGCTCTCGCACTTGCGGCGCAGGCACTCCGAGTCGAGGCTGACCACGCTGGTCGGCTCGGCCGCCCGGCCGTCGAAGAACCACTGGTAGGGCGGGATCAGCCAGGGCCAGTCCAGCACCTCGCCCTCCCCGGCCGAGTCCAGCGTGTGCGCCCCGCCGCCCGGGCTGTGCAGCTCCAGCCCGATCCTGCCGCGGGTGATCACGTAGAAGTGCCCGGCGGTCCCGCCGGCCCGGAACAGGTACTCACCCGCCCGGACGTGCTCGTTGCGCGCGCAGCCCGCCAGCTCCGCGATGGCGGCGTCGTCCAGCCCGGAGAAGAACGGGTGGCTGGCCAGGTAGTCGGCGATGGACCGGGTGCTCATGGTGTCTCCTCGGGGCGCTCAGGGCCGGCCGCCGGGACGGGCGCGCGCAGGGCGGCGGCTTCCTCGGTGATGTCGATGGCCGCGGGGCACCAGGTGATGCAGCGCCCGCAGCCGACGCAGCCCGAGGTCCCGAACTGGTCGATCCAGGACGCCAGCTTGTGGGTCAGCCACTGCCGGTAGCGCGACCGGGTGGACGCCCGCACGCTGCCCGCTGGCAGGTGCGAGTGCTCGCTGGTGAAGCAGGAGTCCCAGACCCGCCAGCGCTCATCGGTGCGGGCGGTCAGGTCGGTGACGTCCTCGACCGACACGCAGAAACAGGTCGGGCACACCAGTGTGCAGTTGGTGCAGGACAGGCAGCGGGCGGCGACGTCGTCCCAGCGCGGGTGCTCCACGCTCCCGTACAGCAGCTCCTTGATGCCGTCGGTGTCGAGCTGGCGGCCCATCCGGGCGGCCGCGTCCGCGGTCACCCCGTCGGCGGCCGCGATGTCGGCGGGCCCGGCGGGGGCCGCGGGCAGCTGCGCCAGCAGGTCCGCGCCCCGCTCGCTGCCGGCCGTGACCACGAACCGGTGCCCGGACCCGTCCAGCAGCTCGGTGAGGGAAAGGTCGAAACCCTGCTGCGGCGCGGGGCCGGTGCCCATGGACACGCAGAAACAGGTGCCGCCCGGATGCGAGCAGGCGACCGCGACGATGAAGGCGTCCCGGCGGCGGCCGGCGTAGGCGGGATCGGCGACCGCGCGGCCCAGCAGCACCCGGTCGTGGATCCCGATCGCGTGCAGGTCGCACGAGCGGACACCCAGCAGCGCGTACGGCCCGCGGCCCCCGTCCGGTGCGGCGGTGAACTCCGCGTCAGCCCGTTCACCCGTGCCTATCAGCTCGCGGGGCGGGAACAGGACCGACTTCCAGGACTGCGCGGTGGCCGCGAACCCGAACAGCGCCCCGTCGCCCCGCTCACGCAGCCGGTAGCGGGCCGCGTCCTGCTCATCGGTGTACCCGCGCGGCAGCTCGCTGGCGGACGAGAGCTCGTCCAGGACGATCGCGCTGCCCCGCACGACCGGGCCGATGACCGTGTACCCCTGCCCGCGCAAGGCGCTGATCAGCGCTTCCAGCCCCGGAACGTCGAGTACCGCCGGCCCGTGGTCCCCCATCACCGTTCCTCCCCGGCGGCCAGGTGGCGCCCGCAGCACGCGGCGGCCGGCTCACCCGGTGCCGCCCGGGCCGGCCCTCCGCTCGGCCAGTCTGCGGGGAGCCGCCCTGCCCCGGCAGAGGCCAAAGTCCCAACTGCGGCGCTCACGGCGACCCATACCCGCGCCCGTCCGCCGGTACCCCCAGCCCGACCGAG
>JBLMWU010000180.1:0-7865 GCA_050257395.1 Gemmatimonadota bacterium | reverse complement strand
CGTCTTCCCTCTGTCTTTCTGGCCCTCGGCTCGCCGCCGGGCCGCTGAAGCCCGCCGTCTTCCCTCCTCGCTCCTCGCTGCGCTCGTCGCTCGTCAGTCCAGACGGCGGCGCGGCCCTTTGGCTCGCTCGGGCAGGGGCGCGCCGCGCCCCTGCGGCTGATCGCCCGTTGTTCCGGTGGCTGCGCGGGCCTTTGGGTGGCCGGGTTCGGGGCGGCCGTGCGCTTTGGATTTGAGCTGGTCGAGGGCGGGTAAGTGGTTGGCCAATTCTTCATCTGCAGTTGCCAGGTGAGCATCCCGGGTGGGGGTTTGCCGGATTGGCGCAGCTAGCTTGGAGCTGGCACAGGCGCCCGGGCTGAGGGGCGCCGCGGACAGCAGGGCTGCGCGGGGAGCGGAGCCGGGGACCGGGTGGGGCATGGCTGCCGGAGCGCGGGAGGCCGCGGACGCCAGGGCGGGCAGCGCCGCGGCGCGCCCCGCCGCGCCGGGCGGCCCGCCGCAGCCCCGCCGCCAGCGCCGGGCAGCCCGCGGCTGGCTGCCCGGCGCGGTCTGCGTCCTCGGCCCTGCCCTGGTCACCCTGCTGGTCACCGGCTATCAGCTGGGCAGCGTGTCGCTATGGCGGGACGAGGCGTACTCGATCGAGGCGGCCAGCCGCGGCATCGGCAAGATCTTCGCGCTGCTGGGCCACACCGACGCCGTCAACGGCGCCTACTACCTGCTGCTGCACCCGGTCATCGCGGTGGCCGGCGCGTCAGGCGCGGCGGTGCGGGCGCCCTCGGTGGTGGCGATGACGGTGACCGCGGCGGTGACCGCGGCCCTGGGCAGGCGGCTGGCGGTGCTGGCCGGGCTGCCCCGCCCCGCCCTCACCGGTGCCATCGCCGGGCTGTTCTTCGCGGCCGGGCCGCTGGTCACCCGCTACGCGCAGGAAGCCCGCTCCTACGCGGTCGTCACCATGCTGGCCACGATCGCCAGCTACCTGCTGGTGCGTGCCCTCGCCGACCCGCGCTGGCGGTGGTGGGCCGGGTACGGCCTGGCGGTCGCCCTGGCCGGGCTGTTCAACCTGTTCGCCCTGCTGCTGGTGGTGGCGCACGCGGTGACCCTGCTGCTCATCCGGGCCCGGCGGGCCGCGGCGACCCCGCCGGGCGCGCCCGCGGTTACCGTCCGGCCCGGCCGCTGGCTGGCGGCGGTGGCCGGGGCCGGCCTGCTGCTGTCGCCGCTGCTGGTGCTCGGGTACCACCAGCGTCACCAGATCAGCTGGCTGGGCAGGCCGGGCCTGCGCACCGTGCTCGACCTCGCGGCGGCCTTCGCCGGGTCGAAGCTGCTGGTGCTGCCGGTGGCCCTGGTGGCGCTGGCCGGCCTCGCGGCCGGGCTGGCTCCCACCCTGGCTGGCGCGCCGGCAGTGCGGGTGCCGCCCGCCGCGGTGGCGCTGCCCTGGCTGGCCGCGCCCCCGCTGATCCTGCTGGCGGTGTCCCAGGTCAGTCCGGTGTACGACGGGCGCTACGTGGTCTACTGCCTGCCCGCGCTGGCGCTGCTGTGCGCCGCGGGCCTGGCCTGGCTGGCCCGGGTGGCGGCGGCGACCCCGCTGGCGGCCACCCCGGGCGCGGCCTGGCTGCCCGCGCTGGTGATCGGGGTCGCGCTGGCCGCGCTGGTGACCGCGCCGCAGCAGCAGGTCCGGTCCGCCTCGTCGCGGCCGGACAACCTGCGCAAGGCCTCGGCGCTGCTGGCCGCCCGGGAGCGGCCCGGCGACGCCGTGTTCTATCTGCCGCCGAACATGCGGGTCATGGGCCTGGGCTACCCGGCGCCGTTCCGGCGGCTCCGGGACGTCGGGCTGGCCAGGTCGCCGGTGGCGGCGGACAACCTCATCGGCACCAGCGTCCGCCCGGCCGTGCTGGCGGCCAGGATGGCGGGCGTGACCAGGGTGTGGGTGGTCACCGGCAGCGCCAACCACCGGCTGCCGAAGGGCAGGACACCGCTGGAGAAGGCGGAGCTGACGGTGGCAGCGCACTGGCGGCTGGCGGGTCGCTGGACCGCCGGCATGGTCGGCCTGCGCCTGTACGAACGCCCGTAAACCGCTCCCCGCGAGGGAGGCAGATGATTCAGCTCAGCCGGTCATGGGGGCCAGGCCGCCCGGGCGGTAGGCGGCCAGCTTGTCGCGGAGCCGGCCGCGCCCCCGGTGCAGCCGGGACATGACGGTCCCGATCGGGGTGCCCATGATCTCGGCGATCTCCTTGTAGGCGTAGCCCTCGATGTCGGCGAGGTAGACCGCGACCCGGAACTCCTCCGGCAGGTCCCGCAGCGCCCGCAGGATCTCCGAGTCGGCGAGCCGGTCCAGCGCCTCGGCCTCGGCGGAGCGGGCCTGGATGACCAGCGGGTCGCCGGACAGCTGCCACTCCTGCAGGTCACCCCCGGTGGCCTGGCGCGGCTCCCGGCGCCGCTTGCGGTAGCCGTTGATGAAGGTGTTGGCGAGGATCCGGTGCAGCCAGGCCTTGAGGTTGGTCCCCGGCCGGAACTGGTGGTATGCCGCGTACGCCTTGGCGGAGGTCTCCTGCACGAGGTCTTCCGCGTCGGTCGGGTTGCGGGTCATCCGGAGCGCAGCGGGGTACAGCTGCCCCAGGTAGGGGACCACATCCCGCTCGAAGTTCTCATCGCGGCCCGGCGCCTGCTCCGTCATCTCTCGCTCCGCTTTCGTCGCTGGCCTACACCTTATAGACGCGCGCAACCCCCGTTGGGCTCGCCTTCCGGCGGAAAAGATCTATCTCGATCTCGCTTCACTTCTACAGGGCCATGCTGAAAGCTCCCTGAGAGTTACATCAGAGAGGCAATCTGGTCAATTCCGCCCCTACCCGCCAGCCGGGACGGCATGCGCGGGCGCAGTTCCGGCCCAGGTCACCCGCGTGGAGTGACAATGGTCACATGACCGGGGCGGGCAGCGAGGACGGGCTGGTCCGGCTGGCGCTCCGGCTCGGGGCGGCCGGCGTGCCGGGCTGGTCGGCTGCTGAGCGGCGGCTGGCCCGCCGCGCCGTGGCTTCCGGCCCGGCGGGCGGGCCCGCGCAGGAGGCCGGGGACGCGGCGGCGGCCGGCGCGGCCGCCGCGGCGATCCGGGCCGGCGGGGACCCGCTCGGCGAGGCGTTCTGCCGGCTGCGCCCGCGTGAGCGGCGGCGCGGCGCCGGGCAGACCCTCACCCCGCCCGCGGTGGTGGCGGCGATGACCGCCTGGGCCGCGGGCCAGTTCCCCGCCGCCGGGCCTGCCCGGGTGGTGGATCCGGGCACCGGCTCCGCCCGGTTCCTCATCGCGGCCGGCCGCCGCTGGCCGGGCGCGCTGCTGGCGGGCGCGGAGACCGACCCGCTGGCCGCGATCACCGGCCGGGCCAGCCTGGCCGCGGCGGGCCTGGCCCGCCGGGCCCGGATCACCCTCGCCGACTACCGGTCGCTGCGCCTGCCGCCGGCCAGCGGGCCGACCCTGTTCATCGGCAACCCGCCCTACGTCCGGCACCACCAGATCCCGGGCCCGTGGAAGGACTGGCTGCGGGCCACCGCCCGGTCCCGGGGCCTGCCCGTGAGCAGCCTGGCCGGCCTGCACGTCCACTTCTTCCTGGCGACCGCCCTGCTGGCCCGGCCCGGTGACGCCGGGGCGCTGGTGACCGCCGCCGAGTGGCTCGACGTCAACTACGGCAGCCTGGTGCGGGCGCTGCTGCTGGGCCCGCTGGGCGGCCAGGCGGTGCACCTGCTCGACCCGGTGGCGCCGGTGTTCGCCGACGCGGCGGCGACCTCGGCGATCACCTGCTTCCGGCCGGGCGGCCCGCCCGCCGCGGTGCGGCTGCGGCTGCTGGCCCGGGCCGCTGACCTGGGCGAGCTGGCAGGCGGCCGGCCGGTGCCCGCGGCCGTGCTGGCGGGCACCGCCCGCTGGGGCGCGCTGGCCCGGGAGACGGCCGCCGCCGGTGCGGCCCGCCGGCCGCGGCTGCCAGCGGGCCAGGTGGAGCTGGGCGAGCTGTGCCGGGTCCGGCGCGGCCAGGTCACCGGCGCCAACCAGGTGTGGATCACCGCGGGCTGCCCGCCGCCGGTGCCGGCCCGGTTCCTGTTCCCGGCGGTGACCCGGGCCCGCGAGCTGTTCGCGGCAGGCGTTGCCCTCACCGACGGCTCGGCGCTCCGCCTGGTTATCGACCTGCCCGCCGACCTCGGCGGGCTGCCGGAGGCCGACGGGGAGCTGATCACCCGGTTCCTGGCCGCGGCGGCGGCCCGCGGTGCCGCGGGCTGCTACATCGCGCGGCACCGGGACCCCTGGTGGCGGGTCCGGCTGCGCGAGCCAGCGCCGATCCTGGCCACCTACATGGCCCGGCGGCCGCCGGCGTTCGTCCGCAACCTGGCCGGGGCGCGCCACGTCAACATCGCGCACGGGCTGTATCCCCGGGAGCCGCTGCCCGGGCCCGCGCTGGACGCGCTGGCGGCCTATCTGCGCCGGTCGGTCCGGCTGGACCAGGGCCGGATCTACGCGGGCGGGCTGGCGAAGTTCGAGCCGCGGGAGATGGAACGGATCCCGGTCCCCGCGCCTGACCTGCTGTGACATGCTTTCTGTCGTACCTGCAGGGGAGCATGGTCCGTGATGGGCAGGCACACGACGTTCCGGTACCGGCTCGATCCCACGGGCCAGCAGGCGCCCTTGCTTGTCCGGCACGCGGGCGCGTCCCGGTTCGCCTACAACCAGTGTCTTCGCCTGCACCGCCAAGCCCGCCGTGATCAGGCGGCTGACCCGGACGTGGCGGTGCCGTGGACCGGTTTCGACTTGATCAACGCGTTCAACGCATGGAAGAAGACCGAGCGGGCGGGGCGCGTGTTCGCTGTAAGCTCCCGCGGTGAGGCTGAGGTCGTCGTGACCGGGCTGGCGTGGCGGGGCGAGGTGTGCCAGCAGGTGTTCGAGGAGGCCGCCGTCGACCTCGGCAATGCCCTCGCGGCGTGGTCGAGCTCCCGCCGGGGCAAGCGGGCCGGGAAGCGTGTGGGCTATCCGCGCATCAAGAAGAAAGGCCGGTGTGTGGCGCCGCTTCGATGCCGATCAGGTGCCGAAGCCGCTGAGCAGCGGAATGATCCGGCAGCGGCGCCTCGCCCGGGCCGTCACCCGCAAACGACGCGGGTCGCGTAACCGCCGCAAGGCCGCCGCCAGGCTCGGCCGCCACCACCACCGCATCGCCTGCGTCCGCAAACACTTCCTCCATCTGGTGTCGAACGAACTGGTCAAGACCCACGACCGGCTCGTTATCGAAGGCCTCAACGTGCAGGGCATGCTCCGCAACCGCCGCCTCGCCCGCGCCATCACCGACGCCGGGTGGGCTGAGTTCGCCCGTCTCCTTGCCTACAAGCAAGCGTGGCGACATGGGCAACTTGCCGTTGCGGACCGGTGGTTCGCCTCCTCAAAGACCTGCTCCGGATGCGGCACTATCCGCCCGGTGCTCGGCCTCGGCGAGCGGATCTACCGGTGCACAGCATGCGGACTGGTCATCGACCGTGACCTCAACGCGGCGGCCAACCTCGCCGCCTGGGCCGAGAAGCACCACGCCCAGGCCGGGGACCGGCAAGCAGCCGGCCCCGGCATCAACGCCCGCCGACAGGCACGCGCTGGCCGTCACCGTAGTGACGGTGAAACGGGCCTGGAAGACGCGGGAACCCGCGACCAGGCATTCACTGCTTGATCAACGGACATCCGAGAAGGATGCTGCCGGACCAATCGTCCGGCGGGCTTTAGATCCAGCCGTGGTACCACATCCGGTTCAGCCAGGAGCCGTACTGGATGGCCTGCGCGGTCAGGATCGGGTACAGGTAGGCGAAGTCGGCCAGCACGCCGAGCAGGTACGCGCCGGCCACGGCCGCGCCGATGGCCCGCCGCCTGGCTGACGCCCCGGCCGGGCCGATGATCAGGCCCAGGCACAGGGTGATGCCGATGATCAGGAACGGCACGAAGGCGACCGAGTAGAAGTAGAACTTGGTCCGGCTCACGAACAGGAACCACGGCAGCCAGCCGCCCACCACCCCGGCCAGCACCGCCCCGGCCCGCCAGTCCCGGCGGGTCAGCCACCAGCCCAGGCACACCAGCAGCGCCGCGATCGACGCCCACCAGATCACCGGGGTGCCGAGCGCGAGCACCTCCTGCGCCCTGCCCGCGGAGCACTGCCCGTGGCCGGTGGTGGGGCAGACCCAGAAGAACGCGACCGGCCGGTTCATGGTCAGCCAGGTCCACGGCTGGGACTGGTACGGGTGGTGTGCGTGCAGGCCGACGTTGAAGCCCAGCATGGCCAGGTGGTACTGGTACAGCGAGACCAGCTGGGAGATCACCGGGGTGTGGATGCCGTGCTGGGCGGCCCAGGTCCGGTCGTAGCCGGTGCCCGTCGCGAACCAGCCGCTCCACGACGCCAGGTAGACAGCGAACGGCACCACCCCGAAGGTCAGCGGCAGCCAGCTGGTGTCCCGGGCCAGCGCCCCGGCCACCGGGCCGGTCACCCCGGCCGCGCGCCGCGCCCCGATGTCCCAGGCCACGCACATGAGGCCGAACACCAGGATGTACCAGATCCCGTCCCACTTGGACGCGCAGGCCAGGCCCAGGCACACCCCCGCGGCCACCCGCCACCAGCGGATGCCCAGCTTCGGGCCGCCGTGGGCGGCCGGCCCCGCGGCGGCCAGGTCCGCCAGCCGCAGCCGGGCCTGGTCCCGGTCCACCACCAGGCAGCCGAACGCCGCCAGCACCCAGAACATCACGAAGATGTCCAGCAGGGCGGTGCGGCTCATCACCAGCTCCAGCCCGTCCAGCGCGAGCAGGAACCCGGCCACGCAGCCGAGCAGCGTGGAGCGGGTCATCCGGCGGGTGATCCGGGCCAGCAGGAGGATCGACAGCGAGCCGACCACCGCGACGGTGAACCGCCACCCGAACGGGGTGAGGCCGAACAGCCACTCGCCCACCGCGATCATCAGCTTGCCCAGCGGCGGGTGCACCACGAACTCGCCGCCGCTGGTGAAGATGTGCGTGTTCCCGTGCGTGATCAGCGCATTGCGGTTGCTGACGTAGTTGTGCTCCACGCCGAAGTGCAGGATCCCGTACGCGTCGGGCACGTAGTACGTCTCGTCGAAGATGATCGTCCGCGGCACCGACAGCCGGTTGAACCGCAGGTAGGCGCCGAGCGCGGTGACCAGCAGCGGGCCCACCCAGCCCCAGATCTCGGCGGCGGGCAGCGGGGGGGCCAGCCGGGCCCGCAGGGCCGTCAGCCGGGCCGGGCGGTCGTGGGCCGGTGCAGTGGCCAGAGTTGCCGTCATCGCTGCACATCGTAGGCCGAGCCGGCGCACTAACGTTGGGCGCAGCATGAAAGACAGCCAGAACGGGACACTGGTGGTGGCCGCCGCGCCCATCGGCCAGCCGGGCGACGTCTCCCCCCGGCTGGCGGCCGCCCTGGCCGGGGCGCAGGTGATCGCGGCCGAGGACACCCGGCGGGTGCGGCGGCTGGCCGCCGCGCTGGGCGTCCAGCTCACCGGCAGGCTGGTGTCGTACTTCGACGCGGTCGAGCGGAGCCGGGTGGCGGGGCTGCTGGCCGCGCTGCGCGGCGGCGAGGACGTGCTGCTGGTCACCGACGCCGGGATGCCGGGGGTCAGCGACCCCGGGTACCGGCTGGTCGCGGCGGCGGCCGCGGCGGGCCTGCCGGTCAGCGTGCTGCCCGGCCCGTCCGCGGTGACCGCGGCGCTGGCGGTGTCCGGGCTGCCCAGCGACCGGTTCTGCTTCGAGGGCTTCCCGCCGCGGGGGCCCGGCCAGCGGGCCCGCCGGTTCGCTGAGCTGGCCGCCGAGCCCCGGACCCTGGTGTTCTTCGAGTCGGCCCGGCGGCTGGCGGTCACCCTCGCGGA
>JBLMWU010000179.1:0-39366 GCA_050257395.1 Gemmatimonadota bacterium | reverse complement strand
CAAGCTGGGCGTGCACTCGCGGCTGGAGGCGGCGTCCTTCGCCGTCCGTTACGGGCTGCTCGATGACAGCGGCGGATCAGGCAGGCGCGGAGCCTAGCCCTCTTCCGGGCCCTCGCTCGCCTCCGGGCCGCTGGAGCCCGCCGTCTTCCCTCCTCGCTCCGGCTCCTTCGCCGCCTCGCTCGTCAGTCCAGACGGCGGCGCGGCCCTTTGGCTCGCTCGGGCCGGGGCGCACCGCGCCCCCTGGGGTGGCCGCCCGTTAGTCCGGCGGGCCTCCGGCTCGCTCGGCGTGGGCGCGGAACCAGGCGACGGCGGCGGGCTCGGCAGGTGCCGGGGGCCCGTCCTGGCCGTCCGGGCCGCTGCCCGGTCCGCCGCGGCGGCGGCGGAAGTACCGGCTCACCCCCCACCCGAGGGCCGCGACCCCGGCCAGTCCCTCGGCGGTCAGCACCCACCGCGCCGTCGCCTGGGCGGCGTCCGGCGGCGCCTGGGTGAACCGGTAGCCGTCGGTGGTCAGCGTCCCGTTCGCGGCCAGGGCGAGCCCGAAGGTGAGGCCGCTGGCACCCGCTGGCACCGGCGGGGTCCGCCAGGACGCCTGCGCCCAGCCGCGCGACGGCGGGAAGTAGGGGCTGGAGGTCCAGTACACCCAGCGGCCGGCCGGGTTCCGGTAGTACACGGAGTACTGGGTCCGGGTGGTCGACCGGTACCAGTTGCTGAGCGCGTAGGACCTGCCCGGGGTGACCGGCGGTGCGCAGCCGCCGAGGTCGAACTGCTGCAGCAGCTTGACGTCCCCCGTGCGGTAGCCGGAGACGGTCAGGCGCAGCGCCCACCGGCCCGACCGGGCATCGCGGACGCGGGTCCAGGCGGCGACGCTGCTGCCGTAGCTGGCAGGCATCCAGCACCTGAGGAAGGTCCCCGGCTCACCGGCCAGTTCCAGCGAGGGATCCACCGCGGCGGATATGCCGACCTTCTCCAGGGACGGGTTGACCAGGCCGTGCGCGGCCGCTGGCGGGGCTGTCACCAGCGGGCGCGGCCGGCCGCCCATGACGTCGCCGACGGTGCGGACCTGCACCCCGGAGGACCGCTGCTGGGCCAGCCAGCGGGCGAACGCGTCCAGCAGCGGAGCCCGCACCGCCAGCGGGCCGCACTGCGGGGCGGTGCAGATGTGGTGGAACACGATGGGCACCCAGCCGCCGCCGCTGCGCTGCGCGCTGCGGACGAGCCGCTGCAGGCCTGCCAGGGTCCACCGGCCGTCGACCTGGCCGGGGGTGCGGATGGCGTACGGGTTGGCCGACGGGACGGTCTCGGCGATCCGGCACTGCGGGCAGTCGGGGGAGCGCAGGCCCGCCGCGATCCGGGCATTGCCGTAGCCGCACCCGCGGACGATCTTCTCCAGCGACGGGCTGTAGAAGGAGCCCGGGTAGGCGAACGAGATGGCGCGGAAACCCCACCCGGCCAGGATGTCCCGCCCCGTGCAGACCTGGCGCCGCGCCTCGGCCGGTGACACCCGGGTCAGGTCGAGGTGGGACACGGTGTGCCCGCCGATCTCCTGGCCGCCCGCGGCGAGCCTGTGCAGGTCCGCCAGGGTCAGGTAGCCGGGCGTGCCGACCGCCCCGGTGATGATGTAGAACGTGCCGCGCAGGCCGTGGGACTGCAGGATCCGCGCGCCGGTCAGCTGGTCGGCGTCGCCGTCGTCGAAGGTCAGGCTCACCACCGTCGGCCGCGTCCCTGCCAGACTGGCCTGGGCCGGACTGGCCTGGGCCGGACTGGCCTGGGCCGGACTGGCCTGAGCCGGACTGGCCTGAGCCGGACTGGCCTGGGCCCGGCTGGCCCGGGCGGGGCTGGCCTGGCCGCCCGCGGCCGGGGCGGCCATGGTGGCGCTGGCGGTGGCGGGGAGCACGGTCAGCAGCGTCAGGGCAGCGCCCGCGAGGCCGGCGGCTGCTGCCGCCAGCCGCCGCCCGCGGCGGCTGCCCGGGTGCCATCCTGACCGGCGCACTCCTCCCCTTCCCCCGGGCCGGCGCCCGGGTTGCCTGCGCTGCTGTGGGCGAGGTTAGGCAAGCCGCGGCGGCCATGTCTCCGCTGACCGGGGGACGCGCATTACCTCATTCGGATGACCGGGGGGCACGCCCTCAACCCGGATAAACCAGGCGACCTGACCTGGCCTGATGAGCGAAGATGACCCATTGTGCTGATCACTCTCACGACGACCGCCAGCCCGGCCACCGATCTCGGGTACCTGCTGCACAAGCACCCGGACCGGCCGCAGTCGGCGGCGGTGTCGGTGGGCACGGCGCACGTCTTCTACCCCGAGGCGGCCGCCGGCCGCTGCACGGCGGCGCTCCTGCTGGAGGTCGACCCGATCGCGCTGGTGCGCGGCCGCAAGGCAGCGTCAGGTGAGGGCTTCGCGCTCGGCCAGTACGTCAACGACCGGCCCTACGCGGCCTCCAGCATGCTCGCGATGGCCATGAAAGAGGTCTTCCGCACCGCCTTCGCCGGCCGCTGCGCGGCCCGGCCGGAGCTGGCCGCCGCCCCCATCCCGCTGGAGATCCGGGTGCCCGCGCTGTCGTGCCGCGGCGGCGCCGCGCTGGTCCGGCGGGTCTTCGAGCCGCTGGGCTGGCAGGTGGAGGCGGTGACCCAGCCGGCCGACCCGGCCTTCCCGGACTGGGGCGAGTCCGCCTGCGCCGGCGTCCGGCTGGCCGGCGAGATACGGCTGGCGGACGCCCTGAACCAGCTGTACGTGCTGCTGCCGGCGCTGGACGACGCCAAGCACTACTGGGTCACCTCCGACGAGGTGGACAAGCTGATCCGGGCCGGCGCGGGCTGGCTCGCCGGGCACCCGGAGCAGGAGCTGATCTCCCGCCGGTACCTGGCCCACCGCCGGGAGCTCACCCGCGCGGCGCTGGCCCGGCTCGCCGAGGTCGACGACGCCGACCCGGCGGACCTCGACAACGCGGTCGAGCCCGGCGCCGCCCTGGCGGACAGCGGGCCGGAAGCCGAGCCGGCAGCGCCGCTCAGCGAGCAGCGCCGCGGCGCGGTGCTGGCGGTGCTGCGGGCAGCCGGGGCGCGCCGGGTCGGCGACTTCGGCTGCGGCGACGGCGCCCTCACCCGGGACCTGCTGGCTGACCGGGCGATCGAGCAGGTGGTGGCGGTGGATGTGTCCGTGCGGGCGCTGCAGCTCGCGGCGCGGCGGCTCCGGCTGGACGGCATGAGCGAGCCGCAGCGGCAGCGGCTGCAGATCTTCCAGTCCTCCCTCACCTACACCGACGACCGGCTCGCCGGGCTCGAGGCGGCCGTGCTCATGGAGGTGATCGAGCACGTCGACCCGCCCCGGCTGGCCGCGCTGGAGCACGCGGTGTTCGGTCACGCCGCCCCCGGCACGGTCGTGGTCACCACCCCCAACGCGGAGTACAACGTGCGGTTCGGCACGCTGGCGGCCGGCGCGGTCCGCCACCGGGACCACCGCTTCGAGTGGACCCGCGGCGAGTTCCGGGACTGGGCCGGCCGGGTCGCCGGCTCGTTCGGCTACCAGGTGCGGTACCTGCCGGTCGGGACCGCCGACCCGGAGGTGGGACCGCCCACGCAGCTGGCGGTCTTCAGCAAGGGGGTGGCGGCGTGACCGCGGGCGGCGGCGTAAGCCCGGTGGCCGGGCGGGAGCTGGCCATCCCGGAGCTGAGCCTGGTGGTGCTGATCGGTGTCACCGGGTCGGGTAAGTCCACCTTCGCCCGGGCGCACTTCCGCCCGACCGAGGTGATCTCCTCGGACTTCTGCCGCGGCCTGGTCAGCGACGACGAGAACGACCAGGCGGCCACGCCGGACGCCTTCGACGTGCTGCAGTACATCGCGGGCAAGCGGCTGGCGGCCGGCAGGCTCACCGTGGTGGACGCCACCAGCGTGCAGCCCGAGGCCCGGCGGCCGCTGATCGCCCTGGCCCGTGAGCACGACGTGCTGCCGGTTGCCATCGTGCTGGACGTGCCCGAGCGGGTGTGCGCGGCCCGCAACGCCGCCCGCCCGGACCGCGGCTTCGGCGCGCACGTGCTCCGCCGCCAGCACGACCTGCTGCGGCGCGGCCTGCGCGGCCTGGCGCGGGAGGGGTTCCGCGCCGTGCACGTGCTGGCGGGCGAGGACGAGGTGGCCGCGGCCGCCGTCACCCGCACCCGGCTCTACAGCGACCTGCGGGAGCAGACCGGCCCGTTCGACGTGATAGGCGACGTCCACGGCTGCCGCGCCGAGCTGGAACTGCTGCTGGCCACGCTCGGCTACGCGATCCAGCGGGACGAGGCCGGCCGGGCCACCGGTGCCCACCATCCGGGGCGGCGCGCGGTCTTCGTCGGCGACCTGGTGGACCGCGGCCCGGACACCCCCGGAGTGCTGCGCCTGGTCATGGGCATGGTGGCGGCCGGGGACGCGCTGTGCGTGTCCGGCAACCACGAGGCCAAGCTGCTGCGGGCGCTGCGCGGCCGCAACGTGCGCCGCACCCACGGCCTGGCGGAGTCGCTGCGGCAGCTGGAGCAGGAGCCCGGCGAGTTCCGCACGGCGGTGGCCGGCTTCCTGGACGGCCTGATCGGCCACTACGTGCTGGACGGGGGGCGCCTCGTGGTCGCCCATGCCGGGCTGATCGAGCGGTACCAGGGCCGGGCGTCGGGCCGGGTGCGCGAGTTCTGCCTGTACGGGCAGACGACCGGCGAGACCGACGAGTACGGGCTGCCGGTCCGCTATCCGTGGGCCAGCGAGTACCGGGGCAGGGCCATGGTTCTGTACGGGCACACCCCGGTGCCCGGGCCCGAGTGGGTCAACAACACCCTGTGCCTGGACACCGGCTGCGTGTTCGGCGGCCAGCTGACCGCCCTGCGCTACCCGGAGCGGGAGGTCGTGGCGGTGCCCGCAGCGGCCGTGTACTACCCGCCCGCCCGGCCGTTCCCGGCCAACCCCGCTGCCGGGCCCGCCGCGCCGGCCCGCCGCGAGCCTGAGGTGCTCGACATCCGCGACGTCACCGGGACCCGGGTCATCGAGACCGCCTATGCCCGGCGGATCAGCGTGCGGGAGGACAACGCGGCCGCGGCGCTGGAGGTGATGAGCCGGTTCGCGGTCGACCCGCGCTGGCTGCTGTACCTGCCGCCGACCATGAGCCCGGTGGCCACCTCCGCCCGCCCGGACCTGCTGGAGCACCCGGAGCAGGCATTCGACGCGTACCGCGCGGACGGGGTCGCGGCCGTGGTGTGCGAGGAGAAGCACATGGGCTCGCGGGCCGTGCTGCTGGTGTGCGCGTCGGCGGAGGCGGCCCGGGACCGGTTCGGCGGGCCGGCCGGCGGCGGCGGGGCGCTGTGGACCCGGACCGGCCGCCCTTTCTTCGGCGAGGCGCTGACCGCCCAGCTGACCGGCCGGGTGCGGGCGGCGGCCGAGGCGGCCGGGCTGTTCGCCGAGCTCGGCACGTCCTGGCTGCTGCTGGACGCCGAGCTGCTGCCGTGGAGCGTGAAGGCCGGGCAGCTGCTGCGCGAGCAGTACGCCGCGGTCGGCGCGGCCGCCAGGGCGGCGCTGCCCGCGGCCACGGCCGCCCTGGAGCAGGCGGCCGCGCGCGGGCTCGACACCGGCGGGCTGCTGGCCCGGACCCGGGCCCGGGCCGCCAACGCCGAGGCGTTCACCAGCGCCTACCGGCGGTACTGCTGGCCCACCGACGGGCTGGCGGGGGTGCGCGTCGCCCCGTTCCAGCTGCTGGCCACCGAGGGTGCCGCGTACCACCAGCGCCCCCACGACTGGCACCTGGCCATCGCCGGGCGGCTGGCCGCGGCGGATCCCGCCCTGATCACGCCCACCCGGCAGATCGCCGCCGACACCACCGACCCGGACTCGGTCGCCGCCGCCACCCGCTGGTGGGAGGACCTGACCGCCGGCGGCGGCGAGGGCATGGTGGTCAAGCCGGCCGCCAATCTGACCCGCGGCGCCAGGGGCCTGGTCCAGCCGGGCCTCAAGGTGCGCGGCCGCGAGTACCTGCGGATCATCTACGGGCCCGACTACACCGAGCCGGGCAACCTGGACCGGCTGCGCCAGCGGGGCCTGGGGCACAAGCGCTCGCTCGCCCTCCGCGAATACGCGCTCGGCCTGGAGGCGCTGGACCGGGTCGCCCGCGGCGAGCCGCTGTGGCGGGTGCACGAGTGCGTCTTCGCGGTGCTGGCGCTGGAGTCCGAGCCGGTCGACCCCCGGCTGTGACCGGCCCGGCAGGCCCCGGGAGAGTGCCCGCCGCCGCCCGCCCTGGTTGACTCACGGGTGGGGAGGTGCGATCTGTGGCGCACAAGAAGGACAAGCGGGACCGGCTGCCGCGGCGGCCGTACGAGCTGGAGCTCTACCGGCTGCAGACGGAACTGGTGAAGCTGCAGGAGTGGGCCCGGGCGGAGCAGGCCCGGATCGTGGTGGTCTTCGAGGGCCGGGACACCGCGGGCAAGGGCAGCACGATCAAGCGGGTCACCGAGTACCTCAACCCCCGCTTCGCCCGGATCGCGGCGCTGCCCGCCCCGACCGAGCGGGAACGCGGCCAGTGGTACTTCCAGCGCTACATCGGGCACCTCCCGGCCGCGGGCGAGATCGTGCTGTTCGACCGGAGCTGGTACAACCGGGCCGGCGTCGAGCGGGTGTTGGGGTTCTGCTCCAATGTGGAGTACGGCCGGTTCCTGCACCAGTGCCCGATATTCGAGCGGCTGCTGGCCGAGGACGGCATCCTGCTGCGCAAGTACTGGTTCTCCATCAGCGACGAGGAGCAGGAGCGCCGGCTGACGGCGCGGATGAAGGACCCGGTCCGCCGCTGGAAGCTGTCCGCGCTGGACCTGGAGTCGATGACCCGGTGGGAGGATTACTCCCGGGCCAAGGACGAGATGTTCGTGCACACCGACATCCCCGAGGCGCCCTGGTACGTGGTGGACAGCGACGACAAGCGGCGCGCCCGCATCAACATGATCGCCCACCTGCTGTCGAGCATCCCCTACCACGACGTCCGGTTGCCGGAGCTGACCCTGCCCAAGCGGCCGGCCTCCAAGGGGTACGTGCGGGTGCCCCGCGACTCGCAGACATTCGTGCCCGACCACGCGGCGACCCTGACGGGTCCCAGGCACGAGTGAGGGACGGTCCGTGCGCGGCATGGGTCCCACTGTCCCGCGGGCAGGTTCCGGCCAGGTTATGCATACATAACGGACTGGTTGCAGCCGCGAAGTCCTGATAAAAGCGGCCCATTGACAGGATGTCGGGGCCTCATGTACACAATCCCTCATGCTTGAGCAGATAACAGCTGTGCGGATCCCGGCATGACCGGGGCCGGCCGGGACGTCGCCGCGGACGCGGCCCAGGCGGACTCCGCCCCCGGGCCGGCGGCCGCCGCGGGGCGCCGGGGGCGCCTGAGCCCCGGGCGCCTCGCCGAGCGGTTCGGCCTCGTCGCGCTGTGGATCGCGGTGGCGGTGATCTTCTCGCTGCTCGCCCCGGCCACGTTCCCGACGGTGGCGAACTTCTCGACCATCTTCGGGACCCAGGCCGTCCTGCTGGTCCTCGCGCTGGGGCTGCTCATCTCGCTCTCGGTCGGCGAGTTCGACCTGTCGATCGCGTCCATGATGGGCTTCGGCGCCGTGCTGGTCGCCCTGCTCTCGGCGCAGGACCACTGGCCGCTGCTGGCCGCCATCGCGGTCACGCTCGTGGCCGGGGTGGCGGTCGGCGCGGTCAACGCCCTGCTGGTGGTGCGGGGCGGCATCTCGTCCTTTGTGGTCACCCTCGGCACCGGCACCCTGCTCATCGGAGTGGGCTACGGGATGAGCAACTCCGAGACCATCGGCGGCATCCCCAGCGGGCTGATCACCGCGATGAGCAAGCAGATCCTCAGCCTGCCGCTGGCCTTCTACTACGGCCTGGCCCTGTGTGTCGTGCTGTGGTACGTGTTCAACTACGTGCCGCTGGGACGCCACCTCGTCTTCGTGGGCGAAGGCCGCGAGGTGGCCCGGCTGTCCGGGCTGCGGGTGCAGCGCATCCGCGCCGGCGCGCTCATCACGGGCAGCCTGATCGCCACGATCGCGGGCATCATGCAGGCCGGGGTGGTGGGCGCGGCCGACCCCAGCGGCGGCCCGACCTACCTGCTGCCCGCGTTTGCGAGCGCCTTCCTGGGCGCCACCGCCATCCGGCCCGGGCGCTTCAACGCCTGGGGCACCTTCGTCGCCGTCTACTTCCTGGTCACCGGCATCACCGGGCTGCAGCTGCTCGGCTACACCGGCTGGGTCCAGAACGTGTGGTACGGCGGATCACTTGTCGTCGCGGTCGCCGTCGCCAGGTTCGCCGAGGTCCGCCGCCGCGCCACAGCTGGCACCTGAGCCTCCGCACCACAGGGTCCTTCGACCAGCTCAGGGTCGGGATAAGGAGAAACATATGTTCCACAATGGCGAGGAGTCCCGGCCCGGCCGGGTGCGCCGCCTCGCGCTGACCGCCGGTGTGGCGGCTGCCGCGATCATCCTGGCCGCGTGCTCGTCGGGCGGCTCGGGCAGCAGTTCCGGCTCCGGTGGCTCGTCCGGGAATTCCGGTGCCACCGCCGCCGGGGTCGCGGCGGCCAAGAAGGCGGTGGCCCAGTGGGAGCAGCCGCCCACCTGGCAGGGCCCCACGGCCGCCGTGAACGCCAAGGCCGCCAAAGGCAAGACGGTTGACCTGATCAACCTGACCGAGGAGATCCCGGCGCTGCACGAGTGGGCCGCGGTCGCCCAGGCCCAGCTGCAGAAGCTCGGCGTGAAGGCCAACATCTGCGACGGCAAGGGCACCCCGGAGGGCATCACCTCCTGCCTCACCCAGGACATCGCCGCCCGGCCGAACGTGATCGTGGCGATGGCGCTGGACAACGCGTTCATCCACCAGTACATCCAGCAGGCGAACGCGGCCGGCATCAAGGTGATCACCGCGCAGACCGGCACCCCGGGCCTGCCGCAGGGCACCGGCGCCGTGGCCGAGGTGACCTTCGACTACCCGCAGGTCGGCAAGATCCTCGGCGCCTGGTTCGCGGCGGACTCCAAGTGCACCGGATACCCGTCGATCATCACCACCACCTCCAGCCGGCAGCCGTCAGCGGCCGAGGTCGGCGGCATCCAGAGCGCCATCAAGCAGTACTGCCCGTCCGCGGCTCCGTCGGCGGTGCAGAACGTGCTGATCCCGGACTGGGCGACCAACCTGCCGACCGTCACCCGGTCGACGCTCACGTCCAACAGCAGCGTGAACTACATGCTGCCGCTGTATGACGGCATGACCATCTACATGCTGCCGGCGATCAAGCAGCTCAACCTGAACCGCAAGGTGCAGGTCGGGTCGTTCAACGCCACCCCGGTCGTGATGCAGAACGACCTGGCCAAGCCGAGCGCGCTGTCGGCTGACGTGGGCGGCCCGAACGACTGGTACGCCTACGCCCTGGCGGACGAGATCCTGCGGGTCGCCACCGGCGCGCCCGTGGTCGCGAACGAGCACGTGCCGCTGCGCCTGTTCACCCGCGCCAACCTGTCCTCGATCAACCTCAACGCCAACGAGTCGACCTGGTACGGCACCGTCAACTTCGCCTGCCAGTACGACAAGCTCTGGGGAGCTGCGTGCAGCTGACCGCACAAGCCCCTGGCGCCGGCGCGAGCCGGCGCCAGGGGCGCGCGGCTGCTGGCACGCCATCGCTGGCACATTCACCGCTGGGACGGAGGTAGGGCGGCCGTGAGCGACGTCGCACTGGAGGTACGCGGGCTCTCGAAGTCCTTCGGCGGGGTGCTCGCGCTGCGCGACGTGTCGCTGCAGGTCCGCCGCGGGGAGATCCACGGCCTGGTCGGGCGGAACGGGTCCGGCAAGTCCACCCTCATCAAGGTGCTGGCCGGCTTCCACGCGCCGGAGCCCGGCGCCTCGCTGACCGTCGGCCCGCAGACCGTCCACCTGCCGGTGCCCCCGGGCGCCGCGCAGCGGCTGGCGCTCAGCTTCGTCCACCAGGATCTCGGCCTCATCCCCTCACTCAGCATCCTGGAGAACCTGCGGGTCAACCGCTACCAGCCGGGGTTCGCCCGGCACATCGACTGGGCGGCCGAGCGCAGCCGGGTGCGGCAGGCGCTGGCCCGCTTCCACCTCGACCTCGACATCGACCAGCCGGTGTCCCTGCTCACGCCGGTCCAGCGGGCGCTGATCGCGATCGCCCGCGCGGTGTCGGACGCCAGCAGCCACGAAGGCGGGGTCATCGTCCTCGACGAGCCCACCTCCTACCTGCCGGCCAACGAGGTGGAAGCGCTCTTCGCCGCGATGCGCCGGGTCGCCGAGCACGGCACCGCCGTGATCTTCGTCAGCCACCGGCTGGAAGAGGTCAAAGCCATCACCGACCGGGTCACCGTGCTGCGGGACGGCGCGGTCGTCGGCACCGTGGACACCCCCGGGGTGACCGAGGCGCAGCTCATCCACATGATCCTCGGCCGCGAGATCGAGCAGTTGTACCCCGAGGCCGCCGCCCACCCCGGTGAAGTCGTGCTCTCGGCCCGCGGCCTGTCCGGGCAGGTCGTGGACGCGCTGGACTTCGAGGTGCACAAGGGCGAGATCGTCGGGCTGGCCGGCCTGGTGGGAATGGGCCAGAACGAAGTGCCCTACCTGCTGTTCGGCGCGACCCGCGCCCGGCACGGGGAGATCACGCTGGCCGGCCGCACCATGGCGGCGGCCCAGCTCACGCCGGAGCACGCCGCCGCGGCCGGGATGGCGCTGGTGCCGGGCGACCGGCTCGGCGCCTCGGGGGTCGGCCACCTGACCGTCCGGGACAACGTCAGCCTGCCGGTGCTGGGGCGCTTCTTCTCCCACGGCGTGCTGAGCTCCCGCCGCGAGCACGAGCACGTCGCCAGGCTGCTGACCGACTACGGCGTGCGGCCGCCCTCCCCCGACCACCTGCTGGCCACCCTCAGCGGCGGCAACCAGCAGAAGGCGCTGCTGGCCAAGTGGCTGCAGCTCCAACCCGCGGTGTTCCTGCTCGACGAGCCGTCCCAGGGCGTGGACATCGGCGCCCGCAAGGAGATCTTCGCCCGGATGCGGGCGGCCGCCGACGGCGGCACCTCGATCGTGATGGCCAGCTCGGACTTCGAGGACCTGGCGCACGTGTGCGACCGGGTGCTGGTGTTCCGGCACGGCCGCCTGGCGAGCGAGCTCACCGGGGACGCCCTCACCGAGGACCGCCTCATCGAGCAGTGCTACAGCTCGGCCAGCGTCCGGCCTGCCAGCGGGTCATCTCGTTCCGGGTGATGGAACGCGGTTCCAGGTACGCTCAGCCTGTGGAGACAGGGCCTGATGGCCGCGGGGAGGGGCGGGGGCAGACGATCGCCGCGGTGGAGCGGGCGATGGACGTGCTGCTGCTGTTCGCCCGCTCCGGCCAGGCGCAGCTCGGCGTCACCGAAATCGGGCGTGAGCTGGGCATGCCCAAGGCCGCGATCCACCGCATCCTGGCGTCGCTGCGCGGCCGCGGGCTGGTCGAGTTCGACGGGACCACCCGGCGTTACCTGCTGGGGCCCGCCACCGTGACGCTCGGCCTGCGCTACCTCGCCCGGCTGGACGTGCGCCAGCTGGCCGGCCCGGCCCTGCGCGAGCTGTCGGCCGCCACCGGCGAGACGGCCACCCTGTCGCTGCTGACCGGCGGCGCCCGGGTCTACATCGACCAGGTGACGCCGCTGCGCGAGGTCATCATGTCCGTGCCGGTCGGGGTGCCGTTCCCGCTGCACGCGGGCGCCTCCTCCAAGGCGTTCCTCGCCTTCCTGCCGCAGCAGCAGGCGGCCGCGTGCCTGGGCGGGGAGCTGGCGGCCCTCACCCCGCGCACCATCACCGACCCCGGGCAGCTGCGGGCGGAACTCGCCCGGATCCGCGAGCGCGGCTGGGCGCAGTCAGCCGGCGAGCGCCAGCCGGGCGCCGCGTCGGTGGCCGCGCCGGTGCTCGACCACCTCGGCGCCCCGGCCGCGGTCATCAGCGTGTGCGGGCCCGCGGAGCGGTTCGCCGCGGTGGCGCCGGACTGCGCCCGGCAGGTGCTGGCGGTGACCCGCCGCCTGTCCGCGACGATGGGGTACGCGCCGGAGCTGGCCCCCGGTGCCTGACGCCCATGCCTGACGCCCAGCCTGACCGCCATGCCTGACCAGGCTGGCGCCGCAGCGCGCAGCTACCTCTACGTGCCCGCCGACCGGCCGGACCGGCTGGCGCGTGCCGCCGGCCGCGGCGCCGACGCGCTGATCCTCGACCTGGAGGACGCCGTCCCGCCGGGCGGCAAGGACGGGGCGCGGCGGCTGCTGGCGGGCTGGCTGGCCGGCCAGGCAGATCCCGGGTGCGAGCTGTGGGTGCGGATCAACCCCGGGGCCGCGGCAGCTGACGTCACCGCCGTGGCCGGGCCGGCCCTGACCGGGGTGGTGGTGCCGAAGGCCGCCCCGGATCTGCTCGCCGAGGTCGGCCAGCTGCTCGGCCAGCGCGAGCACGCGCTCGGGCTGCCCGCCGGGCGGCTGCGGATCCTGCCCATGGTCGAAACCGCCGGCGGCGTGCTGGCGCTGCCCGCCATCGCGGCCGCCCCCCGGGTGGCCCGGCTCGGCATCGGCGAGGCCGACCTCGCGGCCGACCTGGGCCTGCAGCCCGGTCCCGGGCAGCCGGAGCTGCTGCCGCTGCGGCTGCAGCTCGTGCTGGCCTCCGCCGCGCAGGGCCTTGCCGCCCCGGCCGGCCCGGTCAGCCTGGACTTCCGTGATCCCGCCGCGCTGCGGGAGTCCACCCGGGCGCTGCTCCGACTGGGTTTCCGGGCCCGGACGGCCATCCACCCGGCCCAGGTGCCGGTCATCAACGAGGTCTTCACCCCGGCCCCGGCCGAGGTCGAGCAGGCCCGTGCGCTGGTCGCGGCGTTCGATGCGGCGGTGCGCGGCGGCGCGGGCGTGCTCACCGGCCCCGACGGCCGGATGGTGGACGCGGCCGTCGTGCGCTCCGCCCGGGACGTGCTGGCCCGCGCGCAGCGGTCGGCCGGGACCGGCTGAGCCGGGGAGCGGCGGCATGACGGGCCATCCGGCCGCGCCTTGTGCTCGCTCGCTGGTCACGCTGTGTGTACTTATCAGCTACGCGCCGCCGGCCGCGGACGGTGGCAGCACGCCAGCAGCCCGGCGGTTGGCAGGCTCCACCCCACCGCAATAGACAGCGCCGGCGGTGTGGTGAATGTCACTGGAAAGGCCACCACAAGAATCTCACGAGTAACAGAACTATGTATAAATCCCGCCAGTTACGGCTCACGGCGTGTTTTCAGGCGGGCTTGCCAACATCTTGGCCAAAACTGTGCTTATGCTCGCTGGGTGGTCAGCTCAGCCCGAGCCATAGGAGAAAGCCCAGTGGTATCCAGCACCGTCAGCCAGCGGGGTCAGGGGGTGGCTTTCCCGGCCACTGCCCGATAGCAGCAAGCGGTCCCGGTCAAGTGTTGCAGCACGTGACCGGGACCTTTGTCGGACCAACCCTGAGAGGAAACCCCGACATGTCCAGTATTCCAGTTGCCGGCCTGGCGAAGACCCTGATAGCGGTCACGATTTCGCTGCATCCGGCAGCGTCCCACCACGGCTCCGGCACATACACGGTCAAGCCGGGCGACACCCTGTCGGCGATCGCGTCCCACGCCTATGGCCGGGCCGCCGACTGGCCCGCGGTGTGGTGGGCCAACCGGCACAAGCTCTCCAACCCCAGCCTCATCGCCGCGGGCCAGAAGCTGCGGCTGCCGGCCTCCGGCAAGGTCAAGCCGTCGATCGCCCAGGCGGCCCTGGCCGCCATCCAGGGCCCGCCGGCCGTGTCCGCGCCCGTGAGCACGGCCGCGGCCCCGCCCGCCACCACGGCGGCGCCGGTGTCCGCGCCGGCCTCGTCCGGCGGCGTGAACTGGAACGCCATCGCCGCCTGCGAGTCCGGCGGCAACTGGAGCGCCAACACCGGCAACGGCTTCTACGGCGGGCTCCAGTTCACCCAGTCGACCTGGCAGGCCTACGGCGGCGGCCAGTACGCGCCGTCCGCCAGCCAGGCCAGCGCGTCGCAGCAGATCGCCGTGGCCAACCGGGTCCTGGCCGGCCAGGGCATCGGCGCCTGGCCCGTGTGCGGCGCCAACGGCTGACAGCCGCACCTCTCCGGCGCCGCCCGCCTGCGCCAGGGCCAGCCAGGCCCGGCAGGCGGGCGGCGCCGTCAGTCCCGGCGTACCGGCCGGTGCAGGTACCGGCCCTGCGGCGGGCCGGTGATGACGCCGCCGGCCAGCACCCGGTGCCCGCGCACGAATGTGTCCGTGACCCGCGCCGTCATCCCGAACCCCTCGAACGGCGTGTACTCCTGCGCGGACTCCGAGTCTGCCGCCCGCACCACCCAGGAGGCGTCCGGGTCGACCAGGGCGAAGTCGGCGTCGTAGCCCTCGGCGATGGTGCCCTTGGTGTGCAGGCCGAACCGCCGCGCCGGATGCTGCGCGGTCAGCTGCGCCACCTGCTGGTAGGACAGCCCGCGCCGGCGGCCCTCGGTGATCAGGCCGGGCAGCAGGTACTCGGTGCCGCCGAAGCCCGACTTGGCGGCGAACACGTCGCCGCGCGGCTCGCCGAACTTCTGCTCGTCCCGGCAGCAGGCGTGGTCGCTGACCACCCAGTCGACCTCGCCCGCCAGCACGTGGTCCCACAGCTTCTCCACGTCGCGGCGGGAGCGCAGCGGCGGGTTCACCTTCCCGCCGAGCCCGCTGGCGGAATGGAAGTCGGTCAGCAGGTGGCCGATGGTGACCTCCCGCCGGAAGTCGATCCGCGGAAAGGCCTTCGCCATGATCAGCGCCGCTTCCAGCGCCTTTGCCGAGGAAAGGTGCAGCAGGTTGATCGTGGGCAGCCGGGTCTCGTGGGCCAGGTACGACGCGATCGTCACCGCCAGCCCTTCCGAATGGGGCGGCCGGGCGGCGCTGTAGGCCTCCAGCCCGGTCAGCCGCCCTTCGGACTGCACGAGCGCGGTATAGGCGCGCATGATCTCGGCCGTCTCGCAGTGCAGTGACAGCGAGATGTCCCCGGCCAGCTCGCCGAACTGCTGCCGGGCGGCCTGGACGCCGCGCATGACGAACTCGAAGTGCGCGTTGTCGTAGGACTCCCCGTCCGGGATCATCAGGAATTCGCGCTGGCTGGCCGACGCGCCGTGCAGCCCGAATCCGCCGTAGAACATGAAGATCTTGAACGAGGTCACCCCGAACCGCTCGACCAGCAGCGGGATCTCCTCGATGTGCCGGGCCATCATGGGCGCCACGTGGAAGGCGTAGTCGATGTAGGAGCGGCCCTCGGCGGCGCTGAGCACCTGCGGGAAGAACTCCTCGTACGGGCCGCCCTGGTTGAGGTAGTACTGGCCGGTGCGGATGTAGGTGAGGCCGGTGGTAACCCCGCCCTGGGCGGCGGCCCGGCTCTCGGTCCCGGTGTCCTGCGCCAGCGGGCGGTAGATCCCCCAGTGCTGATGGGCGTCGACCACGCCGGGGAAGGCGAGCCTGCCCCGGCCGTCCACCACCGTGGCCGCCCGGTCGGCGGGGATGCCCGGGGCGAGCTCGGCGAACCGGCCCCCGGCCACCCCGATGTCGGCGTCCGTCACCTCGCTGTGGTCGGGGCGCACCACGCGGACGTTCTTGACCAGCAGGTCGAGGGCTGGCATCGGGGGGCCTCCTGGAGGTCGGCCGCCGGGGGCGCGGCGGTCAGGCGGGCTCGGGCAGCAGCCGTCCGAGCGGGGCGAGCAGGTGCTCCAGGCTGTCCGCCCGGTCCAGCCCGGCGACAGCCCGTTCGATAGCAAGGGCGGTGCTGTCGTCCAGCAGGCCGCCGGCGTTGTCACGGAACTTGGCCGCGAGCTCGGCGTAGGACAGCGGCCGGCCCGGCCCGCCGCGGTTGGCCAGCACCTCGGCCACCAGGTCCCGGCCGTCCCGGGTGCGGACCCGCAGCACGGCCGGGAACTGGTGCGGGAAGATCTCCCCGCAGCGCTCGTCGGCCACCACGTCCACCCGGGCCATCAGCGCCCGGCGGGCCGGGTCGCGGGCCAGCTCGTCGGTGAAGTCGGCCAGCCCCACCCCCAGGCCGCCGCCGCCGGACAGCCCGGCCGCCACCGCGTAGGGCCCGCTGAACTGGGCCATGTAGCCGGTCTGCGGGGCGCGCTTGACCTCGATCGGCTCGCCGATCGTGTGCACCACCGGGGCGGGCACCCCGAGCGTCGCGGACTCGACATCCTCCGGCCGCAGGCCCTGCTCCCGCAGCGCGATCGCGGCGTCGATGGCCGTGTGGGTGAAGTGGTTGGCCGGGTACGGCTTGAAGAAGATGCCCGGCACCTGCCAGGTCCCGCCCAGGCCGCCGGTGATGGCGGCCGGGTCGAAGTGCCCGTGCAGCCAGGCCTGGTAGAAGCCGAACCGGCCCTCCAGCACGGTCGGCGGCCCGGTGAACCCGTGCGCGGCGAGCTGGGCCGCGGACACCGCGGCGTGCGCGGCCCAGCCGCAGTGCATCCGCTTGACGGTGCCGCCGGTCCGGTTGGCCTCGATGAGGCCGGACGCCATGGACGCGGCGATGCCCAGCGCGTGCGTCACCCCGCCGGCGTCCAGGCCGAGCAGCAGCCCGGCCGCCACCGCGCCGCCCAGCGCCCCGCAGATCGACGTGGCGTGCTGGCCGTGGTGGAAGAACGTGGAGTTGCGGGTGGCCGGGTCGTAGCCGGCCATGCCGGTGCGCACGCACACCTCCAGCCCCGCCGCGACCGCCGCGATCACCTGCTGCCCGCCCGCGCCCGCGGCCTGCCCGGCCGCCAGCGCCGCGGGCACCACCGACGCGCTCGGGTGCAGCACCGACGGCAGGTGGGTGTCGTCGTAGTCGAGCGAGTGCGCCAGCACCCCGTTGACGAACGCCGCCAGCGTGGCGGGCACCTTGCCGGGCACGCCGACCGCCTGCGCCTGCGGCCTGCCGCCCTGCTCAGCCGCCCAGGCCCGGGCGGCGGCGCTGGTGTCCAGCGGGCTGGCGGCCACGCAGATCCCCAGCACGTCCAGGACCCGCTTGCGCACGCTGTCCGTCACCTCGGCGGGCAGCCGCTCATACGTGCTGGCGGCCGCGAACTCCGCGAGCTGCCGGGCCAGCGGCGGCGCGGCCTCAGGCATCCGCCACCACCGCCAGCGGCCGCACCGGCGAGCCGGTCGCGCCCAGGATGTTCAGCGGCGACAGCACGAACGTGAACTCGGCCACACCCGCGGCGGCCAGGTCCTCCAGGGCCAGCGCCTCGATGATGTAGACGCCGTGCTCGACCAGCAGCACCCGGTGCGCGGGCAGCAGGGCGTGCCCGCCGCCGGCCGGCAGCCGCTCGAACGCGATGGTGTCCGCGCCCGCCGCCAGCACCCCGTGGCCGGCCAGCCAGCGCGCCCCGGCCCCGGCCACCCCTGGCACGCCGCTCTCCTTGCCCAGATAGGCTGCCGGGCCGTCGGCGAACCGGCGGCCCCAGCCGCTGCGCACCAGCGCCACGTCACCCGGGCCCGGCTGGACCTGCTGGCGGGCGCAGCAGGCCTCCAGGTCGGCCGGGGTGATCTCGTAGCCGGGCTCGCAGTCGCCGGTGCCCAGCGCGGCGGGCACGTCCAGCAGCACCCCCCGGCACACCATCGGCGCGATCGTGTGCACCCCGTGCTCCGGGTACCGGCCGCCCTGCACGGCGGCCTGCGCGTCCGCCCCGCCGTGCAGCCTGCCGTCGTGGGACACGTGCGCCAGCGCGTCGATGTGGGTGCCCACGTGGGTGCCGGTGACGATGAGGTCGTTGGCGGCCGAGCCGCCGTCGGCCCGCACCATGTCCCCGTGCCGGCGCGGCAGGGTGTGCGAGAACGCCGGGTGATTCGGCGACTGCGGCATCCCCGCGAACAGCGGCCGCCCCAGGTCGTAGACGCGCACACCGCGGCGCACGGCGGCCAGCAGCGGGTCGGTCACCGGATCACCCCCTGGTCCCGCAGCCGGGCCAGTTCCGCCGCGTCGTAGCCCAGGCCGGTGAGCACCGTTTCGGTGTCGGCGCCGGGGGCGCGGCCGGTGAAGCGGATCCGGCCGGGTGTGGCCGACATCCGCCACATGATGTTGTGCATGAGCATCGGGCCCAGGTCTGGGTCGTTCACCTCGGTGAGCATCCCGGTCTGCATGATGTGCGGGTCCTCGGTGATGTCCCGGGCGCTGTAGACGGGGGCGATGGCGGCGCCCACCTCCTCGAACGCCGCCAGCACCTCGGCCCGGGTGCGCGCCGCGATCCAGTCGCCCACCAGCCGGTCCAGCAGGTCCGCGTGCGCCACCCGGCCGCGGCCGCTGGCGAACCAGGGTTCGCTGATCACCTCGGGGTGGCCGACCAGGGTCAGCACCCGTTCCGCGATGCGCTGCGCGCTGGTGGACACGGCCACCCAGGAGCCGTCGCTGGTCCGGTAGGTGTTGCGGGGGGCGTTGTTGGTGGACCGGTTGCCGTGCCGGGTTTCGGCGATGCCGAGCTGGTCGTAGACGGTCGGGCCGGGGCCGACCGCGGTCATGATCGGCTCCAGGATGCTGATGTCGATGACCTGGCCGCCGCCGCCGTGGACGTCCCGGTGCCACAGCGCCATCATCACCGCCGAGGAGGCCGCGATCCCGCAGATGCTGTCCGCCAGCCCGAAGGCCGGCAGCGTGGGCGGGCCGGCGGGCTCCCCGGTCAGGTGGGCGAACCCGCTCATCGCCTCGGCCAGGGTGCCGAAGCCCGGGCGGCGCGCGTACGGGCCGTCCTGGCCGAACCCGGTCAGCCGCAGCAGCACCAGGCCGGGATTGCGCTCGTGCAGCTCCTGCGGGCCCAGGCCCCACTTCTCCAGGGTGCCGGGGCGGAAGTTCTCCACCAGCACGTCGGCGGTGGCGGCCAGCCGGCGCAGCACCTCAGCGCCGTCGGCGGTGCCGAGGTCCAGGCCGATCACCCGCTTGTTGCGGCTGATCTCCTTCCACCACAGCGGCGTGCCGTCCTTCTGCCAGCCGTGCCCGCGCATGCTGTCGCCGCCCACCGGGTGCTCGACCTTGATCACGTCGGCGCCGTAGTCGCCGAGCAGCTGGCAGCACAGCGGTCCCGCGAGGATCGTCGAGGCGTCGATCACCCGCAGCCCTTCGAGTGGCATCATCGGCGGCCGCCCCTCGCTGGCAGGTTGTTCCTCTAGACGAAACGCTGTTCCACGACTATCACGGCGCGGTCCCGCCGAGCCAGGCGTGGATCTGGTCCTCGTCCACCACCTCGGCGTACTTGGCCTGCAGGTCGAAGAGGTTCGCCTCGTGCGGCCGGGGGTCGCGGTCGCCGACCGCCTGCCGGACGACCAGCGGCACGTAGCCGTGCTGGATCGCGTCCACCCCGGTCGCGCGCACGCAGCCGCTGGTGCTCACGCCGGTGATGATCAGGGTGTCCACCCGCAGCGCGGTCAGCGTCGCCGCCAGGGTGGTGCCGTAGAACGCGCTGGCGTACTGCTTGACGATGACCACCTCATGCTCGGCGGGGGCCACCTGCGGCATGATCTGCCCGAGCGGCCCGCCGGGGACGAAGTGGCGCAGCGCCGGGATCTTGCGGACGAACACGCCGCCGTTCAGCCCGTCCGGGTCGAACTCGACCCGGGTGTGCAGCACCGGGATGCCCGCTGCCCGGGCGCTGGCCAGCACCCGGGCAGCGGCGCCTAGGCAGTCGCCGGTGCCCATGTAGAACTCGGCGTCCGGGTCGAAGTAGGCCCGCACCATGTCGATCACGATCAGCGCGGGCCGCGATCCCCAGGCCAGCGGCTGCCCGAAGCCCCCGCTGGCGTAGTTCGCCGCCAGCGTGGCCTGGTCCGTCAGAGCCCGGGCGGGCGCGGCGCCCCCGGCGGCGTCGCCGCCGGGGGCATGCCCGCCGGGACGCGGACCGGCAGCCGCGTCCCGGCGGGCACCGGGCCGGGCCGGGCCGGGGGAGACCCGGCCGGCCCTGGGCAGATCGCTCACAGTGTTTTCCCCGCTCGCCTCCGGGGCGCCTGGGGGCGCCGTCTTCCCTCGTCGCTCCTTGCTGGCGCTCGTCGCTCCTCAGTCCAGACGGCACCGCGCCCCTTCGGCTCGCTCACAGCGCTGCCCCGGGCTTCACAGCGCCACCGGCGGCTTGGGCGCGGGCAGCCCGGTCTCCTGTTCGCAGCGCGCCAGGATCTCCGCCAGCCCCGGCCCCATGTTGAAGATGGGCAGCTGCCCCGGCCGCCCGGCGGAAAGCTCCGCCCGCAGCGACGCCGTCGCATCCGCGTCCACCGTGCCGTCCGCGGTCACCACCACGCCGTACCGGCGGGCGCCGTCCGCCGACACCAGGCCGCGCCGCACCTCCCTGGCGACCAGCTCCGGGTCCCGCTTGAGCGGGTCACCCCAGCCGCCGCCGCCCCAGGTCACGAAGTGCAGCACGTCGCCCGGCCGGACCGGGACGTCGTGGATCTTGCTGGGCAGCACCTCGGTGGTGCCGTCGGCGCGGTCGATCCACTTGCGCCCGCGCGCGCCCGGCTCGCCGCCGTTGACGCCCCACGGGTAGGTGAGCCAGCGGTCGTCGTGGATGGCGATCGTGCCCGGCTCCAGGAACCGGTAGGCGACGTCCACGCCGTTGCCGCCGCGGTGCAGCCCGGCGCCGCCGGTGTCGGCCACGGTCTCCCACTTCTCGATCCGCATCGGGTAGTAGGACTCCAGGTACTCGCACGGGATGTTGACGAACGACGGCCACAGCGAGTGGCCGTCCGGCCCGTCCCCGATCGGCCGGCCGGGGATGCCGCCGAAGCCGATGGAATACAGCTGGAACCATTCGCCCTTGCGCTCCGGCCTGGTGTAGTGGCCGGAGTACATGAAGTGCGGCGAGGAGGAGAAGCCGGCCGCGTTGAGCAGGTCGGGGGTCTTCTGCCCGAGCAGCCCGCCGAACAGGTCGAAGATCCGGCCCACGCCGTGGTTGCGGGCGTTGAGCGCGGCCGGGTAGTCCGGCTTCCAGTAGCTCTTGTCCGGGATCACCACGTCGATGAGCGGGTAGTAGCCGTCGTTCCACAGGATCTGCGGGTCCGCCACGGTGATCATGTAGATCCCGAAGAACATCCGCACCAGGTTCTCGTTGACGTAGTAGTTCACCGGCCCCTGCGCCTGCGGCGAGCTGCCGGTGAAGTCCAGCACCACCTTGTCGCCGGTCCGGGTCAGCGAGAGCTTGAGCTCGTACGGCCCGTACCCGACCCCGTCGTCGCAGATGTAGTCGGTGAAGGAGATTGTCTCGCCGTCCTCGAAGATCGTGGTGAGCAGCGTCTTCATGGCCCGGTAGTTGCGGTCCAGCAGGTCGTTCAGGGCCGACAGGTAGGTCTCGACGCCGAACCGGTCGCACAGCTCCTGCACCCGCCGCCCCGCGGTCCGGCAGGCCGCCACGATCCCGTTCAGGTCCGCCCGGTTCCATTCCGGCATCCGCACCTGGTTGAGGATGATCTTCAGCGCCTCCTCGTTCAGCTCGCCCTTGCGGTAGAGCTTGAACGGCGGGATGACCACGCCCTCCTCGAAGATGGTGCGGGCGTCGGTGGGCATCGACGACGGCGTCTTGCCGCCCACGTCGGACATGTGCCCGAACATCGACGCCCAGCCCACCACCCGGCCGTCGTGGTAGATCGGCATCACCACCAGCCAGTCGTTGGCGTGGCTGATCGCCGCGTCGCACGCGTACGGGTCGGAGGTGAGCAGGACGTCGCCCTCCTCGATGGTGCCCTCGTAGCGGCCAAGCAGGGCGGGCACGGACAGGCCGAACTGGCCCACCACCATCTTGCCCTCGGGGTCCCCGATCAGCGGGAACTCGTCGTGCTGCTCCCGGATGCCCGGCGACAGCGCGGTGCGGAACAGCACCTCGTCCATCTCGTACCGCGCGTTGCGCAGCGCGTTCTCGATGATGTCCAGGGTGACGAGGTCCACGTCCACGGCGGCGACGTCGCCGGTGGCGGTCTGGATGATCTGCGCCATGGTTTCAGCCCTCCGTGGGACGGATGAGGAGGCTGCCGCTGGCGTGCACCGTGGCGGCGTGGCCGGGGAGGATGAGGGTGGTCGAGTCCATCTCGGTGACGATGGCCGGCCCGGGGATCACGTTCCCGGCCGCCAGCCGGCCCCGGTCGTACACGGCCGCGTCCACGTGCTCGCCCTCCACCCAGATCCGGGTGACGGCGGCGTGCGCGGCGGACGGGTCGGCCCCGCCCTCGGGCAGGTGCACCGTGCCGACGTTGGGCCGCGGGCCGCTGACCGTGGCCCGGGCGCTGACCAGCTCGTGCTCGTTGCCCTGCAGCAGGAACGAGAACAGCCGGCTGTGCTCGGCGTCGAACGCGGCGGCCAGCGCGGCGAGCCCGCCGCCCTCGCCGTCGAACGCGCCGGTGTCCACCGGCACCGTGATCTCGAAGCCCTGGCCGTGGTAGCGCAGGTCCAGGTGGTAGGTGGTGGACTGCTCGGCGCGGGGCACGCCCTGCGCCGCCACCGTGGCGGCGGCCGACTCGGCCAGCTCGTGCAGCAGGCCGAGCAGCTCGCCGTCGCTGATGGCGCCGAACCGGCGGATGTAGGTGCGGGCCGCCTCGTCCCGGACCATGGTGGTCGCGTCGCCGTAGGCGCACAGCACGCCGGGCGACGGCGGGATGATCACCGGCCACGCGCCGGTCAGCTTGCCGAGCGCGTTCGCGTGCAGCGGGCCGGCGCCGCCGAAGGCGACCAGCGCGAAGTCACGCGGGTCGAAGCCCTGCTGCACGGACACCAGCCGCAGCGCGCCGAACATGTTCTCGTTGACGATGTCGACGATCCCGGCAGCCGCCGCCTCGGCGCTGTCCAGGCCCATCGCGTCGGCGACGGCCTTGACCGCGGTCTGCGCGGCCTCGGCGTCCAGCATGATCTCGCCGCCGGCCAGCTCGGTCGGCAGGTAGCCGAGCACCACGTTGGCGTCGGTCACGGTGGGCTCGCTGCCGCCCTTGCGGTAGGCGGCGGGCCCGGGCACCGCGCCGGCCGACTGCGGGCCGACCCGCAGCGCCCGGGTGAGCGGCGGCACGTGCGCGATGGAGCCGCCGCCCGCGCCGACGGTGCGCACGTCCACCGAGGTGGCGCGCACCTTGAGGTCGCCGACCGTGGTCTCCCGGCCGATCCGGGGGGCGAGGTCCTGGACCAGCGCCACGTCGGTGGAGGTGCCGCCCATGTCGAAGGTGAGCAGGTCGCGGAAACCGGCCTGCTCGGCCGCCCACACCGCGCCGGCCACGCCGCCGGCCGGGCCGGACAGCAGCAGCGACACCGGGCTGTCCTCCGCGTTAGCGGCGCTGGCCAGTCCGCCATCACTGCGCAGGATGTACAGGCCGGCCGACAGCCCGCCGTCGTCCAGCTTGCCGGCCAGGTTGGCGATGTACCGGGACACCTGCGGGTGAACGTAGCTGTTGGCCACCGCGGTGATGGTGCGCTCGTACTCCCGCAGCTCCGGCAGGACCGAGGAGGACACCGACAGCGGGATGCCGGGCAGCTCCTCGGCGGCGATCGCCGCGATCGCCTGCTCGTGCGCGGCGTTGGCGTAGGAGTTGATGAGCGAGACGGTCAGCGCCTCCACCCCGGCGTCGCGCAGGCGGCGCAGCTTGGCCCGGATGTCCGCCTCATCCAGCGGGGTGACCACCGAGCCGTCGGCGCCGATCCGCTCGATCGCCTCGACCGTGTCCTCCAGCGAGGCCAGCGGCTCGGGCTTGGGCCAGATGATCCAGCCGGCCAGCCCGCCCGGCACGAACGACCGGGCGATCTGCAGCACCTGGCGGAACCCCTGGGTGGTGACCAGCCCGACCCGGGCGCCCTTGCCCTCCAGGATCGCGTTGGTTGCCACCGTGGTCCCGTGCAGGACCTGGGTGATGTCGCCGAGGGTGATGCCCGCCGAGCCGCACACCTTCTCGATGCCGCGCAGCACGCCGACAGACTGGTCGTCGGGCGTGGACGCGGTCTTGGCGCGGTAGGTGCCGCCTGTCCGCTCGTCGATGAGCAGGACGTCGGTGAAGGTGCCGCCGACGTCCACGCCCAGCCGGTAGGTCATGGAGCCTCCAGTAATACGTTGCCGGTTCAGATCACGCCGTCGCTGGCGAGGTCAGCAAGTTGCCCGTCGCCGAGGCCGAGCAGGCCCCGGTAGATGTCGCCGTTGTGCTCCCCGAGCTCCGGACCGGCGTGCCGGACCCGGCCGGGGGTGGCCGACAGCCGGGGGAAGACGTTCTGCATGGGCAGGTCGCCGAGCGTGGGGTGGGCGAGGCGGACGATGGCCTCCCGGGCCGCGAAGTGCGGGTCGGCGAACATGTCCTGCGCCCGGTAGATGCGCCCGGCCGGGACCCCGCCCTCGTGCAGCACCGCCAGCAGGCCATCGGCCTCCTGGGTGGCGGTCCAGGCGGCGATCAGGTCGTCCAGCTCCGCCATGTTGGCGCCGCGCGCGCCGTGGGTGGCGTACCGCTCGTCGGCGGCCAGCTCCGGCTTGCCCATCACCCCGGCCAGGCGGCCGAACACCGAGTCCTGGTTGGCCGCGATCAGGATCAGGTCGCCGTCGGCGGTCGGGTACACGTTGCTGGGCGCGACGTTCGGCAGCACGGGGCCGGTCCGTTCCCGCTGGTAACCGGCGAGTGCCCACTCCGGCAGCATCGACTCCATCAGGGCCAGCACCGCCTCGTAGATGGCGGAGTCGACCACCTGGCCGCGGCCGGTGGCCTGGCGTGCGTGCAGCGCGACCAGGGTGCCGAGCGAGGCGAACGTCGCGGCCAGCGCGTCCCCCAGCGAGATGCCCGCGCGCGACGGCGGGCGGTCGGCGTCGCCGGTGACGTACCGGATGCCGCCCATCGCCTCGCCGATGGAGCCGAAACCGGCCCGCGGCGCGTAGGGGCCGCTCTGGCCGAAGCCGGTCACCCGGGTGACCACCAGCCCCGGGTTGATCTCCCACAGTTGCTCCGGCCCCAGGCCCCAGCGCTCCAGGGTGCCCGGGCGGAAGTTCTCCAGCAGCACGTCGGACTCGGCGGCGAGACGGCGGACCAGGTCCTGGCCGCGGGGGTCGCGCAGGTTGGCGGTGACGGACTTCTTGTTCCGCGCCACCACCGGCCACCACAGCGACATGCCGTGCGGCTTCTCCCGGCCCCACTGGCGCATCGGGTCGCCCCGCCCGGGGTCTTCCACCTTGATGATCTCGGCCCCGAAGTCGCCGAGCAGCTGCCCGCAGAACGGCCCCGCGAGCAGCTGGCCGAGTTCAACCACCCGCACATCCGCCAGCGGCAGCGGTGTGGCGTCGCCGGTCATGTACCACCTCACTGGAGGGTGGCGGCGCACCAGCACGCCGCCGGGGAGTCCTAATTGCATGCAACCTAGGGGGAACTTGTGCGGAATTCAAGATCCCGTCCAGAAAAGATCCGATTGATTGCATGCAAGCGACGAGGCAAGATGTCCGGCATGGATGCGCAGCACGTGGAAGTGGTCGAGGTCGGCCCGCGGGACGGGCTCCAGAACGAGGACGTCCCGCTCGACAGCGCCGCCAAGGTGGCCTACATCGAGGCGCTGATCGCGGCCGGGCTCAAGCGGATCGAGGCGGTCAGCTTCGTCCACCCCGGCAAGGTGCCGCAGATGGCCGACGCCGAAGCGGTGATGGCCGCGGTGCCCCGGCCGCCGGACGTCCGCTACGCCGGCCTGGTGGTCAACCGGCGCGGGCTGGACCGGGCGCTGGCGTCCGGCGTGGACGAGGTCAACGTGATCGTGGTTGCCACCGAGACCTTCTGCCAGCGCAACCAGGGCATGAGCATCGAGGAGGCGATCAACTCGTTCGCGGGCATCGCCGGCGCCGCCCACGCCGCCGGGGTGGGGGTCACGCTCACCGTGGGCGCCTCGTTCGGGTGCCCGTTCGAGGGCGAAGTAGACTCCGCCCGGGTCGCGGAGATCGTGCGCCGGTGCACGGACGCCGGCCTGGACGAGGTGGCGCTCGCCGACACCATCGGGGTCGGGGTCCCGGCCGACGTGCGGCGGCTGACCGAGGCGGTCCGCGAGGTCACCGGCGCCCCGCTGCGCTTCCACTTCCACAACACCCGCAACACCGGGTACGCGAACGCGATCGCCGCGGTCGAAGCCGGGGCGGCGGCCCTGGACGCCAGCAGCGGCGGCATCGGCGGGTGCCCGTTCGCGCCCGCGGCCACCGGTAACATCGCCACCGAGGATCTGGCGTATGCGCTGCGGCGCAGCGGCGTGCAGACCGGCATCGCCCTGGACCGCGTGCTGGCCGCGTCCAGCTACGTGGGGGAGTGCCTCGGACATCCGGGGCCGGCCCTGCTGGGGCGGGCTGGTGACTTCCCCCCGTCCTGACCTGCGTGCTCGCCTGACGGGATATGGCACCATGAACCGCGCCCCTCGCACAGGGGCAGGCAGCAGGGCAGCCGGGCAGCGCCCCCGGCGGCAGAGACAGGGTGAGCAGGTGGCTGAGGACGAGAACGCGGGCCTGAACGGGCCCGGGCCGGCCGCGGTGGACCGCGTCTACGCCAGCCTGCGCACCGGCATCCTGGACGGCAGCTATCCGCAGGGCGCGCGGCTCGGCGAGGTGGAACTGGCCGAGACGCTGGGGGTCAGCCGCACCCCGGTCCGGGAGGCGCTGCGCCGCCTCGGGTCCGAGGGCCTGGTGGAGACGCTGCCCAACAAGGGCGCCCGGGTGCGCACCTGGTCCACCCAGGAGCTGGCCGCCATCTCCGACCTGCGGGCGCTGCTGGAGGGGCACGGCGCGGCCCTCGCCGCCCCCCGGATCACCGACGGGGAGCTGGCCGTGCTGACCCGGCTGGTGGAGCAGATGGAGACCGCCACCACACCCCGGCCCGCCCCCGGCTACGACTACGACCTCATCACCGAGCTGAACAACCAGTTCCACGCCGGGGTGGCCGCCGCGTCGGACAACCCGCTGCTGCCCTCGGTCTCCCGCCAGTTCATCCACATCCCGATCGTGGTGCGCACCTTCCGCCGGTACACCCCCGAGCGGCTGCGCCAGAGCGTGCGCCAGCACCGGGACGTTCTGGACGCCCTGACCAGCCACGACCCGGTATGGGCCGAGGCGGCCATGCGGGTGCACATCCTGTCGTCCCGCCCCATCCTCATCCCCGGCGGCCTGACCGCCGCCGACGGCGGGGCGTAGTCCCTCTCCTGCGCCCTGGTCTGGTCTAATGACCTGACCGTGCCGTACCAGGAGCAATGGCGCATGCCGGGCCCAGGCCCGGGGCGGAAGGGGACCCGATGGCCGACCCGGCTGAGGACGCAGCCGCCGCACCCACCCGCCCGCGCGGGGTGGCGGGCACGATCTGGGTGCTGGAGCACGCGCAGGACTACATCGCCATCGCGGTCGGGGTGGTGCTCCTCGTGCTGGCCGCGGTGCTGGTGGTGTCGGGCGTGGTCGGGTTCTTCGCCACGGTCAGCTCCGAGTCGGTGCTGCAGGCCGGCAACGTGCTGCTCGACCGGGTGCTGCTGGTGCTGATCCTGGTCGAGATCGTGCACACGGTGGTGCTGTCCCTGCGTGCGCACCGGCTGGCGGCCCAGCCGTTCATCGTGGTGGGGCTGGTCGCCGTCATCCGGCGGATCCTGTTCCTGCTGAGCAGCGACGTCAAGGTCAGCGTGGCCGAGCTGGGGATGCTGATCGCCATGGTGGTGGCGTTCGTGGCCGGGCTGATCGCGGTCAGCCGCTTCGAGAAGCAGCACGACTGAACGGCCGCATGAGGCACTTGGTCACCGGGGAACATCGCGGGTGCTGGTACGGTTGATCATCCAGGCGGCGGATTGCACCGCCGCCCCCGCGGGCGGGACGCCCGCGCGGTCGCTTGTGTGAGCACTCCGCTTCTCGGTGAATCCAGGTCGAGGTGACCTGCTGGTTCGCCGCTGTCGCTGAAGCACCGGCACGACGCGGCCCCCGGATCACAGATGGAGTCTCACCGTGCGCCCAGAAGCCGCGCGCGCCAGCAGCGCGCGCCCTGACATCCGCCCTGACGCCGGCCGCGCAGGCGGCGGCCGCCCCCGCCCCGGCAGGCGCCCGGGCGGCGGCCGCCGTAACCCCGGCCGCCCCGGATCCCGGCCCGCCAGCGCCCCCCGCGGGCCGGCCCAGCCGCAGCAGTCCGCCCTGGACCGCGCGCTGGCGGCGGCGCAGGCCGCACCCGCCCCGGACGTGACCACCTTCCGCGCGCTCGGCCTGCCCGCCCTGCTGACCGCCGCGCTGGCGGAGCAGGGGATCGAGGAGCCGTTCGCCATCCAGGCCCGCGCCCTGCCGGACGCGCTGGCCGGCCGGGACGTGCTCGGCCGGGCCCAGACCGGGTCCGGCAAGACCCTGGCGTTCGGGCTGCCCATGCTGGCCCGGCTGGCAGCCGGCGGCCGGGCCGGGGCCGGGGCGCCCCGCGGCCTGGTCCTCGTGCCCACCCGGGAACTGGCCAAGCAGGTGGCCAACGTCCTGGAACCACTCGGTGAGGCACTCGGCGTGACCGTCACCACCGTGTACGGCGGCGCCTCCATGAACGTGCAGATCAGCCGGCTGCGCCGGGGCGTGGACATCGTGGTGGCCACCCCGGGCAGGCTGATCGACCTGCTCGACCGCGGATCGTGCACGCTCCGCCAGATCAGCGTCACCGTGCTGGACGAAGCCGACCACATGGCCGACCTCGGCTTCTTCCCGGCCGTCACCCGGATCCTGGACGAGACCCCACCGGGCGGGCAGCGGCTGCTGTTCTCGGCCACCCTGGACCGCGACGTGGAACGCCTCGTCACCGGATACCTGGCGGACCCGGCCCTGCACGCGGTCGCCCCGGTCACCGACGTGGCGACCGCCGCCGACCACCAGGTCTTCGTGCTGCCAGCGGCGGACAAGCTCGCCGTCGCGGCAGAGCTGGCCGGCCGGCCGGACCGGACCCTGTTCTTCGTCCGCACCAAGCACGGCGCCGACCGGCTGGCCAGGCAGCTCACCAAGGGCGGGACGCCCGCCGCCGCCATCCACGGCAACCTGAACCAGAACCAGCGCCACCGGGCGCTCGCCTCGTTCACCGAGGGGCACCCGCGGGTGCTGGTCGCGACCGACGTCGCGGCCCGCGGCCTGCACATCGACGACGTCGGCCTGGTCGTGCACTACGACCCGCCCCACGACCACAAGGACTACCTGCACCGGTCCGGCCGGACCGCCCGGGCCGGGGCGACCGGCACGGTGGTGGCGCTGGTCGATCCCGCCCAGGCCAGCGACGTCGCCAAGCTGCACGACGCCGCCGGGGTCACCCCCAGCCGCCACCAGGTGGAAGCCGGCCACCCGGCCGTGCGCGAGGTCGCGACAGCAGGGACACCCATCCCGCCGCCACCCCCGCGCCCGGCGGCCGCCGCGCCAGCCGGGCGCCCCGCCCGGTCCGGCGGCCGCCCGGCGCACGGCCGCCCCGCCGGTGACCGCCCTGCCGCCGGCCGCAAGCCCCGCGGCGCGCGCCCGGACCGCCCGGCCCGGGAGGACCGGCCGGCCCGGCCGGACCGCCCTGTCCGCGGGGACCGCCCTGTCAGCTGGGACCGCCCCGCCCGGGATGGCCGCCCTGGCCGGGAGGACCGTCCTGCTCGCGGGGACCGGCAGGCCCGGCCCGCCCGCTCCGCTGGCGGGAACGACCGGCCCGCCTGGGAGAACCGCCCGGCCCGCTCCGCGCGGCCGTCCCGCGGCGGCGGCCAGGGCCGCCGCTCAGGCGTCCCCAGCCGGGACCGCGGCCGGAGCTGACGTAATCACGGACCGCGGCCCGTTCGCTGTCCGGTAGGGGATGGGTTGCGGTCACCCAGTCCGTGACACGTCGCGGCAGCCTCTCGGAGCCACCTGCAGTCAGCGGGCGGCGGCGGGGGCGCAGCCTGGGCGGACTACCCGCCTGGCGGACGGGGGATCGGTTGCGAGCAGGCGGGCCGGGCGGATGGGGCGCCGGACGAGCTCGCCGCCGCAGTTCGGGCAGACGCCGTGCAGCACGTTCTCGGCGCAGTCGCGGCACCAGGTGCACTCATACGTGCAGATCAGCACGTCCGGACTGGCCGGGTCGAGGTCCCGGTCGCAGCATTCGCAGTTCGGTCGCAGCTCGAGCACGTGATCAGTATCAGCAGGCAGCGGCGCGCGGGGCAACAGCGGGCGGGGCGACAGCGGGTCCTACACTCGGGCCTCGATGAGCAGGGTGCCGGCGGAGCCGGGTGCGGCGGAGGCGGCGCTGGCGCGGGCGGCAGCGGCCGGGCCGTATTTCGCCCTGCTGATCTGGCCGCCCGGGGCGCGGCCGCCGGCGGGCCCGTGGCGGCCGCTGGCGGAGCTCGTGTCCGGGCCGGGGGTGGCGGCGGAGCGGGCCGGGCACGCCCGCCGTGTGCTGGCCCAGCGCGCCGGGGCCGGGATCGCGGCGGTAGCGGAACGGGTGGCCGCCTCGGCCGTGTTCCTGGGCCTGGCGTCGCAGCTCGTCTCGCCGCTGCTGGGCGCGGCGGTGCTCGGCGGCGTGGTGCCTGAGCTCAGCGTGGCTGACCTGTGGTGGCAGCCGGCTGACAGCGGCCCGTGGCCGCTGGCGGCGCGGCCCGCGGGCGGGACCGCCGTGGGCGAGCTGGCCGCTGCCGGCCAGCTCCGCGATGCCGCCGCCGTGCTGGCGGACGGCATCCGCCGTCTCACCGCACCGCTGGAAGCCGCCTTCGGGGACCAGTTCCGGCTGTCACCCCGGGTGCTGCGGGGCAACGTCGCCTCCGCGGTCGCCGGGGCCGGTGCGGTGCTGGCATCGGCTTTCCCGCAGCGGGCCGGGGCGGCCGGGCAGCTGGCCGGGGAGGTCCTCGCCCTGGGCCCGCTGCGCGGGGCAGGGCGGTTCGTCCCGGACGGCCCAGGGCGGCGGTTCGTGCGCCGGAGCTGCTGCCTGTACTACCGCGTGCCGGGCGCGGGGCTCTGCGGCGACTGCGTCCTCACGCGCACGCCCCCGCGGTGACGCATGAGCAGATAACCGAGGGCGGCGAGGAGGACCACCTGGGCCGCCTTGATGACGATGCCCCAGAGCTCGAAGTGCGGCTCCCGGCTGGGCGCCACCGCGAAGTAGCCGATGATCGCCCCGAGGTCGAGCACCGCGGCCAGCATCCACACCATCCGGTCGGCGAAGAAGAACAGGGCAAGCGCGACGAGCGCGAAGACCCCGCCCATCGCCAGGCTGAAAACCAGCTTGATCGGTCCGGCGGTCCCCGACAGCACGTACAGCAGCGCCGTGACAGCGGCTGCTCCGGCCGCCGCATACCGGACCCACCGTGATGAGAGCCCAAGATGAGCAGACATGGCATCCCTCCGGGCCTGTGACACTCTCTTTCAGGCTCCCCGTGGACTGCCGGCTCAGCCAGTGCCGAAAGGCTCAGCGGCAGCGGCCGTTCGGCATTCCAGCCGGCCGCTCGTGCCGCCCATGGCCGGGCACGGGAGGATGGCCCCGGCAGCTCCCGACGGTGTCCGGAGGAGGGCGATGGACCGGGAACAGGCCGCGGCGTGGATCGCGGCGTACGAGCGGGCCTGGCGGGCGCCGGGCGCTGACGCCCTTGCCGGGCTCTTCACCGACAGCGCGACCTACCAGCAGGCGCCCTACATGGAGCCGGTTGCCGGGCTGCCCGCGATCGCGGTGATGTGGGAGGCCGAACGGGAGGGCCCGTCCGAGGTGTTCCGGATGACCAGCGAGATCCTCGCGGTGGACGGCGGCACCGCGGTGGCCCGGGTGAACGTCTGGTACGGCGACCCGGCGATCCAGGAATACCGCGACCTGTGGGTCATGCGGTTCGCCCCGGACGGCCGTTGCGAGTCGTTCGAGGAATGGCCGTTCTGGCCGGAACAGCCCTACCACGCCGGCCCGGCCGCGGACCCCGGCACCGCGGAGGCGACGTGAGCGGCCCGGTGCTGGTCCCCGGCGGCGAGGGCCGGGCGGTGCGGGTCGCCGAAGGCCAGCAGGTCCGGGTGGTGGACGTGGCCGGTGGCCAGGTCGGGGACCTGTTCGCCTTCGCCGCGGGCGACCCGGCCGAGTACGCCAGCGCGGAGCACACCCGGCTGGCCATCGCGAAGCTGTTCCCGCGGCCGGGTGACCCGGTGCTGACGAACCGGCGCCGCCCCATCCTGGTCATGACCGGCGATCACTCACCCGGCCGGCACGACATGCTCTACGCGGCGTGCGACCCCGCCCGGTACGCGCTGCTCGGGGCGAGTGGCCCGCACCGGTCGTGCGCGGAGAACCTGCGGGAAGCGCTGCGCGCGGAGGGAATCGAGGCCCCGCACGTGCCGCAGCCGCTGAACATCTTCATGGACGTGCGGGCCGAGCCGGACGGGACGCTCACATCCCGCCCGGCCTCCTCCCGTCCCGGCGACCACGTGACCTTCCGCGCGGCCCGGGACTGCGTGGTAGTGCTGTCGGCGTGCCCGATGGACCTGGTGCCGATCAGCACCGGCGGCATCACCCCGCTGGAACTCCAGCTGGACCCGTGACCCGGGCTCACCAGGCGTAGTGCTCGGGGGCTTCCCGGTAGCCGGGGAAGATGGTGTCCAGGAGCTCCAGCGTCTCATCGGTCAGCGACAGCTTCACTGCCTGCTGCAGGTCGTCGAGCTGGCCGGCGGTACGGGGGCCGACGATCGGAGCGGTCACCGCCGGCTGGTGCAGCAGCCAGGCGATGGCCACGTTCGCGGGCTGCTCGCCGAGGGCGTCGCACAGATCCTCATACGCGGCGATCTTGTCGCGGTGGGTGCGCAGCGCCTCCTGTGACCGGGTGCCCTGCCGGCGCCGTCCCTCGTTCGCCTTCTTCAATGCTCCCCCCAGCAGGCCGCCGTTCAGCGGGCTCCAGGGGATGACCCCGACCCCGTACTCCATGGCGGCGGGCAGCACCTCCAGCTCCACCTCGCGGGTGAGCAGGTTGTAGATGGACTGCTCGCTGACCAGGCCGAGGAACCCGCGCGCCGCGGCGCTGTCGTTGGCCTGCGCGATGTGCCAGCCCGCGAAGTTGGACGAGCCCACATACAGGATCTTGCCCTGGCTGACCAGGACCTCCATGGCCTGCCAGATCTCGTCCCACGAGGTGTCCCGGTCCACGTGGTGCATCTGGTACAGGTCGATGTGGTCGGTGCGCAGGCGGCGCAGGGACGCCTCGCAGGCGCGCCGGATGCTCAGCGCCGACAGCATGCCCTCGTTCGGCCACTCGCCCATGGCGCCGTAGACCTTGGTCGCCAGCACTGTGCGCTCGCGGCGGCCGCCGCCCTGGCTGAACCAGTCGCCGATGATCTCCTCGGTCCAGCCGACGTGCGCGTCCGGGTGCTGGCCGGCCTGGCCAGAGGGGCCGCCGGGGCCTCCGTAGCGGTTGGCGGTGTCGAAGAAGTTGATTCCCAGCTCGTGGGCGTGGTCCATGATCGCGTGAGAGTCGGCGACCGGGGTCAGCGGCCCGAAGTTCATGGTTCCGAGGCAGAGACGGCTCACGGTGAGGCCGGTGCGGCCCAGATGGGTGTACTCCATGAGGCCAGTCTCCCGCACCGGGGACGGCTGCCCCCAGCGTGCGGTGGGGCCTGGCCGCCGTCGCAGCGGCCAGGCCCCGGGCGCGGGTGCGCCGGACCGGTCTAACCGGCGCAGCCGCTCACCGAGCCGCCCGGCCCGCAGTTGTTCGGGCTGTTGTCGCTGATGCTGGCGCCCGAGAGGGTGACCTTGCTGTTGCTGCTGTAGATGCCGCCGCCGTCCTGGCCGGCCCTGTTGATGCGGATCACGGTGTGCCTCACAGCCACGGTCGCCATGGGGAGGGACGTGCCTGCCCCGGTGGCGATGCCGCCCCCGTGCTGTCCCGCCTGGTTGCCGGTGAGGATGCTTCCCGTGACCGTCAGCTGCGCCTGGGTCACGTCGTCGTAGTTGCCGATCGCACCGCCATCGGTCCTGGCCGTGTTGCCGGAGAACGCGGAGCCGGTAATGGACGTGGACCAGTCACTGTAAACCGCGCCGCCGCTGCCGGCCGTGTTGCCCTGGAAGAGCGAGTTGCTGGCGTGCAGGGTCGCGGGGTTGCTGATGGCGCCGCCGTCGCCGGAGGCGCTGTTGTAGAGAAAGGTCGCGCTGCTGACCGTGGCGCTCGCGCTGGCACCGGCCGCGTTGCCGATCGCACCGCCATTGCCGGCGGCGCTGTTGCCCGTGAACCAGCCGCCGCGCACCGTCAGCTGACCCTGGTTGTAGATGCCGCCGCCGTTTACTTTCGCGGCGTTCCCGCGGAACGAGGATGCCACCACACTCGCCATGGCCGAGCCGGCGTTGCCGATGCCCGCGCCGAATGCCGCGGCGTTGCCGCCGAAGGAGCTCTGGCTCACATCCAGGGTGTTCTCGTTCTGGATGGCGCCGCCACCGGCGCCGGCCGCGGCGTCGGAAGCGGTGTTGCCGTTGAGGGCGCTGCCCGTCACCGCGGCGGTCCCGTCGTTGTAGATGCCGCCGCCATCATCAGCGGAGTTTCCGCTGATGAATCCCCCGTTCACCGCGAGGTTGCTGCTGATCGTGTTGTCGACCGCGCCGCCGTTGCCGGTGGCGGTGTTGCCGGTGAGGGTGTCGCCGGTCAGCGTGACCGACCCGCCGAGATTGCGGATGCCGCCGCCGTTGACAGCGGATCCGTTGCGGACATGCGTGTTCCTGAGCACGAGCCTGGTCCCTGACGTCACCGTGATGACGCTGAAATCCGGGGTGCCGGGGGCGTAACTGCGCTGGATGGTGGCGGAGTTGCCCGCGATCGTGAGGTCTTTGGAGATGTCAGGCAGTGCGGTGGTCAGCTTGTAGACGCAGCCGCTGCTGAGCGAGAGCGTGCCGCCACCGGCCGCGCCGCTGATGGCGCTGGCCAGCGCGCTGGCGCTGCATGGCACGGCGGTGCTGCCGGCCGCCGCTGCGGCGAACGCCGCCTGAGAGGCACCCAGGCCGGTGGCTGCCGCGGCCAGTGCCGCAACGGCCGTCGTGATGACTGTCCTGTACATTTATCCGCTTCTCCCCCTGAAAGCTGTCACGTGTGGGCGTTTCTCGCTGTGCTGGCTCATTTCCTGAATATGCGGTGCCGGGGGCGTCCTTATGGCAGGAATGCCGCCGTAACCGGCTGCCAGCCAGGAGAATTCCGGCGCTGATAATATCAACTGAATAACGCGGCGGCGGGAAATAAAGAAGAGAGAGATTGAGGTGACGCCGCACTTTCGCATAAACGCCGTTAAGCGATGACCAGGCGGGTTGGCCCCATCTTTCCCGGTCCTGGCGCGCTGGCCGGCGGGCGGCCGGCCCTGTGCCGCGGTGCCGTGAAGGCCAGGCCGTCATCCTGCCCGGGGGGTGGTTTCCCGGGCCGCGCTGCCGGACGATGAGGAGAACAGCGTCAGCCCCGGGCCTGCTCCCCGGCGGGGATAGAGAACGGAGAAGCTCGTGCTGACGGATTTCTACATCGGATTCTCCCCGGCCTGTTTCTCCCTGCTCGGCCTGTGGCTGGTCGTCGTGCAGATCAACGCCGGGCGGTGGCTGGACGACCCGGTCCGCCGCCGGCGCGCCTACGGGGTCGCGCTGCACTTCGCCCTGCCGGGCATCATGAGCCTGCTCGCCCTGGTCGACCCGGCCAGCGAGAGCATGTGGCGGGTCTCGTTCGCCATCATCGCGGTGGGTGGCGCGGCGGCCATGGCCGCGATCCGCGTCCCGTTCTCCGGCCCGATCCGGCTCGATCACGCCGCGCAGGTCGCGGCGGTCATCATCTACCTGCTGATCGCGGTGCTGGCGGTGGTGCCGAACTCGCTGCTGCGGCAGGAGGCCGTGCTGCTGATCGTGCTGGTCTTCCTCGGCTTCAACGTGGCCTGGCTGCTGCTGTACGACCGGCCGGGGCTGGCCCGCGCCGGCGCGCAGGACACCGCGCCTGACCAGGGGCAGCGGCGGGAGGTGCCGTAGCGGGACCCGGCGCCGGTCACCCCGGGCAGGCGGCGCGCCCGCGGCTGGCCAGCCTTGCCCGGCTCGTACCGGTCATGCGAACCTGCTGACGTGGCCGCTGACCGGACGACCCGCACCGCCGACGCCGGCATGCGAGGGGAACCGGTCGCCCGCACCGTGTTCACGGGCCTGCCGGACCGTTACGACCGGCTCGGTTACCTGCTGTCGTTCGGCCAGGACCGGCGCTGGCGGCAGGCGGTGGTGGAGCAGGCGGCCGCTGTGTCGCCGCGGCGGGTGCTGGACGTCGCCACCGGCCCGGCCGGGGTGGCGCTGGCGGTGGCGGCGCGGACCGGCGCCGATGTCGTCGGGGTGGACCTGAACGAGCCCATGCTGAGGGCCGGGCTGCCCAAGCTGCGCGGGCAGGGGCGGCCGGGCCGGGTGCGGCTGGCCGCGGGCCGGGCCGATCAGCTGCCCTTCGCCGATGCCGCGTTTGACGCGGTGACCTTCTCCTACCTGCTGCGGTACGTGGACGACCCGGCCGCCACCATCGCCGAACTGGCCCGCTGCCTGCGGCCCGGCGGGGTGCTGGCCAGCCTGGAGTTCTACGTCCCGCCGCAGCCGGTGTGGCACGCCTCCTGGTGGTGCTACACCCGGGTGGGCCTGCCGGTGCTGGGCGGGCTGACCGGCGGGCGGCCGTGGTGGGAGGTGGGCCGCTTCCTTGGGCCCAGCATCTCCGGCCATTACCGGCAGCATCCGCTGACGGCCCACGTGGCGGCCTGGCAGGCGGCGGGCCTGGCCGGCGTCGGCTGGCGGCTGATGAGCCTGGGCGGCGGGCTGATCATGTGGGGCCGCAAGCCCGGCGGCCCAGCGGCCGGCCGGGGCGGTGCCGCGGCTCCGCCCGCCGGGGACCCCGGCTCGTGACCGCGGGGCCGGACGGACCGCACGCATCGCCGCCACCCGAGCCGGTGGCGGCCGCGGCGGCCGCCGGCCCGGGGCAGCAGCCCGCCGAGCAGGCGGGGCCGCTGAAATCCGCGTTCTACACCGTGGGCCGCGGCACCGGCGGGCTGCGGGACTGGGTGACCCTGCTGCACCCGCCCTACACGATGTGGCACCTGTCGTACGTGGTGCTGGGCGCGGTGATGGTGCCGCACCTGGTGCTGTGGCGGCTCGGCGTCAGCGTGCTGGCGTTCCTTCTCGCCATGGGCGTCGGCGCGCACGCGCTCGACGAGCTGAACGGGCGCCCGCTGGGGACCGGGATCAGCGGCCTGGTGCTGGCCGTCATGGCCGGCCTGACGATCGCGGCCGCGGTGGCGCTCGGATTCGTGTTCGGCGGGCTGCGGGGACTGCCCTTCATCGTGATCGGCGTCGTGCTGGTGTGCGGGTACAACCTGGAGCTGTTCGGCGGGCGGCTGCACAGCGACTGGTGGTTCGGCGCCGCCTGGGGCGCGTTCCCGGTCCTGGTCGGCGCGTTCGCGCAGCACTACACGCTGCCGCCGGCGGCGTGGGCGATGGCCGCGGCCGCCTTCTTCCTGTCCATGGGCCAGCGGGCGCTCAGCACCCCGGCCCGCACGCTGCGCCGCCGGGTGCGCGCGGTCACCGTGCGGATCTCGTTCACCGACGGCAGCGAGCGCACGCTCGGCCGCGGCGAGCTGCTGGCCCCGGTCGAGCGGGCACTGCGCTTCTTCGTCTGCGCGGTCATCACCCTGGCGGCGGCGCTGCTGCTGGCGGTGCGGTGACCGGCCAGCGGTTCGACGTGGTGGTGGCCGGGGCCGGCCCGGCGGGCAGCATCGCGGCGCTCGTGCTCGCCCGGGCCGGCGCCCGGGTGGCCCTGGTCGACAAGTCGGCCTTCCCGCGCGACAAGGCCTGCGGCGACCTGGTCGGGCCGCGCGGCGTGCAGGTGCTCGCGGACCTGGGCGTGCCCGTCCCCGACGCCGGGCAGGGCCGGGACCTGCTGGCGGTCGGCCCGTCCGGGCGCCGGGTGCGGCTGCCCGCCTACCCGGGCCGCACCTACGCCGGCCACGGGATCGTGGTGCCCCGGGTGGTGCTGGACGACGCGCTGCGCAGCGCCGCGCTGGCCGCCGGGGCAGCCGGGCTGCGGGGCCGGGTCAGCGGGGTGGACGCCGGCCCGGACGGGACGGTCCGGGCCCTGGTGACCAGCGACGGGCAGCGGCTCGCGGGGGACGTGATCATCGGCGCGGACGGGGCGCTGAGCCCGGTGGCCCGGCTGGCCGGGCTGCTGCGGCCGGAGCGGGCACTGTGGGGCTTCGCGGTCCGCGCCTACCTGCCCGCGCACGTCCCGCTGCCGCTGCTGGTGCTGCTGGACGCCGAGCCGTGGCGGATCTACCCCGGCTACGGCTGGCTGTTCCCGGGCGCGGACGGGCAGGCGAACGTGGGCATCGGCGTGGGCCTGGGCACCAGCCGCCGGGCCGCGCCGCTGCGGGACGATCTGGCCAGGTTCTGCGAGCGGCTGCGCGCTGCGGGCGACATCGGGCCGGGCGCCGGCCCTGGCCCGGTCATCGGCGGCTGGCTGCGGATGGGCGGGACCGGCACGCCGCTGGCCGCCGGGAACGTGCTGCTGGCCGGGGACGCGGCCGGTCTGATCAACCCGCTGCAAGGGGAAGGCATCGGCCCGGCCCTGGTCAGCGGGTGCCTGGCCGCGCAGGCGGTGCTCGCGGGCCCGCCCGGGGCGGCACGCGCCTATACGGACGCGGCCACCGCGGCGTTCGGCCGGTACCTGCCGGGCGCCGCCGCGCTGCAGTCGGCCCTGCTGCGCCGGCCCCGCGTCACCTCAGCCGGGGTGCGGCTGCTCACCGCGCCAGTGCTGAGCCGGCTGATCGCGGGGACCTGGTCGCTGTACTGGAACGGCCTGGCCGACGGCGCCCGGCCCCGGCCAGCCGCCTGGGGCGCCGCGCTGGTCCAGCGGACGCTGTCGCTCCACCCGAAGGAGCCAGCCACCCGGTCGGGGTGATGCGCCGTGCTCGTCGCCTCGCTGGTGCTCGCGATCAGCTTCGCCCCCTCGCCCAGCCGGGGCGCGCTCGCCCTGGCCCTGTGCGCGGTGGCACTGGTGGCCGGGGCCGGGTTCGTGATCCGCCAGCGGCACGCCCGCGCGCCCCTGTACGACCTGCACGTGGCCGCCCGGCGGATCTTCTGGGTGGCGGCGGCCGCCGGCATCGTGGTCTTCGGCACCCTGATGGGGGCCATGTTCGTCGGCCAGCAGTTCCTGCAGAACGTGCTGGGCTACTCGACCCTGGATTCGGGGCTCGCGATCCTGCCCGCCGCGCTGCTCATGGTCCTGGTCGCCCCGCAGTCGGCGAAGCTGGTGCAGGCGCGGGGGTCCCGGTTCACCCTGCTGACCGGGTACGCCTGCTGTCTGCTGGGGTTCGTGGTGATGCTGCTGCTGTGGGCGCGATCATCGTCTTTTTCCTGTTCCCGGGAAAACGGCGGGAACAGGAACTGCTGGCGGGGTATGAGTCCGAGGACGGGCACCGGGCGGCGGTGCCCAGCCAGCAGGCATCTGATCA
>JBLMWU010000178.1:0-16981 GCA_050257395.1 Gemmatimonadota bacterium | reverse complement strand
GCACGAACCTGAACTTCCTGCTGCCGCTGGCGGACCTGCTGTTTGGCACTTTGCGCCGGCAGCTGACGCCCGGGGAACTCGCACAACACGGCCCGCTTGAGCGCGCCAAGGCGAGACCGGCGGGCCAGGGCGAGCGGGCCCGCGCCGCGATGGCCTGACCTGAACAGCCGGTACGGTCGGCTGCAGGAAGCGCGTCCGCATCGGCCTCGTGTGCCCCTGCCGCCCGCCGGCACTGGAGTAGCGCAGCAGTAAGTCATCTGCCTGGCTCGGGCGCCCGGGTGGTGCTGGTGCTCCCGGCTAATGGTTAGCGCTCTGAACGGCGATCATGACCCGGTTGAGCATCTGTTCTGCCACGTCCAGCTCCTCGGGTGCTTGCGTCTCCATCGCTTCCACCATGCCGGCAAGGAGCGGGCCGAAGAAGTCCCAGCCCAGGCTCACCGCCTCGTCGGTCACCGAAAGCTCTACCTTGCGGCGGTCCTGGTCGCTCCGCCGGCGGTGGACGTGGCCGGCTGCCTCTAGCCGGTCGATGAGCTCCGTGGTGGAGGCCGAGGTCAGCCCGAGCCGGCGCCCGAGCCATCCGGGCGTCGCCGAGATGCCCGCGCGGCTTGCGTCGAGGAGCTCGATGAGGGCCCGGATGTCGGTGTCGTGGAGGCCGTTGGCACGGGCGAAGGCTCCCCGGGCGAGTTCGAGCTCGACCGAGATGGCCCGCAAGAGATGGACGACGCGCAGGCGGCGCTGTTCGCCCAGGCTGAGCTTGGGGACAGGCATTGCCGAAGAATACTCGGTATCCTACTATCTCGGTGTCCGAGATAATAGGAGGCGGGATGCGCACGACGCCGGCATCCGGCCGGCAGACGGCGTTCAGCGCCGCCTACCAGCGCTGTGTCGACCGCTGGCCCATCCCCGTCGAGTCGCTGACCGTCCCGACCACCTTCGGTGACACTCACCTGCTCGCTTCCGGCGTGCCCCAGGGCGGTGTCGTGCTGCTGCTTCCTGGAGGCGGCGCCACCGCCACGGCGTGGTCCGCTGTGGCGGGCGGGCTTGGGGCCGGACGGCGGGTTGTCGCGGTCGATCCCATTGGCCAGCCGGGCCGCAGCGTACCCTCGGAGCGCGCGATGCGGACCCGGGAGGATGTGGCCCGCTGGTGCGGCGAGATCCTGGACCAGCTTGATGCCAGGCAGGCCGATCTCGTCGGCCACTCCTACGGCGCCTGGATGGCCCTCGCTTACGCGATCCGCTCGCAAGACAGGGTGCGGCGGCTCGCGCTGCTGGACCCCACCGACTGCTTCGCACCGCTTGGGCTCGCCTATCGTCTGCGGGCGATCCCGCAGCTGATCCGGCCACGCCCGGCCTCCCTGCGCTGGCTCCTTGGGTGGGAGACGGCTGGCCGTCCATTGCAGCCCGAGTGGCTGGAGCTCATCTTGTCCGCGACGGCGTGTGGCCGAATGCGGATCGTGCTGCCCAAGCGGCCGCGACCTGACGAGCTTGCCCGGATGAAGGTGCCCACCCTCATCGTCGTGGCGGGGCACAGCCGGGCACACGATGCCGTCACCGCCGCGGCGCGCGCCCGCCAGCACCTGCCGAACGTCACGGTGGCGGAGCTTCCCGGCGCGACGCATCACACGATCCCGATCACGGACACCACCGAGCTGCTGGCAGTGCTCCGCCCGTTCCTCGTCGCAGACGGGCCTGCCGCGTCATGAACGGCCAGCGCGGTCGTGCGCTGCGCCCGGCCGGAGCTGGCGTCCAGCACCCGGAGCCGGCAGGTCAGCGCCCTGCTGTCACGCCGGCAGCGTAATCCAGCCGGCCACCCTTGACGTCAGGACAGCCTGACGCCAAGGGTGGGGACATGACGACACCGGCCAGTCTTGAGAACCAGCACACCCTCGCCACCGCCGTCGCCCGCTACGACGAATTGCGCATGCGAGACCTCCTCGCGCCCGGCGCTGACGACCTGCCCGCACAAGAGCAGCCCGGCGCCGGGCCCCTATCACAGCAAGAGGCCCTGGAATTGCTCGCTCTCAGCGAGCTGATCGCCCGCAAGGCCGCCTACGGCCGCCAGCTCACGGTGCGGTCCGCACGCGCAGCGGGTGCCTCGTGGGCACAGATTGGCGCTGCCCTGGGCACCACCAAGCAATCCGCGTGGGAGGCCCACAGCCGGTGGATCGACCAGCAGGCAAGCTACCGCAGCCCATACGGCCATCAGGGCATGGATGACCAGCAGGCCGCGGCCGCCCGCATGCTGGCAGGTAACCCGGACAACGAGGCCACGGCATAAACCGCAGCGCCTCACCGCCCGGCGCAAGACCCGAGGCACAGGTCGCGGCTGGGATGCACCAAGAACAGGACAAATCAAGAAAGTGCCGGCCAGCGGCGTGAATAAGCTTCCGCCGTGGGCGTCGATGAGCAGGAGCCAGGCAGCCCCAAACCCAGTCCCAATCCCCGGTCCGCCGCGCTGGACAGGCCGCCGGCTCAGGCAACCCGGCCCGGCGAGGGCCAGCAGGACGCGGCCAGCCCGTCCCGGGCCGGCCGCTGGTGGGTTGCGGCGGCGTGGGCGGGCGGCGCCGCCGCCCTGCTGGCTGTGCTGGTGCGGATCTCGCTCGGCAGCGTGACGATCTCGGACGGGGCCAACCCGGCGCTGCAAGCGTGGGACATCCTGCACGGGCAGGTACTGCTGCCCGGCTGGATCATCGCCGACGCGAACTACTACACGCTCGAACTGCCGGTGTACGCGCTGAGCGAGCTGGTCTTCGGGCTGACTGACCTCTCCGGCCACGTCGGCTCGGCGCTGACGTACCTGATCGTCGCCGCCAGCGCGGTGGCGGTGGCAGTCACCGGCAGCCGCGGTGCTGCCCGGGCCGCCCGGGCGGCGGTGGTGATCGCGGTCCTGGCCGCGCCGCTGGTGTTGCGCCAGGGTGTGGCCGTGCTGGTGGAGGAGCCCGACCACATCGGCACCGCCGCCTACCTGCTCGCCGCGTACCTGCTGATCGACCGGGCGCCGGCCCGGCGCTTCACCCCGCCGCTGCTCACACTGATCCTGTGGGCCGGGCAGGTGGGCGATGCGACCGTCCGCTACGTCGCCGTGCCCGCGATCCTGCTCGTGTGCGGCTACCGGATGCTGGCCGCCCGGAAGCTCCGCAGCGCTGAGGCGGCGCTCGCGGTGGCAGCCGCCGCGTCGGTGGCGCTGGCCCTGGCGACCCGCGTGGTCATGCAGCGCGCCAGCGCGTACGCGACGGTCCCGCCGCCGTCGCAGCTCGCCGCCCCGGCCCTGTGGCCGCGGCATCTGCTGGTCACCCTGCGGGGCGTGGCGGCCATGTCCGGGGTGCCGGTCCCGGTGCCCCGTACCGCCCTGGGCATGGCGGCCGCCGTGTTCGGGGCGGCCTGCCTGGCCGCGGCCGGGTTCGGCTTCGCCCGGGTCATCCGCGGCTGGCGCACCGGGTACCGGGCGGAGCAGCTGCTGTGCGCCACCATCGTGATCAACCTCGGCGTGTACGCGGTGTCCGCGCTGCCGAACCTGCACAACTGGCGGGAGATCGCGGCCGTGCTGCCCTGCGGCGCAGTGCTCGCGGCGCGCGCGCTCGTCCCGGCCACCCTCGCGGCGCGGGCGCCCCTCCCGGCCGGTCCCGTGCCCGCGCCGCGCCCCGGGTGTGTGCCGCCCGCCGGGCCGGCGCCAGCGCCGCGGGTCCGGCTGGTGCTCACCGCGGCCGTCCTGGCCGCCGTGCTGCCGCTGGCCGCCGCCGCGGTGCGGCCGCCCGCCCGGCCCGCCGCCACGGCGCTGGCCAGCTGGCTGCGGGCGCACGGGCTGCGCTACGGCATCGCCGGCTACTGGGACGCCTCCACGGTCACCCTGGAGTCCGGGAACGCGGTCCAGGTCCGCGCCGTGACTCCGGGCGGCTCGATCTACCACTGGGAGACCGACCTGAGCTGGTACCGCGCGGCCGGGCACGACGCCACGTTCGCCGTCGCGGGCCGGCAGCGCCTGTGGCCCACCGAGAACCTCACCGTCGCTGACGTGGAACGCCGCTTCGGGCCGCCCGCCGCGGTCCGCCGGGTCGCGGGCCGCGAGATCCTGATCTACCGCACGAACCTGCTGCAGCGGGTCGGCCCCGGCCGCGCAGGCAATTCCTGACCCTCCCGCGCCGCCGGGCCCCGAGCGAGCCGAAGGGCCGCGCCGCCGTCTGGACTGACGAGCGAGTCGGCGAAGGAGCCGGAGCGAGGAGGGAAGACGGCGGGTCCCATCGGCCCGGAGGCGAGCGAGGGCGGATAGGGCTGGTCAGATCCGGGAAGGCTGGCCCGCTGACCGGAGCTGGGCCGCGTGCCGGCCGGCCCGGCGGCCGAAGAACGAGCCTTCGCCGAGCTGGGCGCCGGACACGTAGCCCTTGCCGTCCTGGGCGATGTTGGACGCGCACGCCCCGGCCGCGTACAGGCCGCCGACGACCGAGCCGTCGGCCCGCTGCACCTGGGCGTCCACGGTCGTGCGCAGGCCGCCGAGGGTGAACCCGGCGTACAGCGCGTGCCCGGGCCGCAGGTCGAAGACCGCCCACGGGCCCTGGTCCTGCGGCGCGAGCCACTCGGCTGCCTTGCGGAAGTCCGGGTCCTCGCCAGCGGCGGCGCACTGGTTGTAGCGGGCCAGCGTCCGGGCCAGCGACCCGGCGGGCATGCCGAGCCCCGCCTCCATCTCCGGCACGGTCTCGTACCCGTCGAGCAGCGGCACGAGCGGCATCTGCGGCTGCTCCACGTGCGCGCTGTCCACGATCAGGTACGCCGCGGACCCTTCCTGCTCCAGCACGAACTGGGACGTCCGCGCGTGGTAGGAGTCCTCGGCCACGAAGCGCTCACCGGCCGAGTTGACGATGATGCCGGTCAGCAGCACCGAGGGCGGGTAGAACGGCGCGGTGATGAACGGCTCGCCCATGTGCTGCACGCCGCCGCCCGCCGACATCCCGAGCCGGATGCCGAGCCCGTCGTCGTAGGTGGTGCCGAGGGTGAAGAGCTTCCCGCCGAGCGCGGGGGTGTACCGCGCGACCATGTCGGGGTTCATCACGAACCCGCCGGCGGCGATCACCGTCGCCCCGGCCCGGACCACCCCGGTGGCGTCGAACGAGCGCCAGGCCACCCCCTGCACCGTGCCGTCGCCGCCGGTCACCAGGTTCGTCGCGCCGGTCTCGTAGCGCACCTCCACGCCGGCCTCGGCGACCCGGTCGCGCAGCAGGTCCATCACCAGCCGGGCGCCCTGGGTATCGCCGGGCACCGGCACCTTGTGCCCGCGCGGGGCCGGCCTGGCCTGCTCGCGGAACGGCCAGACCTTCTCGTTCCCGGTGAACATCAGCCCTTCGGTCCCGGGCTGGATCACCGCCTTGCCGGGGAAGTACGACCGCTCGAACTGGAAGCCCAGCGACTCCAGCCAGGTGAAGTGCTCCACCGACCCGTCGCAGTAGGCGCGGATCTTGGCGTGGTCGGGGTCCTTGGACACCGCGGCCAGGTACTTGTACATCTCCTCCGGGGAGTCCTCGTGCCCGGTCGCGTGCTGCACCGCCGTGCCGCCGCCCAGATAGAAGTGCCCGCCCGCCATGCAGGTGGTGCCGCCGGCCGCGGCGGCCCGTTCCAGGATCAGCACCCGGGCGCCGGCCCGGGCCGCCTCCAGGGCGGCGCAGCCGCCGGCGATGCCGAAGCCGATGACCACCACGTCGTAGTGGCCCGTGCCGTGGCCCAGCACCGACGCGGGCAGCACGGCGGGGAGCTGCGTTCCGGGCGCGGTCACCTCAGCGCTCACCGTTCCCGAGCCCGAGCCGGCCCGCGAGCCGGTCCAGGTAGGCCTCGACCGCGCCGGCCGGGGCGTCCGGCACCCCCCACAGCAGCTCGCTGGCGCCGGCCTCCGCCCAGGCGGCGAGGTCGTCCGAGCCCGGCTTCGCTGCCACCAGCACCCGGATGTCGGGGGAGCCCGGCCGGCCCGCGTCCGCCCACGCCTGCCGCAGGGCGGCGGCCCTGGCCGGGATGCCGGTGTCCTTCGGGGTGGTGAGCCAGCCGTCCGCGTTGCGGGCGATCCATTCGAAGGTCTTCGGCCCGCCGCCCGCGCCGATGATCAGCGGCACGTGCGCCTGGGCGGGTTTGGGGAACGCCCAGCACGGCCCGAACGAGACGAACTCGCCGTCGTAGGAGGCCTCGTCCTGGGTCCACAGCGCCCGCATCGCCTCCACGTACTCGCGCAGCACCGTGCGCCGCCGCTCCGGCGGGACCCCGTGGTCGGCCAGCTCGTCGGTGTTCCAGCCGAAGCCGGCGCCGATGGTCACCCGGCCGCCGGACAGGTGGTCGAGGGTGGCGATGGTCTTGGCGAGCGTGATCGGGTCGGACTCCACCGGCAGCGCCACCGCCGTGGACAGCCTGATCCGCGAGGTGACCGCGGCGGCGGTGGCCAGCGCCACCCACGGATCCAGCGTCCGCTGGTAGCGGTCGTCGGGCAGGCTCGCATCACCCGTCCGCGGGTGCGGCGCTTCCCGCTTGACCGGGATGTGGGTGTGCTCGGGCACGTAGAGGGTGGCGAAGCCGCGGTCTTCCGCGGCCTTGGCCAGCTGGGCCGGGGTGATGCCCCGGTCGGAGGCGAACAGGACGATGCCGTGGCGCATGGCCCCAAGAGTAGAACGTGTTTCAGTTGGCAGGCCAGCCCTGCGTGCGGGTGTTGCCTACGCGGCCGCGCCGAGCGCCGTGCGGATCTCCCGGATGGCCCCGGCCTCGGCCGGGCTCACGTCCTGCCCGTCCTCCCGGTGGGCGGCCGCGACCTTGCTCGCGAGGGTGAGGACGAAGTCCCGGTAGCCGTCGACCTCCTCGGCCGTGGCCTTGTGCTCGAGCAGGGCGACCGCGTCCCGGATGTGCGCCAGCCCGCTGCTCTTGAGGTCGTCGACCGAATGGAACCTGGTGTGGTCCACCGTAGGCTTCGCCGACACGATCTCGTCGAGGAGCTCACTCTCGCCGTGCTGCGCGCGCGCCTCGGCGTAGGCCTTCGACATGGCGATGGACTCCCGGATCATCCCGCCGCGGGCGGCGGTGACCACGATCATGCCGGCGCTCGGCGGCCCCTCCAGTACGGTCTTCCACTCGTCGTCGGAAAACGCGGTCTTTGCGGTCATCTGACCCTCCAGACCCAGCTTGCGGACATTGCCTGGACACCCCGGGGGGAGGGGACCATACGAGCGCCAATATCCCCGGCGCGGGCCCCGCCGACACCTGGGGATCCCGGGCGCGGTCTCAGCCGCCGCGTGCCCGGCTGCGGGCCGCTGCCTCTGCGGAGCTGATGACCGGCAGGACCTCAAAGTCGACCAGGTCGTCCCATCGGGCCCGCCACGCATCGAAGAGCCCGGGATCACCGGTTTCCATGAGCTGGAAGCAGGTATCCAGCTTTCCGTTGTCCACGATCCAGCTGTCCAGGTAGGCCAGCCCGGCGGGGAGCATCCGGCCGTTCCTGGCGGCTCGCTCGTAGACCGGACCGGGGCCGTGCTTGTACCGCTCGATGACCAGGTAGAGCATGGCCGCTCAGCTCCTCCCGCCGCCAGGGGGTGGTGGCCGGAGGTACGTTACCCCGCGGCACCGGCCGGGGCCGGGCCGGCTGCTGGCCGGTGCGCGGCGAACTGCAGGCGGGCGGCTTCCCCCCGGTCAGCTGGGCCGGTGTCCGGGCGTCCCGGGGGAAATGCCGTTATTGCCCATTGACGCGGACTTCACCTGAGCGTTAGAACGTGTTTCACTTCCTTGCAGCGTGGCGGAGGTGGGACCAGTGCCGGTGCCCGATCAGCGAGACCCGGAAATCACCAGGACACAGCTCGAAGGGTGGCTGCGCGGCCGCCTGGCCGGTGCCACGGACGTGCGGGTCGCCCGTGCGCAGACACCGTCGACCAACGGGTTCTCCGCGGAGACGCTGATCTTCGACGCGGAATGGCAGGCGGACGGCGCCGCGCGGCGCGGGAGCTACGTCGCGAAAGTGGCGCCGACCGGGTACCAGATCTTCCCCGAGCCGCGGTTCGGGGAGCAGTACCAGCTGCTGCAGATCCTGGCCGGGGCCGGCGTCAAGGTCCCGGACGTCCACTGGTACGAGCCCGACCAGGGGCTGCTGGGCGCGCCGTTCTACGTGATGAGCAGGGTCGGTGGGCAGGCCCCCACCGACATGCCGCCGTACCACACCGACGGCTGGGTCACCGAGGTCAGCCCGGAGATCCGGGAGCGCATGTGGTGGTCCGGGCTGGAGGTGCTGGCCCAGGTGCACGGGCTGGACGTGGACGGCCTCGGCCTGGGCTTCGTGGACCAGCAGCAGTACGGCCCCACCGGCCTGCGGCAGCGGCTGGCGTACTGGCGGCACTACCTGTCCTGGGCGTACGAGGGCGGGGTGCCGGTGGCCGACGCGGCGCTGCGCTGGCTGGAGGACAACATGCCGCCCGAGCCGGACCCGCCGGTGCTGCTGTGGGGGGATTCCCGGATCGGCAACATCCTGTACCACGACGGCGAGCCCACCGCCGTGCTCGACTGGGAGATGGCCACCCTCGGCCAGCCCGAGGAAGACCTGGCCTGGTTCCTCTACCTGGACCGGCACCACGGGGAGGGCTGCGGGGTGCCGCGGCTGCCCGGTTTCCCCTCCCCGGAGGAGACGATCGCCCGGTACGAGCAGCTCGCGGGCCGCCCGATGCGGCACATGGACTACTACGAGGTGCTCTCCGCCCTGAAGTTCACCGCGGTCATGGCGCGCATTGGCCAGCTGTTCATCCACTACGGGCTGGTGCCGGCGGACAGTGACTTCCCGTACAACAACACCGCCAGCCAGCTGCTCGCCAAGACCCTGGGTCTGCCGCCGCCCGGCGGTGAACCGGACGCCCCCGACCTCCGGGATGTTTCATGACGCTCTCCCCGCTCGACGACTACCCGATCCACCAGGCCGCGGAGGTGATGCGGCATCCGGTCACCTCGGACCGGAACTTCTACGACCGGTACTACTTCAACTGCCACCCCTGCTCCGGCGACGCCATGCTGCTCATCGGCCTGGGCCAGTATCCCAACCTGGGGGTCACCGACGGGTTCGCGCTGCTGCGGCGGCCCGGCACCCACCAGGTCGTCCGCGCGTCGCGGGAACTCGGCATCGACCGGATGGACACGACCGTGGGCCCCTTGCGGGTGGAGGTGATCGAAGGGCTGAAGAAACTGCGGGTCGTCCTGGAGCCGACCGAGTTCGGCCTGGACTTCGACCTCACCTGGGAAGGCGGCATCCCGGCGCAGCTCGAGCCGCGGCACTTCATCCGCTGGCAGGAGCGGGCCATCTTCGACTCCATGCGGCTCGCGCAGACCGGCACCTGGCAGGGGCACATCAACGCGGGCGGCGAGCGCATCGAGGTCACGCCGGACCAATGGTGGGGATCGCGGGACCGGTCCTGGGGGGTGCGCCCGGTCGGCGAGTCCGAGCCGCCCGGCATCCAGGCCAAGAACCCGGCCCAGTTCTACTGGATGTACTCGCCCATGCAGTTCCGCGACTTTTCCATCCTGGTCATCGTTCAGGAAAATGGTGAGGGTGAACGGCTGCTGGAGGGCGCCGTGCGGGTGTGGAAGGACCCCGGGCGGCCACCGGAGCACCTGGGCCGGCCGGAATACCGGCCCAGCTACGCGCCCGGCACCCGGGACGTGGAATCAGCGGTCGTGGCGTTCAGCCCGCCCGGCGGCAAGCCGTTCGAGGTGACCGTGACGCCGCTGCTGCCGGTGTCGCTGATGGTGGGCACCGGCTACGGGCTGGAGCCGAACTGGAAGCACGGCATGTACCAGGGCCCGGAGCTGGTGGTACAGGGCGCCAGCTACGACCTGGCCAGGGACGAGGACCGGGCCCGGATGTGGGGCATGGTGGACAGCGTCGCGCGGTTCGAATGCTCCGCGGACGGCGAAGGCGGCCCGGCCGTGGGCCACGGCCTGTTCGAGTACTGGTCCATGGGTGAGCACAAGCCCACCGGCCTGACCCCCTGACCGCCCGCGGCGGCGTCAGGGCACGGGCTGCGGACCTCGGCCTGGTGGCTCTTCGGGTCGAAGGTGACGCTGACCGTGTCGCCCTGTGACGGTGAGGAAAAGATAGGCACCTTCACCTTGGTCTCGACCCGGAACGGGGCTTCGCCGGACGGCCGGACTTCCAGAATGTATTTGTAATGGGCCCAATCCACACCGTGAAAATCCCTGTCAACCACGTTCCCGTAGCTCAGCTCGTCGAGGATCACGGCCTCGGCCTGCACCCATTCCTTTGAAACATCCCCTCAGTATGGTGGTACCGGGCATAAACCGCACCAGACCAGGATTAAACGCCCGGCACAATCGCGGCCCGGGGCCGCTGCTCAGCTCAGCGCGCGGCGGCGCCTGGCGCGGCCGCGCCGGGCAGCGCTGACCGTGACCACGGCCGTGATGAGGATGGTTTCGGCGGCCGCGGTCCGCACCAGGCTCCGGGCACTGGCCAGGCTGAGCCCGCCGTCCACCCGGGCCCGGGCGGGGACGGCCCGGCCGCTCGCCATCGTGCCGTGCAGCACCCGGAACTTCTGCGGGGCGCCCGCGGCCGGCCCCGGGCCGTGCCCGCCTGGCCCGCTGGCATGCGCCCAGGCCACCCCCAGCGCGACGATGACGGCGACCGTGACCGTGGCCGCGGCCAGCTGCCGCAGGAACCTCACCGCACGCCCCGGGCCTGGCTCCGCCGCCCGAGGAGGCGGCGGCCCACCCCGGCGACCCAGCGCCACCGCAGCGCCGCGTGCACGGGCACCAGGCCGAGGGTCAGCCCGGCGGTGATGCCGTGCAGCCCGGCCCAGAACCCGCCGCCGGGGACGCTGAGCCCCAGCGATCTGAGCGCCACCTGGGATATCAGGATCCCCGACGTCACGCACAGCGTCATGGAGACCAGCAGCGCCAGGTTGACCAGCCAGACCAGCCGGTCCCGGCCGCGCCGGGCCAGCAGCCTGCGGGTGGTGCGGGCCACCCAGTCCCAGTGCACGGCGAAATGCACCAGGAGTGCCAGGCCCAGAGCGATACCGATCCATTCATGAATAGCGAGCCCAGTGAATCCTATGCTGTAGGCCAGCGTGTATGCGGCCAGCAGGACGGCGTCAAACCAGAAGTCCAGCCCGCTGCGCGAGTAAATCCGCCGGCGGCGGCCGGTGACGGCGGCGCCGTTTCCCCGGGAGAGCGCGGGCACCGTTCCGGCCGCGGGGGCGAGGTGCTGGTCAGGGGCATGGCTCACAAGGCCAAGCCTGCCGCCGGGCACCCCCCGCGGGCATCGGGCGCCGGTCTGAGTTTCACCGAACGCGGGTAGTCCCTAAGTCGTACCCTCCCGGGTGCGGATTTCCCGGTGGTTCAGACCGAAGGTCTAGACCTATTGGAGAAGTGACGTGTTCGGAGTCACATTAGATAGACAGCCCGCGCCCTTGTCCTTGCCGGAGGGGTAACGGACAATAGGGTGCCTTAGCCGTAACCGTCGGCCAGGGCCTGCCTGCGGACCCGACCGCGCGCGGGGCCTGATTAGCGACCCCAGGGAGAGAACTTTGACGAGCGCAGGCGTATTGGGTGACGAGGCGGCTACGGACCTTCCCGAACTGGAGCAGTGGGTCCAGGACATCGCGGAACTCACCAAGCCGGACAGTATCGTCTGGTGCGACGGTTCGGAAGCGGAATGGGAGCGGCTGACCAGCCTGCTCGTCGAAAACGGCACCTTCACCCGGCTCAACCCTGACCTGCGCCCGAACAGCTTCTACTGCGCATCGGACCCCGGCGACGTGGCGCGGGTCGAGGACCGCACCTTCATCTGCTCGGAGCGGGAGGAGGACGCCGGCCCCACCAACAACTGGATCGCGCCCGGGGAGATGCGCAAGACGTTCAGCGAGATCTTCGACGGCTGCATGCGCGGCCGGACCATGTACGTGGTCCCGTTCTCGATGGGCCCGATCGGCAGCCCCATCTCCAAGCTCGGCGTCGAGATCACCGACTCGGCGTATGTGGCCGTGTCCATGAAGATCATGACCCGGATGGGGACGGAAGCGCTGCGCGCCATCGAGGAGTCCGGCGAGTTCGTCAAGGCCGTCCACACCGTCGGCGCCCCGCTCGCGCCGGGCCAGCAGGACGTGCCCTGGCCCTGCAACAAGACCAAGTACATCTCGCACTTCCCCGAGACCCGGGAGATCTGGTCCTACGGCTCCGGGTACGGCGGCAACGCCCTGCTCGGCAAGAAGTGCTACGCGCTGCGGATCGCCTCGGTCATGGCCCGCGACGAGGGCTGGCTGGCCGAGCACATGCTCATCCTCAAGGTCACGCCGCCGGACGGGGAACCGCGCTACCTGGCCGGGGCCTTCCCCTCCGCCTGCGGCAAGACCAACCTGGCCATGCTGCAGCCGACCGTGCCTGGCTGGCAGGTCGAGACCATCGGGGACGACATCTGCTGGATGCGGTTCGGCGCGGACGGCCGGCTGTACGCGATCAACCCGGAGGCCGGCTTCTTCGGTGTCGCGCCCGGCACCGGCATGAAGACCAACCCCAATGCCGTCGCGTCCATGTGGGGCAACAGCATCTTCACCAACGTCGCGCTCACCGACGACGGCGACGTGTGGTGGGAGGGCCTGACCGAGGAGCCGCCCGCGCACCTGACCGACTGGAAGGGGCGCGACTGGACGCCGGACTCGGCCGAGCCCGCCGCGCACCCCAACGCCCGGTTCACCACCCCGGCGTCGCAGTGCCCGAGCATCGCGCCGGAGTGGGACGACCCCGCCGGGGTGCCGATCTCGGCCATCCTGTTCGGCGGGCGGCGGGCCAGCAGCGTGCCGCTGGTGATCGAGTCCTTCGGCTGGGACCACGGCGTGTTCCTCGGCGCCAACGTGGCGTCGGAGAAGACCGCCGCGGCCGAGGGCAAGGTCGGTGAGCTGCGGCACGACCCGTTCGCCATGCTGCCGTTCTGCGGCTACAACATGGGCAACTACTTCGCGCACTGGCTCCGGATCGGTGCTGGCGCCGACCCGGCGAAGCTGCCCCGCATCTACTACGTGAACTGGTTCCGCAAGGACACCAGCGGCCGGTTCGTGTGGCCCGGCTTCGGCGAGAACAGCCGCGTGATCAAGTGGATCGTCCAGCGGCTCAGCGGCGACGCGAGCGCGATGGAGACGCCGATCGGCAACCTGCCGGCACCCGGCTCGCTGGACGTGGCGGGCCTGGGCCTCACCTGGTCCGACCTGGCGCTGCTGCTGTCGGTGGACACCGAGGCGTGGAAGCTGGAAGCGGAGAACATGCCCGAGTTCTTCCGGACCTTCCACCGGCATTTGCCGGACCGGCTGTGGGAGCTCCACGACGACCTGGTCGCCCGGCTGGGCTGACCCGGCCTGAGGACATCGCGGCTGGCGCCCGCCGGGAGGCGGCCGCCAGCCGCGTGCTGTCTGCGGGCGTGCTCTGCTCCACAGGCCAAGGGTCCTGGGCGGGATGACGTTCGTCTCTGGCACCCAGGCGGGTCCGGGGCGAAGCCTGGGTGCAGAGGCGTGGCCGCGGGGCGCGTCCTCTGCTGCGCAGGAGGCAGTCATGGCCCCGGTGAAACAGGCCGCTGATGTCCGGGAGTCAGCCACGGCCGTGCCGGTACTGGTGTGCCGCGATCTCCGCAAGGCCTTCGGTGATCTGGTCGCGGTGGACGGGGTCAGCCTGTCCATAGCGCCCGGCGAAACCTACGGGCTGCTCGGGCCGAACGGGGCGGGCAAGACCACGACCATCTCGATGGTGGCCGGCCTGCTGGACCCGGACGCGGGGCAGGTCCTCATCGCCGGGCAGCCGATGACCCCCACCAGCGTGGGCGTGAAGGCGCTGTGCGGGTACGTGCCGCAGGAGGTCGCGATCTACCCTGACCTGACCGGCCGGGAGAACCTGCGGTTCTTCGCCAGCCTGTACGGCCTCCGGGGAAGGGCCGCCCGCCAGCGGATCGGCGAGATCCTGGACACCGTCGGCCTGGCGGCGCGCAGCGGGGACCTGGCCAAGAAGTACTCCGGCGGGATGCAGCGCCGGCTGAACATCGGAATCGGCCTGCTGCACAAGCCCAGCCTGCTCATCCTTGACGAGCCGACGGTCGGTGTGGACCCGCAGAGCCGCAACGCCATCCTCGAGAGTGTCGAGGCCCTGGCCCGGGCGGGCATGGCGGTCCTCTACACCACGCACTACATGGAAGAGGCGCAGCGGCTGTGTGACCGCGTCGGCATCATCGACGAGGGCAGGCTCAAGGCGGAAGGCACCCCGCGCGAGCTCGTGGCGCTGGTGGGGGAGCAGGACCGGGTGCACCTGGAGGCCTCCGGCGCGCTGGCGGAAGCCGCCCGCGCGTGCGCGGCCATCCCCGGCGTGCGGCAGGCGGCCGTCGCGGGCTCCGCGATCGACGTGATCGCCGAGCACGGCGGGGCGCCGCTGCCGCGGCTGCTGGAGACCGCGGCCGCCGCTGGCGCGCACGTGAACTCGGTGGAGGTCACCGAGCCGAACCTGGAAGCGGTGTTCCTGCACCTGACCGGCCGGGCACTGAGGGACTGACGATGCGGGCGGCGCTGCTCATCGCGGGCAAGGATCTGCGTCAGCGGCTGCGGGACGCCTCGGCGATCCTGCTCGCCATCGTCGTTCCCCTCGCACTCGCGGCGGCCCTGGGCGCCACCCTCGGCCGGGCTGCCACCGTCACCTCGGCCCGGATCGCCGTGGCCGACCTGGACCACGGCCCGCTCGCCCGGTCGTTCCGGCAGGACGTGCTCGGCCCAGTGCAGCGCCACGGTGTCATCCGCGTGTCCCGGGCCGCCACCGCGGCCCAGGCACGGCGCATGGTGGACCAGGGCACCGCTGCCGCCGCGATCGTGATCCCGGCCGGGTTCTCCCGCCGGGTGCAGGGCGGCGGGGCCGCGGACCTGCGGGTCATCGGGGACGTGGACCAGCCGGTAGCCGCCAGCGTCGCCCGTTCCCTGGCCACCGGCTTCACTCAGGATCTCGGCGGTGTCCGGCTGGCGGTGGCCACCGCTGCGCACGCGGAATCCCCGCCGTCCCCAGCCTCGCTGCCTGGCCTGGCCGCCCAGGCGTCGCGGCTGCCAGCGCCCGTTTCGGTGGCGAACGTCTCAGCGGAGCGGAAGGAACTGGACCCGAAGACGTACGTGTCGGCGGGCATGGCCGTGTTCTTCCTGTTCTTCACGGTCCAGTTCGGCGTGATCAGCCTGCTCGACGAGCGCAAGGAAGGGACACTCGCCCGGCTGCTCGCCGCCCCCATCCGGCGGGAGTCGGTCGTGGCGGGCAAGGTCCTGAGCAGCTTCGTGCTGGGCATCATCAGCATGACCGTGCTCATCCTCGCGACCGGCCTGTTCCTCGGCTCGCACTGGGGCAACCCACTCGGGGTGGCGATCCTGGTGGTGGCCGGGGTGACCGCGGCGACCTCGGTGGTGATCCTGGTGGCCACCCTGGCGAAGACATCGGAACAGGCCGGCAACTGGCAGACGGTCATCGCGCTGGTCCTCGGGATGCTGGGCGGCACCTTCTTCCCGGTCTCCGAGGCCGGCGGGTTCCTGGCGCGCGCGAGCCTGCTCACGCCGCATGCCTGGTTCCTGCGCGGGCTCGGGGACCTCGCCAGCGGCGCGGGCCCGGCAGCGGCGCTGCCCGCGGCCGGCGCGATGCTCGTGTTCGCAGCCGTGGTCGGCGGCATCGGGCTGCTGCGCCTGCGGAGGGTGACCTGGCTGTGAAGACGCTGACCATGGTGGGGCTGGAATTCCGGCGGGTCTTCCGGTACCGGATGAACATCTTCTTCCTGTTCCTCTTCCCCCTGCTCATGATCCTGGTGCTGGGGGTGGCGTTCGGCGGGTCGCAGACCCCGAAGGTGGGAGTCGTGTCCGCGCGGTCGGGTCCGCTGGGAGCAAGCCTGGTCAGGCTGCTGGAGCACACCTCCGGGATCAGCGTCAGCAGCGCCGGCAGCGAAAGCGCTTTGCTGGCCTCGGTGCAGCGCGGCGAGGTGCAGGCCGGCCTGGTCATCCCGGCCGGCTACGACCGGGCGCTGCGGGCCGGGCGGAACGCGCGGCTGACCTTCCTCGCCCGGTCCGACCAGATGCAGCTCGCCACGGTGGTGTCGTCGGCGGTCGCCCGGCAGAGCGCTGTGCTGCGGGCCGCCCGGCTGGCCGCTGCCCGCGGCGTCATGCCGTTCGGGGAGGCGGTCCGCGCCGCCAGCAGGACCGCGCGGACCCTGCCCGCGGTCGGCGTTCAGGCCACGGCCGTGGGCAGGGCGCTGTTCCCCCAGACGATGGGCCGGTTCGACCTCGGCGCCAGCTCGGAAATGGTCCTGTTCATCTTCGTCATGTCGATGATCGGCTCGGTCTCGCTCATCGACGCCCGCCGTCTCGGGGTGGTGCGCCGGATGCTGTCCACGCCCACCCGTGCGCGCACCATCGTGCTGGGGCAGGGGATCGGGCGCTTCGCCGTCGCGATGCTGCAGGGCCTGGTGATCATGATTGGCTCGGCGCTGCTGTTCGGGGTCCGGTGGGGTGACCCGCTGGCGGCAGGCGCCCTGCTTACCGCGATCGCGCTGGCGGGCGCCGGGGCCGGGATGCTGCTGGGCTCAACGCTGCGGACTGAGCAGCAGGCAGTCGGGATGGGGCTGCTGCTCGGCCTGGGGCTCGGCGCGCTGGGCGGGTGCATGGTGCCGATCGAGCTGTTCTCGCCGGCGATGCAGCGGGTCGCCGAGTTCACCCCGCACGCGTGGGCGATCAGCGGGCTGTCCGACGTGATCCGGCACGGCGGGCACCTGGCCGATGTCCTGCCCCAGCTCGGCGTGCTGCTGGCGTTCGCGGCCGTGCTCATCTCCGTGGCGTCCTGGCGGCTGCGCCGCGCCGCCGCCGTGGCCTGAGCCTGCCCCGCCTTTCTTTGTTTCCTCGCCCGGTAAAGGCCTTTCATGCGGAAAGATCCGCCGCGCGGCCCGCGCGAAATGGGGAAGGAAGGGTGAATCGGGCGGGACTTGCGG
>JBLMWU010000177.1:0-3305 GCA_050257395.1 Gemmatimonadota bacterium | reverse complement strand
GTTTCCAGGTGGGCGGGTAGCCCTGGCCCGCGCTGCACTCGCTCTCGGTGGACAGCGACACGGACCCGCCGGTCGCCGCGATCCGGTGGTAGGAGTCGGGGGACAGGCTGGCCGCGTGCACGTAGACGGTGCGCTCGTTCATGAACCCGTGCTCGTGCATGAGACGGATCCCGTCGTCGCCGGTCACCCGCCATACTCCCGCGTGGGTGGTGACTGGGACGCCGAGGTCCCGGGCCACCTCGAACGCCGCCTTCTCCGGGAAGTCCGGGCTGGCCGGGGGAACGTCAAAGGCCATCTGGAAGCCGAGCATGTCGTTGCTGTCGCTGAACCGGCGGGAGACGAAGTCGCGGAACTCCGGCGCCGTGGACCACTCCCACGGGGCGGCCTGGATGTTGCCGTAGCCGAGCACGAACCGGCCGGGCACCGCCTGCAGAGCGTCCACCGCGGCTTCGGCGTGGTCGATCGTGTGCAGGTTGTGCGACCAGTCCACCGAGGTGGTCACGCCGGCGTCGATCGCCTCCAGCGCGCTCAGCAGGTTGCCCGCGTGGATGTCCTCGGGCCGGAACGACTTGCCCCACTGCAGGTAGTTCCAGACGAAGTACTGGGTGAGCGTCCAGTCGGCGCCGTACCCGCGCATCGCGGTCTGCCACATGTGCCGGTGGGTGTCGATCATGCCCGGCATGAGGATGCCGCCGGTCGCGTCGATCTCGGCGGTGCCCTCGGGAACCTCCAGGGCCGGGCCCACCGCCGCGATCCGGTCGCCGCTGATCAGGACGTCGGCCCCGCGCAGCACGGTGTGCGCGTCGTCCATGGTCAGCACGGTGGCGTTGCGGAACACGACCGGACGGCCGGGCGTGGGTGCGGCTGTCATGAGTTACCTCCACTCTGAGGCGGGCGCGCTGGCGGGCGCCTGATCCACAGCATTAACACGGACATGTGTCCGCAGGTCGGCCAATTCAAGCTTGACGGGAAGCGTCGTCGCTTACGAGGCTGCTGTCAAGAGGCAAATTAGCCAGGTTCGTCACCTTGGGTTTTGGTGTCGTCCGCCATGCGGACAATTTGGCCGGATCGCGCTACAGTCGTCACGGCGCGACCCTCCGGCCGGCCGCCGGGACCCGCCAGGTAACCAGCCCAGAGTCCACCCGCAGACCAGCACAGGGAGAGGCATGGCACGCCGAGACAGCAGCCCGGACTTCATCGAGGCCCTCGCCCGCGGCCTCGATGTGATCCGCGCTTTCCAGCCGCGCCAGCCGGTCATGTCGCTGGCGGCGGTGGCGGGCGCGGCCGGGCTGGCCCGGCCCACCGCCCGCCGCATCCTGCTCACCCTGGAGCAGCTGGGCTACGTGCGCGCGGCCGAGGGCGGTTTCGAGCTCACCCCCCGGGTACTCGAGCTGGGGATGAGTTATGTCCTGTCCCGCAACCTGTGGGAGGTCGCCCGGCCGCACATGGAGCGGCTGGTGGCCCGGACCCACGAGTCCTCGTCCATCGCCCAGCTCGACGGCTCCGACATCGTCTACGTGGCCCGGGTGGCGGTGCCCAAGATCGTCGCGCTGGCGGTGACGATCGGCACCCGGTTCCCGGCCATGCAGACCTCCCTGGGCAAGGTGCTGCTGGCCGCCCTGCCGCCGGACGAGGTGGACCGGGTGCTCGCCGAGCCGTCCCGGTCCGGCATCACCCCGCGCTACGTCCCCGACCTCGCCGAGCGGGAGGCGGTCCTGCGGGAGGTGCGCGCCCGCGGCTGGGCGATCACCGACGAGCAGCTGGCGGCCGGGATCCGCTCGGTGGCCGCGCCGCTGCGGGACGGGGAGGGCCGGGTGATCGCCTCCCTGAACGTGAACACCCACGCCGCCGAGACCCCGGTCGAGGTGCTGACCGGGGAGTACCTGCCGCTGCTGCTGCAGACCGCCGGGGCGATCAGCGCGGACTGGGCCGCCTGCCAGTCCGCGCCCCAGGTGACCGTGCCGCAGCCCGCAGGCCCCGTTCAGCTGGCCGGTCCGGTCACGGCCGTGGCCCCGGTGCCGTGACCTCCGGCGTGGCCGCCAGCGCCTTGACAGCCGTCCAAGACAGCCCTCAGACTGCACGTCGCCGGACACTTGTCCGGCACGCGGACAGAAAGACTTCCCTGACGCCATGAGCAAGCCCATCCCCAGCCAGCCCAGTGTCCCTGACCCGGACACCCCGGCCGGTTCCGGACAGCCCAGCAGCCGGGAGCCGCACGCGGGCCCGCCACCCGCGGACGGGCGGCCCGGCCCGCTGGACGGCCTGCTCGTCGCCGACTTCTCCCGGGTGCTGGCCGGCCCCTACTGCACGATGCTGCTGGCCGACCTGGGCGCGAACGTGATCAAGGTGGAGAGCCCGGCCGGGGACGACACCCGCCGCTGGGTGCCGCCGGTCACCAAGGACGGGATCTCCACCTACTTCCTGGCGATCAACCGCAACAAGCGGTCGGTGGCGCTGGACCTGAAGGACGAGGGCGACCTGGCCGCCGCCCGCGAGCTCGCCCGGCGCGCCGACGTGTTCGTGCAGAACTTCAAGCCCGGCGGGCTGGCCCGGTTCGGCCTGGACTACGAGTCGGTCAGCGCCATCAACCCGAAGATCATCTACGCCTCGATCAGCGGATTCGGCTCCTCCGGCGGCAAGGACCTGCCCGGCTACGACCTGATGGTGCAGGCCATGTCCGGCCTGATGAGCCTGACCGGCGACCCGGACGGCCCTCCGTACCGGGCGGGCATCTCGGTATTCGACGTGATGGCCGGACTGCACGCGACGATTGGCATTTTGACCGCGCTGCACCACCGCGACCGCACCGGTGAGGGTCAGCACGTCGAGCTGAGCCTGCTCGCGTCAGCGCTCTCGGGGCTGGTCAACCATACGTCGGCCTATGTGGCGGGAGGCGTCGTCCCGATGCGCATGGGGAACGCGCACCCCAGCCTGTTCCCCTACGAGCCGCTGCCGACCGCCGATAAGGATCTCATCATCATCGCGGGGAACAATGGGCAATTCCGCCAGCTGTGCAAGGTCCTCGATCTGCCTGACCTGCCGAACGATCCCCGTTTCGCCAATAACGACGACCGCACGCGCAACCGCGAGCTACTGCGCCCGCTGCTGGTCGAGCGGCTGCGGACAAAGAGCGCCGACGAATGGTTCCACGCGCTGAGCGAGGCGGGCGTCTCATGTGGCCCGATCAATGATGTCGCGGGCGGCGTCAACTTCGCGCGCGCTATCGGGCTCGATCCCGTCGTCGAGGTGGGCGCTGGCGCTGACGCCATACCCATGATTCGTAATCCAATCACGTTCTCGGCGAC
>JBLMWU010000176.1:0-5442 GCA_050257395.1 Gemmatimonadota bacterium | reverse complement strand
CGGGGCGACAAGATCGGCGACCGTGGTGCTCAGCGCCCGGCCCGCGGCCGGGTCCGGGGTGAGCCCGGGCTCACCGATCAGCGGGTCGGCGCCGCGCAGCACCTCGTACGACACCGTGCCGCCGGCCTCCGCCCGCAGCACCAGCGTGCGCGGCTGCATCGCGCTCGCCGACGCCACCGACACGAACTCCGGCAGCACCGGGCTGGCGACCTGGGTGAGCGGCCCGGACACGCCCATGATCACCCAGCTGGCGGCCGCCGCCAGCGGCGCCGAGCACGCGGCCAGGGCCACCAGCAGCACGCCCAGCCCGGCCGGGGACCGCCAGCCGCCCTGCCCCAGCCGTTCCCGCAGCGAGTCACCGGCCACGGCCGCCGCCAGCACCAGCCCGGCGCCGGCGAACGCCAGCATCGGCCCGGGCCAGGCCGCGGCGCCCGGACCGCCGCCGGGCGGGGTGATGATGAGCTGGCTGGCCCCGATCGCCGCCAGCAGGCCCGCCAGCGCCACCCCCCAGCCCGCCAGCACGCCGGGCCGGCGGCCGGCGGCCACCACTGTCACCAGGGCGGCGGCCAGCAGGCCGCCGGTCACCCAGTAGGGCGGCAGCCCGGGGCCGCCCGGCGACAGCAGCAGCAGCGACCGGGCGGGCAGCCCGGACTGCGACAGCCCGGGCTGCTGCAGCCCGGACTCGAGGAAGAGGGTGGCCGGGCTGGTGACCAGCTGCAGCGACCACGGCAGGAGCAGGACCGGCGGCACCGCCGCGACGATCGCGAGGTTAACGCCGATGCCCGGGCGCGACCGGGCGAAGGCCAGGGCGCCGACGCCCACCACGACCGCGACCGCTAGCCACACCAGCGGCACGAACGCGGCCGCCACGGCGGTCACCAGCGCGATCGCCCAGGCGGCCCGGCGGGCGCGCCGCCGCGGGCGGGTGAACATCCGCGCGGCCAGCAGGGCGATGACCGGGAGCAGCACGAACACCACCGCCGCGGCCAGGCGGCCTGCGGCCACGGCGCCCATGCCGACCGGCAGCAGCGCGTAGGCGGCAGCCGCCCACACCCGGGCGGGCGCGAACCGGGTGACCCGCCCGGCCGCCAGGTAGGCGGTCAGGCCGGCCAGCGGCACGCACCCGAGCAGCAGCAGGTCCACGGCCAGCCAGGTCTTGCCGAGCAGCAGGGTGGCGAGGAACGCGATCACCGCGACGTACGGCGGGGTGCTGGCGGCGCTGCCGACCCCCACCGGGTGGAAGCCCTGCAGGTACTCCTGCCACAGGCCGGAGGCACCGCCCCAGGCGGGCGTCAGCGCGCCGCCGCCCAGCGGGCCGCCGCCCAGCACGGACCGCTCCGCCACCAGCGTCAGCGTGGTCAGCGCCAGCAGCAGCAGCACTCCCGGGCTGGTCAGGATCCGCTGCACGAACCCGCTGTCGACCAGCAGGGAGTCGTCGTCGGACGGATCCTCGGTGGCGTGGTGGCTGCCGATCGTGTCCACGGGGGACGACTTGGACAGCGCGGCCGCGACGAACTCGAACAGCCTGCCCAGGGTCCGGGCGGGCGGCATCATCGCCCGCAGCCGGCTGTAGGCGGCGCGCCGCCCGCGGGCCCGCGGGCGCCTGGCCGCCAGCACCCGCAGCGGGTGCCCGGCCACCGACAGCAGCGCGGTGAACTCGTCCACGCCCGCCCCGGGCCGCTTGGCCACCAGGTAGAACAGGGTCCGCAGCACGGACAGCACGGCGTTGCCGGCCAGCATCCGCAGCATCGGCCAGCCGGGCAGGTTGCCCGCCAGCGTCGTCAGCGCGTTGTGCCGGTCCTCCCGCCGCGGCCGCGGCGCGGCCGACGTCTCCCGCCGGTTCCGGGCGGACGCCTCGAGGTGGTACACGACGGCGCCGGTGACCAGCCGCACCCGGAGCCCGGCAGCCTGCGCGCGCCAGCAGAAGTCGATGTCCTCCCGGAACAGCTGCATGCCGGGGTCGAACCCGCCGAGCTGGTCCCAGGCGTCCCGCCGGATCAGCATCCCGGCGCTGCTGACCGCGAGCACGTCCCGGTCGCCGTCGTGCTGCCCCTGGTCCACCTCGCGCGGCTCGAGACCGGTGACCCGGCGCCCGGCCGGGTCGATGGCCACGCCAGCCTCGAGGATCACCCGCTTGTCGGTCCAGTCCATGACCTTCGGGCCGAGGATCGCCGCGGACGGCGTCTCGTTCGCCGCCCGCAGCAGCCGCTCCAGCGCGTGCGGTGCGGGCTCGCAGTCGTCGTGGATCAGCCACACCCACTCGGTGCGCTGCCCGGCCCCGGGCACCTTCGTGTTCGCCGCCCGGTGCCGGAGCGCGTGGGTCACCGCCGCGGCGTAGCCGGTCCCCCGGTCCATGCCGAACACCGCGCCGCGGCCGAAGAGCCCCGCCAGCATGGCGCCGCTGCGGTCCTGGCTGCCGGTGTCCACGGCGACCGCCCGCTGCACCGGCCGGGTCTGCTGCAGCACCCCTTCAGCCATGCGCGGGATCCACCCGGCGCCGTCGTGGGCGACGACAACCGCGGTGACGACATGCTGGTCGAGTGCGTTATCAGGCGACACGAGTCCGCTTGCTGCTCCGAGTGGCGGGCGCCAGGCAACGGACGAGCGGCCCGCCCCCGGCCCTGACAGGATGAGGGCGCCTCCAGCGGGCCGTCAGCCCGCCGCGGGTGCCCACGCTACGCCGTGAACAATACGCGAACCCGTGCCAGCCAGGCGGGCACTCCCCCGAAGACGGGACGGCGGCGGTCAGCCGGCCTCACGCTTGAGCCGGCGCCGCTCACGCTCGGACAGCCCGCCCCAGATCCCGAATCTCTCATCGTGTTCGAGCGCGTACTCCAGGCACTCCGCGCGCACATCGCAGCCGCGGCACACCCGCTTGGCTTCCCTGGTGGAGCCGCCCTTCTCGGGGAAGAACGCTTCCGGATCGGTCTGCGCGCACAGCGCGCGGTCTTGCCACGACAGTTCACCGGCGTCATCCGCGCCAGCTCCGAACGCGCCCGGCTCTAGCGGGACAACGACCTCCGCCATGGCGCACCTCCTGCCCCTTCGCGAATCCCCGTGACGCGTACCCTCCCCCAGGGCACACGAACTACACGAGTGAAATTACACGCGCGTGTCTTGCACCAAGTCAAGCGGGATACGTGATAGTGGTCACCTGGTTGCCCTGCGATGAGGGGAAAGTCCGCGCCCGAATCCTGGGATCACAGGCCTCCGGGGCTGCGGTCCTGCCTGCCCAGCGCCGGTTTTCCCGGGGTGCGGGCAGCAGCGGCGGCCGCGGGTTGCCAGACTTGCGGCCATGCGCATCACCCTGCTGGCCGGCGGCGTCGGCGCCGCGCGATTCCTGCGCGGGCTGACCGCCGAGGCACCGGACGCCGAGATCACGGTCATCGGCAACACGGCCGACGACATCACCCTGTTCGGCCTGCACGTCTCACCGGATCTCGACACCGTCATGTACACGCTGGGCGGCGGCATCAGCGAGGACCAGGGCTGGGGCCGGGACGGGGAGACGTTCACCGTGCTGTCCGAGCTTGCCGCGTACGGCGCCGGGCCGGACTGGTTCAATCTCGGTGACCGGGACTTCGCCACCCACATCCACCGGACCAGCATGCTGGCCGCGGGGCTGCCGCTGTCCGCCGTCACCCGGGTGCTGTGCCAGCGGTGGCGGCCCGGCGTGCAACTGCTGCCGATGTCCGATGACCCGGTCCAGACCCGGGTGGTGCTGCGGGCGGACGGGCAGGAGCGGACCGTGCACTTCCAGGAGTGGTGGGTGCGGCTGCATGCGGAGGTGCCGGCCGCGCGCTTCGAGTTCGCTGGCGCGGCGGAGGCCAGGCCCGCGCCGGGCGTGCTCGAGGCCATTGCCGCGGCCGACCTGGTCCTGCTGCCGCCCTCCAACCCTGTGGTGAGCATCGGCCCCATCCTGGCGGTGCCCGGGATAGCCGGGGCGCTGCGCGAGAAGACGGTGGTCGGCGTCTCGCCGATCATCGGCGGGGCGCCGGTGCGGGGCATGGCCGACGCGTGCCTGTCCGCCATCGGGGTGGCCACCACCGCCGCCGCGGTGGCCGCCCATTTCGGCCCCGGCCTGCTGGCCGGGTGGCTGGTGGACGAGCAGGACAAGGCCGCGGCCGACAGCCCGGAGCTGGCCGGCATCGCGGTCCGCGCCCTGCCCCTGTACATGACCGACGTGCCGGCGGCCGCCGCGATCGCCCGGGCCGCCCTGGCACTCGGCGCGGAGCTGGCCCGATGAGCGCGGGCGGTGGCCAGCCGGGGGCGCCCACGGTGACGGTGACGGGAGTCCCGGGGCTGCCGGAGATCGCGGCCGGCGCCGACCTGGCCGGCCTGATCGCGGCCGCGGTGCCCGGCCTCGCGGACGGCGACATCCTGGTCATCACCTCCAAGGTGGTCAGCAAGGCGGAAGGACGCGTGATCCAGGCCGGCCGGGAGCAGGCGATCGACGCGGAGACCGTCCGGGTGGTGGCCAGGCGCGGCCCGGCGCGGATCGTGGAGACCCGGCAGGGGCTCGTGCTGGCCGCGGCCGGGGTGGACAACTCCAACACCCCGCCGGGCACGGTGGCGCTGCTGCCGGAAGACCCGGACGGGTCCGCCCGCGGGCTGCGCAAGGCGCTGCGCGACCGGTGCGGGGTGCGGCTCGGGGTGATCATCACCGACACGCTGGGCCGGCCGTGGCGGGTCGGCCAGACCGACACCGCCATCGGCGCGGCGGGCGTGCTGCCGCTGCGTGACCACCGCGGCGAGCCGGACACCTTCGGGATCCCGCTGGAGGTGACCCTGGCCGCGGTGGCCGACGAGCTGGCCGCCGCCGCCGACCTGGTCAAGGGCAAGGCCACCGGCGTCCCGGTGGCGGTGGTGCGCGGCCTGGCCGCCCTGGTCACCGACGGGGACGGCCCCGGCGCCCGGGCCCTGATCCGGCCGCCGGCCGAGGACATGTTCCGGTTCGGGTCGGCGGACGTGCTGTTCGCGAGGCGCACGGTGCGCGAGTTCACCGGCGCGCCGGTGGACCCGGCGGCGGTGCGCCGGGCGGTCGCCGCGGCCATCACCGCCCCGGCGCCGCACCACTCCACGCCCTGGCGTTTCGCGGTGGTGGAGTCCGCCGGAGCCAGGACGGCCCTGCTGGACGACATGCGCGACGCATGGACCGCGGACCTGCGCGGCGACGGGTTCACCGGGGAGCAGATCGCCCGCCGCCTGCGCCGGGGCGAGCCGCTGCGGCGCGCGCCGCTGCTGATCGTGCCGTGCCTGGACGCCTCGGCCGCGCACGCCTACCCGGACCAGCGCCGGGCCGCCGCCGAGCGGGAGATGTTCGTGGTGGCGATGGGGGCCGCGGTGGAGAACCTGCTGGTTGCCCTCGCGGTGGAAGGGCTCGGCTCGTGCTGGGTGTCCAGCACCATGTTCTGCCGGCCGGTCGCCGCCCGCGCCCTGGGC
>JBLMWU010000175.1:0-3042 GCA_050257395.1 Gemmatimonadota bacterium | reverse complement strand
GGAGCCCGCCAGGCCGGTGGCGGTGTCGTTGCCGGAGCCGGAGTGCACGATTACGGCCACGCCGGGCGGCACGGCTATCTGGAACCTGGAGCCGCAGTTGAAGACCAGTCCGGTGCAGTCGATGGAGAGCCGGAGCGTGTCCCGGGTGAGCGTCTACGACGCGTGGCCGGGCTTGGCCGCGGTCCCGCTGAGCCATCGCTGGACCCGGACGCCGGGGCCTGACCCAGACACCAAGCGGAGATCGGAGGTGTCATCGTTGATGACCAGGCGGGTGCCGTGGAAGCTGAAGTCACGCTGACCATGGATCGTCCGTGGGCTGCCGCAGGCGGCCAGGCCGATCAATGCGGCTACGGTCGCGGCGGCGAGTGCGGATGCTCGGCGGAGCTTCACGTTGCGTTCTCCCTTCAGCGGTGCTGATCGGCGTCCCGGCAAGTCAGCGGGCAGTCATCGGGTCGCGTGCTGACCCGCGCGGATCGCGAACGTGATCGCGAGCATGGCGAGCGCGACCCCGGCCACCGGCAGCGGGGACGGTCCGGCCGGGTGGCCGTGCGCTAGGACGGTTCCCATGTAGTCGGCGGCGGCGAGGTGGTTTACCGCGGCGTACCACAAGACGACGTAGACGGCCTGGAAGAGCCGGTGGGTGCGGCTGGCGGTGCCGACCAGGAGCGCGAGCGCGGGGATGAGCAGGGCTCCGGCTGCCCAGGCGGCCACGCGGGCCCGTCGGCCGCCGCTGCCATCCGCAGCAGCGGCCCGAGCCCGGCCGCGGCGGTGAGCGCCAGCCCGGCCAGCCATTCGGCCGCCAGCTGCCGGTGGGTGCCGGGGTAGGCACCGAGCAGGGCATCCAGCCCGTTCTCGTGGCGCTGGGTGCCCAGCCGGGAACGGATCAGCACCGGCCAGATCCATGCCGCGGACAGCAGCAGCGCGGTGCTGGCACCGGCCGGTTTGACCAGGCTGGCTGGGACGGCAAGGCCGGCCAGGTTCAGCGCGGCGGCGATCAGCCACCACCAGCGCGGGGTGCCCTGCACCAGGATGCACAGCTCGCCTGCCAACAGCCGCCAGGAACCCCGTCCCGGCCTGCCCTCGGCTCGGGGCAGCGGCCGGTAGGCGATCGGCTGCGCCGGCAGGACGGCCTGGCCGGCGGGGAGCAGAGCGGCTGCCGCGCCCGGCATGGTGGCGGGCGGCTGGCCGCCATCCGGCAGGGCCGCCTCGCCGTGGCGGGCGGCTGCGCCCCAGGGGCGGCTGCGGGCTGGGTCGAAGCGGCCGAACCATGCCGCGGGCAGCGCGGCCAGGCAGCAGGCGGCCGTGATGAGCACAAGCCGCGCGGCGATGAAGGCGCCGGAGGCTGCCAGGCCGTGCCAGGTGAAGACGTGCAGGGGATGCGGGACTTGGGTGAATCCGACGCTGAACTCGGCCGGGCGCAGGTGCTGGGCGGTCATGGCCTGGCGCATCGAGGAGCTGGCCGTGCCGAAGCCCAGCGGCACGCCAGCACCGGCGATCGCAAAGAACCATCCACGCGAAGAACCAGGCGATGTTGCCCAGCCCGCCGCACAGCCCCGGGGTGGTCTCCCGCCACACCGCGGCGGCGGCGGTCAGCGCCAGCACCGGCAGGGTGAAGAGCACATAGGGCAGCAGCAGGGCGCCCGGGGCGACGGGTGTGGACTCGCCGCGCGCCAGCTGCATGGCCAGCGCCGTCACCGCAAGCACGCCCGCCATCGAGGCCAGCACCATCAGGTTGCTCAAGAATTTGCCGGCCAGGTACCAGGTGTTACGCAGCGGGGTTGCGGCCAGGATCTGGCCGACGCCGGTCCGCTGATCGCGGGCGATCGCGCTGCGCACGACCTAGAACCCGCCGCCCATCAGCCACAGCGTCCCGGCCAGCGCGGTCACTGTCCCGGCCCAGGCGCTGTTGCAGACGCCCCGGTACCCGCCCGCGTTCATGATCACATACCGGGAGGACGCCGACGGCAGCGCCAGGTAGCCGAGGATGACGGCGACCGTCAGCGTGACCAAGTAGGCGGGCCGCCGGGTGCGTTCCCGGAAGTACGCGACGGCCAGCGCGGCCAGGGTCCGGGCGCTCGTGGCCGCGCCCCGGCGGCCTCACGCGGGGCCGCGCCGTGGATGATCGTGAGGTAAGTGTCCTCGAGATCCGGTGGCACCGGGATTGCGTCTGCGGCCGGGGCGGCTGGCGCCAGCAGCCGGACCCGGACCCCAGCCGAGGTGCGGACCATCTTGCTGACCGGGTGGCGTTCCCGCAGCCGGGCCAGCTCCTCAGGCGGGACCGTCATCTCCCAGACCCGGCCGTGGGCCTGCCGCAGCAGATCTTCCGGGCTACCGCGCAGGACGAGCCTGCCGCCCGCCATGATCGCGATGTCGGCGGCCACCGACTCGACGTCGGAGACGATGTGCGTGGACAGCAGAACGACCCGGTCGGCAGCCAGATCGGCGAGCAGGTTCCGGAACACCACCCGTTGCTCCGGATCCAGGCCCGCGGTGGGCTCATCCACGATGAGCACCTGCGGGTCGGCCAGGAGGGCCTGGGCGATCCCAACCCGGCGCAGCATCCCGCCGGAGTACTTGCCCAGCGGGCGCCTGTTCGCCCCGGCCAGGTCGACCAGCTCCAGCAGCTCGCCGATCCGCGTTCGCGCGATCCTGGCCGGGATGCCCTTGACGGCGGCCAGGTAGGACAGGAACTCCCGGGCGGACAGGTGCGGGTAGACGCCGAAGTCCTGGGGGAGGTAGCCGAGATTGCGGCGGAGCGTGTCCGGCCTGGCCACGGCGTCGGTGCCGTCGAACAGCACCTGCCCGCTGGTCGGCCGGGTCACCGTCGCGCCGATCCGCATCAGCGACGATTTCCCGGCCCCGTTCGGGCCGAGCAGGGCGACCAGCCCTGGTCCCAGGCGCATCGTCACGCCGTCAACGCCGCATACTCCGCCCCGGTAGACCTTGGCGACATCCAGGAACTCAAGCATCTGCTGACGCCTCCGGTGACCCCGGCCGGCCAGCCAGCCGGCCGCGCAGCCAGAACGCGCTCACCAGCCCGAG
>JBLMWU010000174.1:0-6313 GCA_050257395.1 Gemmatimonadota bacterium | reverse complement strand
CCGCCCAGGCCGGCCCGGGCCGCGGCGGCCTGGGCGGGCGTGGGGGCGGGCCCGGGCGGGGCCGGGACCAGGGCGCGGCCGCCGTCGCGGGCGCCCAGCCGCCGCAGCCGGGCCGCGAGGTCGCCGGACACCCAGGTCACCGCGTCGGCGCGGCGGGCGATGACCCGCTCCAGCAGGCCGTAGACCAGACCGCTGGTCCGGCCCGCCGGGGGCGCGTTGTGCACGGTAACCAGCAGCGCCGGCCGGGGCCGGGCCGCCAGCGAGAGGGCCGCAGCGGCGAGGGCGCCCGCCCGCAGCCCGTGCGCGTGCACCACCCCCGGCTCCGCCCGGCGCAGCAGCCGGCGCAGCCGCAGCACCGCCGCGGCGTCGCGGGCCGGCCGGACCCGGCCGGCGATCTCCACCGGCTCAAAGGCCACGGCCCTTTCTGGCCCTCGCTCGCCTCCGGACCGCTCGAGCCCGCCGTCTTCCCTCCTCGCTCCGGCTCCTTCGCCGCCTCGCTCGTCAGTCCAGACGGCGGCGCGGCCCTTCGGCTCGCCCGTGCTGGTGAAGAAGCGCTCGCCGGCCGAGGCGGGTCCGTACACGGTCACCGTGGCGCCGCGGGCCGCGCACCCGGCCGCCAGCATCGCCACATGGGCACCGGTGCCGCCGCTGCTGGTGCCTAGCACATACGCGATCCGCGGGCCGCTCACCGGGCCATCCGCGACCGCAGCCGGGCCGCCAGCGCCCGCAGGTCGCCGCCGTCCAGGACCCAGGCCGCCGCCCCGAATCCCGCGGTCGCGCAGGTACAGGCCGCCACGGCCATCGTGGCGTTCGGCACGAACCCGTGGACCGGCACGGCCAGGGTCACCGCCGCGCCCGCGGCCGCGCCCAGCACCGCGCCCGCGAAGCCCGCCACCGCCGACCGGGCCAGCCCGCGCAGCGCGGCCCGGCCGCGCACCTGCCGCACCGCGATCAGCAGGCCGAGCCCGGACAGGGTCAGCCCGATGGTGTTGCCGACCCCGAGCGCGGGCACCACCCACCGGGCCCGCACCAGGGACACCGCCACCACGTCCGCCACCACCACCAGCAGCCAGCCCGCGGCCAGGGCCGTCCCGGTGACCCGGGTCCGGCCGCGGGCCAGCAGCACCCGGGACAGCTGCGCGGAAAGCCCGTACCCGACCAGCCCGGGCGCGAACGCCAGGAACGCCTGGGCGAGATGGTGGACGCCGGCGCCGAACACGAACAGCCGGGCGACCGGCACCGCCGCGGCGGCCAGCAGGGCCACCCCGAGCCAGGACACCAGCATGACCCCGCGGGTCGCGGACGCCGCGGTCTCGTCGAAGCTGTCGCCGTCCCGGGCGGACAGCGCCGGGAAGGCACTGGTGGCGATGGGGATGGCCAGCACCGCGTACGGCAGGAAGAACACCTGCCACGCGTAGTTGTACAGGACCAGGGCGCCCCGGCCGCCGTGCCCGTTCGCCAGCATGATGACGGCGACCGCGGCGGCGTCCTGGGCGATCAGGGCCGCCATGCCGACGGCGGCCAGCCCGCGCGCCCGCCGCGCCACCCCGGGCGGGAACCGGAGCGTGGGCCGCAGCCGCAGCCGCAGCCGCAGCGCCGGGCCGAGGGCGGTCAGCGCGAGCGCCGCCACCCCAGCGGTGGTGCCCACCGACAGCATCAGCTCGGCGGGCTGCGGCAGGGTGGCCAGCCGGTTCTCGTATCCGTCACCGAGCGGCACGAACGCCACGTAGGCCGCGATCACCACCAGGCTCGACAGCACCGGCGCGAGCGCGGGGGCGGTGAACCGGTGGTGCGCCTGCAGGATCCCGTAGAACACCCCCGCCAGCCCGTACAGCAGGATCTGCGGCGCGAACACCGCGAGCATCCGCGAGCTGACCGCCGCCATGCTGGCCTGGCCGCAGTGCGGCGACCCGGACAGCAGCACCGACACCAGCGGGTGCGCCGCCAGTGCGATCAGCGCGCTGGCCGGGGCGAGCAGCAGCACGGTCCAGGTGAGCAGGGCGGAGGCGGTCCGGCTGGCCTCGGCGGTGGCGCCCGGGTCGGGCTCGGGACCCGACCGCCCGGCCGCGGCGCCCGCCAGCAACGGCACCACCGCGCTGGTCAGGGCGCCGCCGAGGACGACGTCGTAGATGATGTTCGGGACCTGGTTGGCGGTGGCGTACGCGGTGCCCAGGCAGGTGGCGCTGACGGTGTGCGCGAACACGAACTGGCGCCCGAACCCGATCACCCGGGACGCCACGGTGATGACCCCGATGAGGACCGCCGCCCGGCCGATCCCGCGGGCCGCCTGCCGCACCGGGGCCGGCTCGGTGGCCTGGGCCGGTGACCCGCTCACGCGCCGGCCGCTGTCCCGGTCCCGGCCGCGCCGGCCCGGCTGGAGCCGTTCGCGGCCGGCCCGTCAGCCGCCGGCCCGTTCGCGGCCGGCCCGCTGGCCGCCGGCCCGGCTGCGCCCGCCGCGGCCGGCCCAGGCGGACGCCGGCCCAGCATGTCAGCCCAGTTCAGCGCGGGTGTACGGGCGATCACCGCGGTGAAGCTGACCACCTCGCTGGCCGCGGTCAGGCCGCTGACCACCGCCAGCACCGCCAGCCTGGCCCGCCGCGGCAGGGCGGCCGCCGCGGCCACCCCGAGCATCGCGCCCAGGGCGTTCGCGCCCGCGTCGCCGAGCATGGCCCGCTCGGCCAGGTCTTCCGGCAGCAGCGCCGCGGCCGCGCCGAGCGGGGCCGCCACCGCGGGCCGGGCGGCCGGGCTGGCGGCGGCCAGCAGCCCGCCACCCGCCACCGCGACCTTGACGGCCCGGCCCGGCCGCAGGTCGAACAGGTTGAGCAGGTTGGCCCCGCCCGCGACCAGCCCGGCGTTGACGGCCAGGTCCACCGGCCCGCCGCCGAGCAGCGCGGCCGCGGCCAGGCCGGACGCGCCAATCCCGCCGAGCTTGATGGCGCCGGTGGTCACCTCGCCGGACGCGAGCGCGCCGAGATGGCCGCGGAACCCGCGCCGGTCGCCGCTGCCGGCCAGGTCGTCATAGCCGCCGAACCCGGCCGCGCCGGCTGCCGCCACCGCGAGCGCCGCCCGCGTCCGGCCCGGGATGCCGGGACCCAGCAGGGCGCCGGTGGCAGCGCCGGCCGCGACGGCCGGGCCTTCCAGCAGGGTGACCGGCTCGCCGCGGTGGTTGGTCCGGTCCCACACCGCGCTGCCGCCGGGCGGCCGCCGCCGCAGCACCCGGTAGCAGGCGAGTCCCGCGCCCGCCGCCACGCCCGCGGTGGCCAGCGCGGCCAGCGTCCCCGCCCGGCCCGGCATCAGGGCCGCCCCGCAGCCGACGGGGTGGCCGCAGCCCGGGCCCGGCCGGTCTGCGTGGCCGCGCCGGATCCGGTGGCCGACGGGGTGGGGGCCGGGGTGGGCGCGGCCCCGTCCGTGCCGGCGATGCCGTAGTCCCCGGACACCCCCTGCAGCTGCTCGTACAGCGCCTGGACGACGGTGATCTGGCCGCTGACCATGTCCGCGTTGTCCACGCTGGACAGGTGCGCCCGCCGGTTGTTGGCGCGCATCACGTCGATGGCGCTGCCGGTCACCGAGCCCGGCACCGTACCGGCCACCACGGTCCCGTGCCCGGCCAGGCCGAGCTGCTGGGCCACGGTGACCAGGTAGTTGCTGGCCGGGTTGGCGTCGCTGACCGCGGGCGGGCTGGCGGGGATCACCACGACAGCCAGCGTGGCACGGGCCGCGGGGTTCCCGCTGCTGACTGACACGAACCCGGCGCTGGCCAGGCCCGCCAGCACGGACCTGCCGGTGCTGTCCGGCTGCCCGGGCACGGGCTGGTTCGGGCCGCCGCCGGTGAGGATGGCGCTGGCCAGCACCCTGCCCGCCCGCTGCATGGCCGTGCCCCCGGTCAGGGTCATGCCCGGCGGCGCGACCCGCTGGGCGAGCTGGCTCAGCGCCTGCTGGGTGGCGGCAGCGGGGTCGAGCAGGTGGGCCTGCAGCTGCACCTGGCCGCTGACGGTGGCCCCGGCCTCGGTCAGCGCCCTGGTGACGCCGCTGGTCACGCTGCCGGGCGCGCCGGGCGCGGCGACGATCACCACCCGCTGGCCGTCCAGCAGGTGCGCGAGCAGCTGCGGCGCGGCTGACAGCGCGAACGCCTCGTCTGCGGCGAGCTGCTGGCGGCTGATCCGGCCGCTGGCGATGAGCTGGTCGATCTGGTGCTGCTCGTGGACGTAACCGTTCTGCAGCGTCGAGAGCGCGGACGGTTTGATCGCGACGGCGCCGAACACGACCCCGAGCGCCAGGGCCAGGAAGACCGCGACGATGGACACGAGGTGATAGCGGAAATCGATCACTGGAACAACCCGGTCAGCCAGTACTTCACCAGGTCCCACTGGGTGCTGAGGTAGCGGATGATGAGCCCGCCGGTCGGCGTGACCAGCAGCATGGCCAGGACGGCGGCGCACGCGGCCGCGACCAGCACCGCCACCGCCCAGCCGGACACCCGCGGCCGGTACAGCCGGCTCACGCCCTTGGCGTCCACCAGCTTGCCGCCGACCCGCAGCCGGGTCAGGAAGGTGCTGCCCATGCCGGGACGGCCCTTGTCGAGGAACTCCTCCAGCGAGAAGTGGGTGCCGACGGCCACGATCACGCTGGCCGCCCGGGCGTCGGCGATGAGCAGCGCGATGTCCTCGCTGGTGCCCGCGGCCGGGCAGAGCGCGCACTCCAGGCCGAGCTTGCGCACCCGGGCCAGCCCGGGTGCCCGCCCGTCCGGGTAGGCGTGCACGATGACCTCCGCGCCGCAGCCCAGCACGGTGTCGGACACCGAGTCCATGTCCCCGACGATGATGTCCGGCCGGTACCCCGCTTCCAGCAGCGCGTCCGCCCCGCCGTCCACGCCGATCTTCACCGGCTTGAACTCGCGGATGTAGGAGCGCAGCGCGGTCAGGTCCTCGCGGTAGTGGTAGCCCCTGGCCACGACGAGCACGTGCCGGCCTTCGAGCCGGGTGCGCAGGTCCAGCACCCCGACGCTGTCCAGCAGCATGTCCAGGTCGCGCTGGACGTACTCGAGGGTGTTGACGGCGAACGCGGTGACCTGCTCGGCCAGCCCCGCCCTGGCCTCGACCATGGCCGCGGCGACCGATTCGGGCGTCTGCAGCGTGCCCTTGGCCACCACCTGGCCGTCCGCGTACAGGGTGCCGCCCTCCAGCCGGACCGCCATCCCCTCGGCCACCTTGCGCAGCAGGTCCGGCCCGGTGCCGTCCACGAGCGGGACCCCCGCTGCGAGCAGCCGCTCGGGGCCCAGGTTCGGGTACCGGCCGCTGATGCTGGGCGACGCGTTGACCACCGCGGCCACCTGCCGGGCGATCAGCGTCTCCGCGCTCACCCGGTCCAGGTCCTCGTGGTCGATGATGGCGATCTCACCGGGCCGCAGCCGCTTGGTGAGATCCTTGGTCCGCCGGTCCACCCTGGCGACCCCGGTCACGCCAGGCAGGTCATCGGGCCTGCTCCGGCGTTTCCAGGGGGCGTTGAGGGGCTGGACCTTCATTGCCTGCCATCCTGCCAGACCACTGGCGGTGATCAGAGCAGCCTAATGGCCCTCCGCCCCGGCCCACACCTGCCGCTCGGCCGCGGCGGCGGCCAGCAGCTCCCCGGCATGGGCCCGGCCGAACTCCGAGTCCTCCAGGCCGGCCAGCATCCGCGACAGCTCGGTCACCCGGCCCGCGTCATCCAGCCTGGTGACGCCGCTGCTGGTGACCGAGCCGTCGCCGGACTTCTCGACCACCAGGTGCGCGTCGGCGAACGCCGCGACCTGCGGCAGGTGGGTGACCACGATCACCTGCGCGAGCCGGGCCAGCCGGGCCAGCCTGCGCCCGATCTCCACCGCCGCCTTGCCGCCGACCCCGGCGTCGACCTCGTCGAACACGAACGTGGGCACCGGGTCGGCACCCGCGAACACCACCTCGATGGCCAGCATCACCCGGGACAGCTCACCGCCGGAGGCGCCCTTGGTGAGCGGCAGGGCGGGTGCACCCGGGTGGGCGGCGAGCCTGATCTCCACCTCGTCCGCCCCGTGCGCGCCGTAGTCCTCCTGGGGCGAAACCAGCACGCTCAGCCGGGCGTGCGGCATGGCCAGCGCCGCCAGCTCGGCGGTGACGTCGGCGGCGAACCGCTCCCCGGCCTCCGCGCGCAGCCGGGACAGCCGCGCGGCCAGCTCGGTGACCTGCACGGACAGCTCCGCCTCGGTGGCCGTGAGCGAGGCGATCGTCTCGTCGTCGTTGTCGAGCTCGCCGACCCGGGCGGCAGCCACCCTGGCCCACTCGAGCACGTAGGCGATCTC
>JBLMWU010000173.1:0-8904 GCA_050257395.1 Gemmatimonadota bacterium | reverse complement strand
AAAGAGGTGATCGCCATGAGTATCCGCCGGAAGCTGTCCGCGGTGGCGGCAGGTGCCATCGCCGCCGAGGTGGTCGCCTACTTGCTGTGGCGGCCGCGGATGCTGCGATGGGGCGCCACCGCTGAGGAGGCCGGTGAGGCTCTGCCCGGCGATGACCGCACGCCGCACCCGCGCATGCAGAGCACGCGCGCGGTCACGATTGACGCGCCACCTGAGCGGGTGTGGCCGTGGCTGATGCAAATGGGTATCGGCCGGGCCGGGTTCTACACCCACGACTGGGTGGAACGGCTGCTGTTCCACGCCCGGTACGTCGATGGCCGGCATTCGGCGACCCGCATCCACCCGGAGCTGCCGCCGCTGAGCGCCGGGGACACCGTGCCGCTGGGCAGCGGCGTGTTCGCGCCGGTGTCCGAGGTCAGCCCCGGCCGGCACCTGGTTGCGCAGGAGACATACGTGCTGCGCCCGCTGCCGGGCGGCAGGACCAGGTTCATCGCCCGCTACCGCGGGATGGGCTACCTGTCCCCGGCCGCTCACGCCATCAGGCCAGACGCCGGGCCGCTGCCGCGGCTCATCCGGTTCGCCGTCCTGCGCGTCCCCGGGGTGGACCTGGCTATCCGCGGGCTGGATTTCTTCGCCGGGGACCCGCTGCACCACTACATGGAGACCGGGATGCTGAACGGGATCAGGGCACGCGCGGAAGGAAAGTACTCCCATGCCGGCACCGCTGACGCGACGGCCGCCGTGGAGCCCGTGGCGACCACGACCTGATATCGCCCAACGGGCAGTCGCGACGCGCCCGAGACCTGGCGTTGTCGCTGCGGTCAAGGCCGTCCACACACTCGCATGGCTGTCGATCGAGTCATGCGTGGTGTACGTCCTGTACACCGGGTTCGCCGGCCGCACCGGCAAACGCGCCGGCATCGCCGGCGCCATCGTCGCCGGGGAATCACTCGTGTTCGCCGGGAACGGGTTCCGCTGCCCGCTGACCGGGCTCGCCGAGCGCTATGGCGCCCAGAGTGGCTCGGTCACGGATATCTACCTGCCCAGGTGGTTCGCGCACAACATGCCCGCGATCCACACGCCGCTGCTGGTCCTCATGGTCTACCTGCACGCACGGAACCTGCGGAACTCCGACCGGACTCCGTTGCCGGGAAACATCACGGCACCGGCCGGTACCAGTCAGCGCGCTGGCCGGGTGGCCGGCCGGAGGACCGCTGCTATCGCGTCGACGGAGTCAAGCTCCCCGGCGGCAACCGCCATGACAAGCTCGTAGGCGGCGTCGTTGGTCAGCGTTAGGCGGCGGCCGTTCAGCCCGTAGAAGGCGATGACTGCCGCTAGGGCAAGCCGCTTGTTGCCATCGACGAGGGCATGGTTCCGGGCGACCGAGTGGAGCAGCGCCGCAGCCTTACCGTCGAGGTCCGGATAGGCGTCCTTCCCGAACACCGTGGCTTGAGGTCGCGCCACCGCTGCTTCGAGCAAGCCATAGTCGCGGACCGCGTAGTCGGGGGCAAGAATCCGCTCAGCCACGTAAACCAACTCGGCGAGCGTCAGGTAGATCACTCCCCAAGCCGCCTCAGGGCCTCGGCATACCGGGGAAGCTCTTCGTCAAGCACCTGGCTCAGCAGCTCAGAACGGCTGTGATTCTCGATGTACTCCCGGATGGCTTGCCGAGCCACCTCCTGCATGGAGCGTTGTTCAAGTTCCGAGCGCCGCCGGAGGGCCTCGGACTCGTCATCGGCAAGCCTCAGCGTCATGGCCACGGCAAAATGGTATCACCATTGATACCATCTCAGCGGCAGCTGAACCAGCTGATCAACGCAAACCTGAGATATACGTTCGGCCAGTAGTCCGCTGTCCTCGACGCTTACACATTGAAGCGGAACTCGACCACGTCGCCGTCCTGCATGACGTAGTCCTTGCCCTCGATGCGGGCCTTGCCCGCCGCCCGCACGGCGGCGATGGACCCAGCCGCCATCAGGTCGTCGTAGGAGACGATCTCGGCCTTGATGAAGCCGCGCTGGAAGTCGGTGTGGATCACCCCGGCGGCCTCCGGCGCGGTGGCCCCGATGGGGATCTCCCAGGCCCGGACCTCCTTGGGCCCGGCGGTCAGGAACGTGGTCAGGCCCAGGGCGTGGAAGCCCGCCCGCGCAAGCCGGGCCAGCCCGGGCTCGCCCAGGCCCAGCTCCACGGCCATCTCCGCGGCCTCGTCCTCGGGCAGCTCGGCCAGCTCCGCCTCGGTCTTCACGTCCAGGAAGATCACCTCGGCGGGCGCGACCAGGGTGGACAGCCGGTCCCGCAGCTCCTTGTCGGACAGGCCCGCCTCGTCCACGTTGAACACGTACAGGAACGGCTTGGCGGTCAGCAGGTGAAGCTCCCGCAGGTCCGCCAGGCTTATGCCCGCCTTCGCGGCGCCGGCGAACAGGGTCTGGCCCTGGTCCAGCACCGCCACCGCGGCCTCGGCGGCCGCCGCAGCCTGCTTGCGCTCGGGCTCGCGGGCCGCCCTGGCCTCCTTCTGCAGCCGGGGCACCGCTTTGTCCAGCGTCTGCAGGTCCGCCAGGATCAGCTCGGTGGCGATCGTCTCGATGTCGCGTTCGGGCGACACGTCGCCGTCCACGTGGCTCACGTCCGGGTCGGCGAACACCCGCACCACCTGGCAGATCGCGTCGGTCTCGCGGATGTGGGCCAGGAACTGGTTGCCCAGCCCCTGCCCCTGCGAGGCGCCCCGGACCAGGCCGGCGATGTCGGTGAACCGCACCGTGGCGGGCACGATCCGGGCCGAGTCGTGCATCCGGGCCAGCTCCGCCAGCCGCGGGTCGGGGATGCCCACCACGCCGACGTTCGGGTCGATGGTCGCGAACGGGTAGTTCGAGGCCAGCGCGTTCGCCCTGGTCAGCGCGTTGAAGAGGGTGGACTTACCAACGTTGGGCAGGCCGACGATTCCGATGGACAGGCTCACCCGGAAAGTCTAGGCGGTGGCGGCCTGCGCTCTGGCGGGGTGAGGCACCCAGGGTCTTCCCGTTCTCAGGAAACGAAGATGTCCTCCGGCAGGAAGGCCGAGACCAGCATGTTCGGCGCGTCCACCACCTGGCTGACCTTCAGGTCCACCGCGACGCTGCAGATCGCGTAGGCCTGCTGCCGGGTCCAGCCCCGCTCCCCCAGATGGTCGATCATGTTCAGGAGCGCGTTGCGGGCGGCCAGGGTGACGTCCTCGGAGTGGTTCACCCCGTCCTTCGTCACCGAGATGCCGGTGGTGGCGAAGAACCGGCGCGGCGCCGCGAACTCGGGCGCCACGTGGTAGTCCTCGCGGAAGAACCGCAGGTCGCGGATGCCCTTGGCGGCCGCCTCACCCTTGCGCAGGCCGAACCGCACGTGCAGGGTGGCGCTCATCTCGATGGCCGTACCGCAGGTCTCGCAGTCGCCCTGGGCGAAGTGCGCGTCGCCCGCCGAGAACAGCGCGCCCGGGGTGTCCACCGGGATCAGCAGCGTGGCGCCCTTGCCGAGCTGCTTGATGTCCACGTTCCCGGCCTGCTCGCGCGGCGGGATCGTGCGCAGCGCCTCCGCCGCGATCCGCGGGTCGGCGGGCACCGCGCCCGCCGCCGACGGCGGCAGCACCAGCCCGCCGCGCTCCAGCAGGGCCTGCTCGCGGGCGATGGTCGCGGCCAGCAGCTCGTGCCCAGGGGCCAGGCCGATCGTTCCCATGAACGGGGAGCCCGGGATGCGCACACCCGGCAGATCCGCCGAGGTCGCCCAGCCGTCCGCGATGTCCCAGGCCACCTTGAACGGGTCTGGGAAGACGTCGCGCAGGAACCCGAAGCCCGGCAGCTCCACCGTGAACCCGTACGCGTCCGGCTCGATGTCCAGGATCTCGACCGCCAGCAGGTCGCCGGGCTCCGCGCCCTCCACGAAGACCGGGCCGGTCAGCGGGTGCACCACGTCCAGGTTCGGCGCGGCCAGCGCCGCCGCCGTGACCCCCGGGCCCGCCTGCCCGTCCAGGGCGTCCCGGGTCTCCAGGATGACCTCGTCGCCGGGCTGGCAGCGGACGATCGGCGGGATGTCCGGGTGCCAGCGGTTGTGGCCGGTGGCCGGCTCCTCCGGCAGCGTCCTGCTCCGGTCGATCCTGACTTCGTGCGTGGTCATCGCGCCCTCCCGAGTGGGGCCGGCCAGGCGAACTCGTCTGGTAACGGGTCTATACCCGGGGGCCGCGGGCGCGCCAGGGCCCCTCGCGGGTCAGCCCGCGCTCGCTAGCGCGACGTCGAACTCCACCTCTACCTCGTCGCGCAGCCGGAGCGCGCCGAAGAACGCCGAGTACGGCTTGATGCCCCAGTCCGACTGGGTGATGGTGGCCGACCCGCGGGCGCGGCCGGCGGCCAGGCTGCCGTGCACCGTGACCGGATGCGTGGTGCCGCTGATCGTGAGGTCGCCCTCGATCCAGAAGGCCTCCGGGCTGCCGCCGACCAGGGTGGACTGGAAGTTGATGGTGGGATACCGGCCGGCCTGCAGGATCTTCCCGCTCATGGTCTGCCTGATCTCGGCCCGGTCGGCGTCGGTGAGCGGCTTCACCCCGCCGGTGCCCTCGCGCACCTCGATCGACGCGACCTCGGCCTCCACCGCCACCGCGGAACTGGCCGGGCTGGCCGCGTCCACGGCGACATTGCCCCGCCAGCGCGTCACCTCGAGGGTGAGGTCGTGGCCGGCCTTGGCGCCCAGCCCGGTCCGGGCGGTCCTGATCAGGAGCCGCCCCGCGTGCGGCCCCACCGAGTAGCTGCCGTCCGATACCCCCACAGTTTCAGGCTAGAGGATGGGCCCGCGGGTCCCGGAAAGTGTCGGAGCGGGGTGCCAGGATGGCCGGCATGACCCTGATCCTGCTGGCGCTGCTGGCCGGGGTGGCCCTCGGCGCCTGGCAGCAGGCGGCCCTGTCCGAGAACGCACGGCAGGTGTTCGACCTCGGCCGGGAGCTGTATGACCGGATCTCGCGGCTGGGCCAGCACCTGGACGGGCTGGGCCGGTCGCTCGCCAAGGCGGTCGCCAGCTACAACCAGACGGTCGGGGCGATGGAGACCCGGGTGCTGGTCAGCGCCAGGAAACTGCGCGACCTGGGCGTGGTGGACGGCGCGATCGAGCCGCCCGCGCTGATCGACGAGGCGCCCCGGGCCCTGTCCGCGCCGGAATTCACCGCCGGGACCGCGCCGGGCGCCCCATCGGCACTGGCAGGCCCGCCGGCGCCGGGGGCCGGCCATGGCAGCATGGGAGCCCGTGACCGGTAACAGCCATCAGGACGAGAGCGCGGCGGCCGCACCCGGGGCGGCGGCCGCCGCTTCCGGGTTGCCATGGCAGCGGCTGGTCAGCAGCGGCAAACTCGAATACGACCGGATCCTGTTCTTCAGCGATGCGATCTTCGCGATCGCGATCACCCTGCTGGTCGTGGACATCCGGGTGCCCAGCCCCGCGTCCGGCACCATCCATGCGGCCCAGCAGCTGCAGCTCGCCTGGCCGCAGATGCTCGGCTTCGGGATCAGCTTCGCGGTGATCGGGCGCTTCTGGGTCGGGCATCACACGATGTTCCGGCACATCACGGCCTTCGACCGGACCATGATCTGGCTCAACCTGCTGTTTCTCGGCACGATCGCCTTCCTGCCGTATCCCACCTCACTGCTCAGCGTCACCACCGCGGATACGGCATCCGTAGCGTTCTACGCGGCGTGGGTCGGCGCGGCCGGCGTGGCGGAGGCGGCGATCTGGATCCACGCCTGCCGGGTGCCCGGGCTGGTCAGTGCGGAGATAACGCCGCAGCTGCGGCGGCACTACGCGCTGCGCATGCTGGTCGCGTCGGCCGTGTTCCTGCTCTCGATCCCGGTGGCAGTCGTGGCGCCGTCGGTGGCTCCCTTCACCTGGATCCTGATCGGGGTGCTGGGCTTCATCCTGCGGCGCCGGATGCCGCTGGGCGACGATGGCAGCGACCGGGAGCCGGTCTAGCCAGCCGCTGGCGCAGGCCGCCCGGATCAGGTGACGAAACGCCCGATCCGCCTGCCGGGCATCTGGCCCCGCCCGCGCCACAATTGAACCCGGGGGGGAGCTCAGGTGGTCCATCCGATACGGCAGGACACGGCGTGGCCCGGCGGCCCGCAGGCGGGCGCCGCCAGCGGCCGGCCCGGGCCAGGGCCGTCCGGCGATTGCGGGCAGGGTCGGCCCGGCAGCCGCCAGGCGTCCGGCGCGGGCGGTCTCGCAGCAGCCCCGGCCGGGCGGCCCGGCATCCGGCTCACCTGCCGCGGCGCCCTGCTGGCGATGGCCGTGCTGTTCTTCCTGGGGGCACTGGCGGCTGCCGGGCTCGGCTGGGCCTGGCTAGCCGGGCTGACGTTCGTGGCCGGCAGCGCCGTGGCCGCCCGCTACGCCAGCCGGCGCGACCTGCTCGCGGTGACGGTCAGCCCGCCGCTGCTGTTCCTGTGCACACTGGTGCTCGCCCGGGTGCTGACCGCCAGCGGGCCGCTGGCCGTCTCGGTAGCGGGCGGCACGCTGCTGACGCTGGCCGCCGTCGCCCCGTGGCTGTTCGCGGGGGTCGCGGTCAACCTGGTGATCGCCCTGCTGCGCGGCCTGCCGGCCTGCGTCCGGGATCTGCGCCGCGGCCTTCGCGGGATCCCGGCCGGCTATCCGGAGGGCCGTCAGTCCCGCCGGGCGACCCCGCAGTAGAGCCAGCGCGACCCGTCGCTGTCCGCCAGTTCCGGGTCGTCCGCACCCCAGTCGCCGGCGTAGCAGAGCCTGCCCACGGTCTCCCCCGCGCGCGGCGGGACCAGCGTCAGCCCGGCGAAGAAGCCCGCCACGTCGTCCCTGCTGCGGAAGTGCATCTGCTCCGTGGCCTTGTCGAACACCCGGCAGAAGCCCCGGACGGTCCGTTCCGGCTTGTAGTCGCTGGTCAGGTGGGACAGCGCCAGGTAACTGCCCGGCGCGAGCGCGCTGACATAGCGGGCGATCAGCGCCCCCGGTTCGAACTCGTCCGCGACGAAGTGCACCACCGCGGTCATCAGCAGCCCGGTGGGCTGGCTGAAGTCGATCAGATCCCGGACGTCCTCGTCAGCCAGCAGCGCGTCCGGCTCGCGCAGGTCGCCGCGCACCACCCGGACCGTGCGGCGGTCGGTGAGGATCTCCCCGGCCTGCACCCGGACCATCGGATCGTTGTCCACGTAGACCACCCGGCACGCCTGGGTGACCTTCTGCACCACCTCGTGGGTGTTCCCGACGGTGGGCAGGCCCGAGCCGATGTCCAGGAACTGGCGGACCCCCCGCTCGGCGATCCACTTGGCGGCGCGCTGGTGGAACCCGCGGTTCGCCCAGGCACAGTCCTTGAGCTCCGGTGCCAGCGTGAGAATCCCCTGGGCTGCCTCACGGTCGGCCTGGAAGTGGTTGCGGCCGTTTAAGAGGAAGTCGTAGATGCGCGCCGGGGCAGGACGGGCCGGGTCCACTCCCCTGGGCAGCGGGCGGACGTCGGTCATGTCACCTCCGCCTGGCGTTAGCAGGGTCATCTCACCGACCAAACAGTAAGTGCCTTGAACCGTCGGTACACAGTCTTGCACTCTGCGTGTGCTAGATGAACCGGGAACCGCCGGTCCGCCACACCCCGATTTTTCCCTGCCCGGGCGGGGGTGTCACTACCTGGCGGAACCCTCCGGCCCGGGCTTTTCCCGGGCCGGGCCCGCGCCGCGGGCACCACCGTCACCACGGGCCCCACTGCCGCGGCGCAGCTCCGGAGGCAGCGCGAACACCATGCGCTCCTCGACCGCCTCGACTTCCTCCACGGCGCCGAAGCCCGCCTCGGCGAGCCGGTTCAGCACCCCGGCGACCAGTTCCTCGGGAACCGAGGCCCCGCTGGTCACGCCGACCGTCGCCACCGGGTCGAGCCATGCCTGCTCGATCGCGCCGGCGTCGTCCACCAGGTACGCCGCTGCGGCACCCGCGTCCTTCGCCACCTCGACCAGCCGCACCGAGTTCGAGGAGTTGCGTGATCCCACCACGATCACCAGGTCGGACTCCTTGGCGATCTGCTTGACCGCGGCCTGCCGGTTCTGGGTGGCGTAGCAGATGTCGTCGCTCGGCGGGTCCATCAGCTGCGGGAACCGTTCCCGCAAAGCGGCCACGGTCTGGATCGTCTCGTCCACCGACAGGGTCGTCTGCGACAGCCACGCCACCCGCGACGGGTCGCGGACCTCGACCTTGCCGCCGGCGTCCGGGCCGTCCACCAGGTGGATGCGCGACGGCGCCTCGCCAGTGGTGCCGACCACTTCCTCGTGGCCCTCATGGCCGATCAGCAGGATGTCGTAGTCCTGGGCGGCGAACCGGCGGGCCTCGTTGTGCACCTTGGTGACCAGCGGGCAAGTGGCGTCGATGGTGTGCAGGCTGCGGCGGCTGGCCTCCTCCCGCACGGCGGGCGACACGCCGTGCGCCGAGAACACGACCACGGCGCCTTCCGGCACGTTGTCGGCCTCGTCCACGAACACCGCGCCGCGCTCCTCCAGCGTGGCCACGACATGCTTGTTGTGAACGATCTGCTTGCGCACGTAGACGGGCGGGCCGAAGCGGTCCAGCGCCACCTCGACCGCCTGCACGGCTCTGTCAACCCCGGCACAGTAGCCACGGGGCTTGGCGAGCAGGACACGTCGGGTTGCTACGGGCATGTCTCTCATCGTAGATGAGGACTTTCTGTGCTCTCCTTTCCGGCCCGTGCTCGCCTCCGGGCCGCTGGAGCCCGCCGTCTTCCCGCTCTCTTCTGGCCCTCGCTCGCCTCCGGGCCGCTCGAGCCCGCCGTCTTCCCTCCTCGCTCCGGCTCCTTCGCCGCCTCGCTCGTCAGTCCAGACGGCGGCGCGGCCCTTTGGCTCGCTCGGGCCGGGGCGCTCCGCGCCCCTCCGGCTGGGCGCC
>JBLMWU010000172.1:0-5871 GCA_050257395.1 Gemmatimonadota bacterium | reverse complement strand
GCGCCCGCGCAGCGCCGCGGCGAAATCCTCCGGCCCGGCCAGGTGCCGCCGGACCGCGCGCGGGTTGAGCACCTCCACCGACGCGATGGTGCGGCCGGCCACGTGCCGTTCCAGGCCCCGCCGGACGACCTCGACCTCTGGCAGCTCAGGCATCAGCAGCGGTCCCGGCTACGTCCCGGGCGCGGGATCGGCTCCGGCGTGCTCGCCACCGGTGGCCGCCGGGTCAGCGGGCTGGCCGTTCTCCCCCGCCTGCGCAGCCGCGGCGCCGCGCTCGCCGTTGCTGATCGCCAGCCAGGCGGCCTCCGCCGCCTGCTGCTCGGCTTCCTTCTTGGACCGGCCAGCGCCCGAGCCGTACGTCCGCCCGCCCACGGTCACCGAGGCGCGGAACGACTTCTGGTGGTCCGGGCCGCTCTCCTCCACGTGGTACTCGGGCACGCCGAGCACCCCGGACGCGGTCAGCTCCTGCAGCGAGGTCTTCCAGTCCAGGCCCGCGCCCAGCCGCGCGGACCGGGCGATGACCGGGTCGAACAGCCGGTGAACCAGCGCGGAGGCCGCCTCCAGGCCGCGCTCCACGTACACCGCGCCGATCACCGCTTCCAGGGTGTCGGCCAGGATGGACGACTTGTCCCGGCCGCCGGTGCCCTCCTCGCCGCGGCCGAGCCGGATGTAGGCGCCCAGCCGCAGCCCGCGGGCCACGTCGGCCAGCGCGCGCATGTTGACCACGGCGGCCCGCAGCTTGGCGAGCTGTCCCTCGGGCAGATCCGGGTACTGCCGGAACAGCGTGTCGGTGACGATCAGCCCGAGCACCGAGTCGCCGAGGAACTCGAGCCGCTCGTTGGTGGGCAGGCCGCCGTTCTCGTAGGCGAACGAGCGATGCGTGAGCGCGCGTTCCAGCAGTCCCGGGCTGAGCCCAGCGTCGAGCGCACGCAGGAGTTCGCTGCCCGCTGGCTCGGGGGCTCCTGTCTCGTGCTCGCTCGTGCCTTTCATGGCTGTCCTCCTTGCCGGCCTCAAAGCGCAGCATGCTCACAGCTGAGCAGTGCGCATCGTGGCGGCGCGGGCCCGGTGCGGGGACGCACCCGCGCGGAGCCTCAGGAAGGCGTGACCACCTGACGGCGGTTGTAGGTGCCGCAGGTCGGGCACGCCGTGTGCGCGAGCTTGGGCTCACGGCACTGCGGGCAGCGCATCAGGGCAGGCGCGGTGGCCTTCCACTGGGAACGCCGCGACCTGGTGTTGCTGCGTGACATCCTGCGCTTAGGGACGGCCACGTCCACTCTCCTGTCTCGTCTGGCGGGCGGGCGAGCCGTCCGGTTCTGCGTCTGTCAGGTGCTGCGCGAGTTCCGCCCACCGCGGGTCGATGGGGGCGGCATGCCCGTGCTCGCTGCCCGCCCGGGCGAGTTGCACACCGCACTCGGTGCACAGCCCGGGGCAGTCGTCCTGGCACAGCGGCGCGAGCGGCAGCGCGAGTACCAGGGCGTCACGAAGGACCGGCTCGAGATCGAGCAGGTCCCCGTCTAGAGAGTACCCGTCGTCGGACTCCGGGCCCTCGCCTTGCCCGTAATTGAAGAGCTCCTGGAACCGCACCTCCGCTGTTTGCGACAGCGGCTCCAGGCAGCGGGCGCACTCGCCGGTGAGCGGGGCGGTGATCTCCGCGGTGACGAGCACCCCCTCGGTGACCGCCTCCAGCTGGACCGACAGGGTCATCTCCGCGCCCGCGGGCACGCCGACCATGCCCGCGGTCAGGTCCGGCGGCGCCGGGACCGTGAGCTGCTGGGTATGCCGGGAACCTGGACTGCGGCCGAGCGCCCGGGTCGTCAGGACCAGCGGGCGGCGGGGATCCAGGTGAGAGGTGTTTTTCTTGCGCTGCTGTGGCATGGCTCGTGCTGGGATGCGGTCAGGGAAACTCCGAAGTGTCAGCTTACCTGTGACTGCAGGGCACCCCAACTCCGGCCGGGCCGGGCCGGGCGGGCGGTCAGCGCCCGGCGAGCCGGTCCTGCAGCCGGGTCAGCACCTGCTCCGGCACCAGCGAGCTGACGTCCCCGCCGTAGGTGGCGATTTCCTTGACGAGACTGGACCGCAGGAACGAATAGAGCGGATTGGCGGTCATGAACAGCGTCTCGACCTCGGCGAGACGGTAGTTCATCTGCGCCATCTCCATCTCGTACTCGAAGTCGCTGACCGCACGCAGGCCCTTGACGATGGCGGACACCTCATGCTCCCGGCAGAAGTCCACCAGCAGGCCGCGGAAGGTCTCCACCCGGACGTTGCCGAGCTTCGCGGTGACCTCGGCGAGCATCTCGACCCGCTCGTCCACGGTGAACAGGCCCTGCTTGGCCAGGTTCGCGCCGACCACGACGATGACCTCGTCGTAGAGCAGGGAGGCCCGGCCGATGATGTCGAGATGCCCGTTGGTAACCGGGTCGAACGAACCGGGGCAGACGACACGCCGCACGCCGGGACCGCCCTTCTGTCACGAAACTCCCGCTGGCCGGATGCCTGCGGCGAGACCGTACCAGAACGTCGCCTCGCCATAACGGCGGGACCTATCGGCCGCGTACCCGGCGGGCCAGGCAAGCGTCCCGGACCTGGTCGCCCGTTCCACCACGGCGATCGCGCCGGCCGCCAGCCAGCCGCGCTCCGCCAGCAGCGCCAGCATCCGCGTCACCTCCGCGTCGCCGGCCGCGTACGGCGGATCCGCCACCACAATGTCGTACCCATTGCTGAGTGGTTCGGTTCTGGCCCCGCCGGCGGGGTCTGAACCGAACTGCTGTTGCCTGTCCACAGGCACCCCGGCCGGGCCGCGGGCCAGCACCCGGGCGACCTTGTCCGCCAGCACCGTGCCCCCGGGCAGCCCGACGGTCTTGAGGTTCTCCCGGATCACCCGCGCCGCCCGGCCGTCGGACTCGACGAACAGCGCCCGCGCCGCCCCCCGGGACAGCGCCTCCAGCCCGACCGCCCCCGACCCCGCATACAGGTCCAGCACGGCCGCGCCCGCCAGCGTCCCCCGCATCGCCGTCAGGGTGGAGAACAGCCCTTCCCGCGCCCGGTCACTCGTCGGCCTGGTGCCGGTGCCCGGCGGCACCGCCAGCCGCCGGCCCCGCGCCACCCCCGCGATCACCCGCGTCACCGGCTCAGGCCTTTTCCAGGAAGTCGGCCTGCTCCTCGTCGAGCAGGGCGGCGAGGGCGGCCGCCAGGACCGGATGGCCGGCCAGCTCGGGGTCGGCGGCCACCAGCGCGGACGCCTCTTCCCGGGCCTGGCCGATCAGCTCCTCGTCCTGCAGCAGGGTGAGCAGCTTGAGGCTGGAGCGCCGCCCGGCCTGGGCAGCGCCGAGCACGTCGCCTTCGCGGCGCTGCTCCAGGTCGAGCCGGGACAGCTGGAACCCGTCCAGGGTGGCCGCCACCGCCTCCAGCCGCTCGCGGGCCCGGCTGGTGTCCGCCGCCTCGGTGACCAGCAGGCACAGCCCGGGCTCCCGGCCCCGGCCGACCCGGCCGCGCAGCTGGTGCAGCTGGGACACGCCGAACCGGTCCGCGTCCATGATCACCATGACGGTGGCGTTGGGCACGTCGACGCCGACCTCGACCACGGTTGTGGCCAGCAGCACGTCCACCGACCCGGCCGCGAACGCGCGCATCACCGCGTCCTTCTCGTCAGTCGGCAGCCGCCCGTGCAGGATGCCCATGCGCAGCCCGGCCAGCGGCCCGTCCGCCAGCGCCGGGGCCAGGTCCAGCACCGCGAGCGGCGGCCGGGCGGGCGGCTCCTCGTCGTCCAGCCCCAGGTCCAGCAGCCCGCCGGGCTCGGTTTCCGCCGGCTCGTCCGTTCCCTTCGCGGATTTCGCCCCGTCGTCCCCGCCGATCCGGGGGCAGACGACGTACGCCTGGCGCCCCTGGCCGGCCTCTTCGGTCAGCCGTTCCCAGGTGCGGGTCAGGAACCGGGGCTTCTCCGCGGCCGGCACCACGTGGGTGGCGATCGGCGAGCGGCCCGCGGGCAGCTCGTTCAGGGTGGAGGTGTCCAGGTCGCCGTACACGGTCATGGCGACCGTCCGCGGGATCGGGGTCGCGGTCATCACCAGCACGTGCGGCCGCCCGCCGCTGGCCTTCTCCCGCAGCGCGTCCCGCTGCTCCACCCCGAACCGGTGCTGCTCGTCGATGACCACCAGCCCCAGGTCGGCGAACTGAACGTGCTGCTGGAGCAGCGCGTGGGTGCCGATCACGATGCCGGCCGCGCCCGACGCGGCGTCCAGCAGCGCCTCCCGGCGGGCGGCGGCGCCCTGCGAGCCGGTGAGCAGCGCCACCCGGGTCGCCTGCTCGGCCCCGCCGAGCTGCCCGGCCATGGCCAGCGGCCCCAGCAGCGCGGCGACCGACCGGTAGTGCTGCTGCGCGAGGACCTCGGTGGGGGCGAGCAGCGCCGCCTGCCCGCCCGCGTCGATGACCTGGAGCATGGCCCGGATCGCGATGACGGTCTTGCCGGAACCGACCTCACCCTGCAGCAGCCGGTGCATGGGATGGGACCGGCTGAGCTCCGCGGCGATCGTGTCCCCCGCGTCCCGCTGCCCCTTCGTCAGCGTGAACGGAAGAGCCGCGTCAAAGGCCGCCAGCAGGCCGCCGGCCCGCGCGGGCCGGGCAGTCGCGGGCAGGACGGCGGCGGCCTGGCGGCGCTGGGCCAGCGCGGTCTGCAGCACGAACGCCTCGTCCCACTTGAGCCGGCGCCTGGCCCGGTCGGCTTCGGCCCGGTCGGCGGGCCGGTGGATGCCGCGCAGCGCCTCGGCCAGCCCCATCAGCCCGTGCTCCTTGCGAACCGGCCCGGGCAGCGGGTCGTCCACCTCGCCGAGGGTGTCCAGCACGGTCCGCACCGACTTCTCGATCGCCCAGGTGGACACGTCCTTGCTGGCCGGGTAGACGGGGATCAGCTCGTCGGCGTACTCGGCCGCCCTGGCGGCGTCGTCCGCGCCGAGCAGCTTGCACTCGGGGTGGGTCAGCTGGCGCTTGCCCCGGAACGAGGACACCTTGCCCGCGAACATGCCGTGCACGCCCGGGGTGAGCTGCCGCTCCCAGTACCTGGCCTGGTGGAAGAAGGTCAGCGACAGCCGGGCTGTGCCGTCGGTCACCGTGGCCTCCAGCAGCTCGCCCCGGCGGTTGCGCATCTTGCGCGCGGTGACCTTCTCCACCCGGGCGAACACGGTGACGTGCTCGCCGTCGCGCAGGGAGGCCAGGTCGGTCAGCTCGCCGCGCTGCGCGTAGCGGCGCGGGTAGTGGCGCAGCAGGTCACCGACGGTGCGCAGGCCGAACGCGGCTTCCAGGTCCTTCGCCGTCTTGCCGGCCAGCGGCACCCGCAGTGGTTCGTCCAGGCCTGCCATGACCCTCAGGATAGGAGGGAAAGACCCGGATCCGGCGCAGGCCGGGCGGCGCCGGTTCGCGCTGCGCGGGGTCTATCGGATAAGCTTCTGCGGTTGCCGGGCCCCGCTTGCGGGCGGCCTTCTGCTTCCGGCAGCCACTGTCAGCACACCGCCAGCACACTTTGGAGCGATCCCGTGGCTTCTGTCTGCGACATCTGCGGCAAGGGGCCGGGTTTCGGCAACAGGGTCTCCCACTCGCACCGCCGCACCCCCCGCCGCTGGAACCCCAACATCCAGGTGGTCCGGGCCAACGTCGGCGGGACCCGCAAGCGCCTGCAGGTGTGCACCTCCTGCATCAAGGCCGGCAAAGTTACCCGCTAAAGGCTGTTTTTCTGGCCCTCGCTCGCCTCCGGGCCCTTTTCTGGGCCCTCGCTCGCCTCCGGGCCGCTGGAGCCCGCCGTCTTCCCTCCTCGCTCCGGCTCCTTCGCCGCCTCGCTCGTCAGTCCAGACGGCGGCGCGGCCCTTTGGCTCGCTCGGGCCG
>JBLMWU010000171.1:0-3464 GCA_050257395.1 Gemmatimonadota bacterium | reverse complement strand
TGCCGCCCTCGCGTGCCCTGGCAGCGGATCTCGGCCTCGCCCGCAACACCGTCGCCGACGCCTACAGCCAGCTGACCGCCGAAGGCTGGCTGACCGCCCGCACCGGATCGGGGACCTGGGTCGCCGGGCACCCGGCGCCCGCCGTGCCGCCGTCGCGCCCGGCCCGGCCAGCGGCCCGCGAGCCCCGCTACGACCTGCGGCCGGGCGTGCCCGACCTGTCCGCCTTCCCGCGCCGGGCCTGGCTGGCGGCGGCCCGCAAGGCGGTGGCCGCCGCGCCGCCGAGCGTCTTCGGCTATCCCGACCCGCGCGGCCTGCCCGCCCTCCGCGACGCCCTGGCGGGCTACCTCGCCCGCGCCCGGGGCGTGACCGCCGACCCCGGCCGCATCCTGATCTGCGCGGGCTTCACCCACGGGCTCGCGCTGCTGGCCCAGGTGCTGGCGGCCCGCGGCGCCCGCGCCATCGCCGTCGAGGCCTACGGCCATGCGGCGCACCGCCGCCTCCCCGAGGCCTGCGGGCTGCGGCCGGTGCCGCTGACCGTGGACGCCGCCGGGGCCGTGACCGGCCGCCTGCCCGGGCTGACCGCCTCGGCCGGGGTGACCGCCTGCCTGCTCACCCCGGCCCATCAGTTCCCGCTGGGGGTGACCCTGCACCCGGAGCGGCGCCGGGCCGCGGTGAGCTGGGCGGCGGCCACCGGGGGCCTGGTGATCGAAGACGACTACGACGGGGAGTTCCGCTACGACCGGCAGCCGGTGGGCGCGATGCAGGCGCTGGCTCCCGGCCAGGTCGCCTACGCCGGGACGGCCAGCAAGAGCCTGGCGCCGGGGCTGCGGCTCGGCTGGCTGGTGCTGCCCGGCTGGCTGATGGACGACATGGTGGCGGCGAAAGAGTCCGCCGGGGCGGCCACAAGCAGCCTCGACGAGCTAACGCTGGCCGAGTTCATCACCTCGGGCGGCTACGACCGGCAGATCCGGCTGGCCCGGCTGGCCTACCGCAGGCGGCAGGACCGGCTGGCCGCGGCGCTGCGCCAGCACGCGCCGCAGGTCCGCGTCACCGGCATCGCGGCGGGCCTGCACGCGCTGGCCGAGCTGCCGCCCGGCGCGGACGAGGACGAGGTCATCGCCCGGGCCGCCGCCCGCGGCCTGGCCGTGGAGGGGCTCGCCAGCTACCGGGCAGCCGCGGACGGCCGGGGCCCGGCGCTGGTGGTGGGCTACGGCCGCCCGGCCGCGCACGCGTACACCACCGCGCTGGCCCGGCTCTGCGCGGTGCTCGCGCCGCCGGGCCGCTGACCGCCGGCCCGCGGACCGGGAGGCCGCTGGCCGGCCCCGCTGGCCGGGCCGGTCAGTCCACCGGCACCTCGCCGCGCAGGAACTGGATGTACCGGCTGGCCGACGCCTCCAGCACCTGCCGGGCGCCCTGGCGCACCACCGGCGCCCACCAGCCGCCGTAGATCCGGTCGAACGGGTACCCCCGGACGGACTCGGCCACCCGCCGGACGGCCTGCTCGGGCAGCGGGATCCGGTTGGGGGCGCTCCACACGAAGGTGACCCGGTCCTCGCCGGGGGTCACGAAGATGGTGTCCCCGGTGAACAGCGCCCCGGCCCCGCCCGCGCCGCCGGCCCAGTGCACCACCGCGCTGCCGGGGAAGTGCCCGCCGCACTGGATGAGGGTGACGCCGGGCAGCACCGGCTCGGTCCCGGCCCAGGTCCGGATGCCCGGGGCTGGCCTGGTGACCCACTGCCGGTCCGCCTCGGGCACCAGGATCTGCGCGCCGAAAGCCGCGCTCCACTCGGCCATCGCGCCGTAGAAGTGCGGGTGGCTGGCGGTCACGGCGCGCAGGCCGCCCGCGGCGGCGACCGCCTCGATGGCGGCGCCGTCGAGGAACCCGGGCGGGTCCCACAGCAGGTTGCCCTCGCCGGTCTGCACGAGCAGGCCCCGCTGCCCGATCGCCACCGGCGGGTCGGCGCCGATGCCGGTCAGGCCCGGCTCCACCTCTCGGATGTCGCTGCGGTGCCCGGCCGCGACCAGGTCCGCCAGTGTCGTCCAGCGCTGCCCGGACGGCGGCGTCCACTGGCGTTCGTCCGCGCAGATGACACATTCCGCCGGCGGCGACTGCGCCTCCGGGTAGTGGTTGCCGCAGGTGGCGCAGATCCACGCTGGCACAGCTCGCCTCCTCGTCGTGGCCGGCCCGTCCACGGGCGAGCGTAGGACTTCACGCCCGCAGGAAGTCAAGCTTTCCAGTTGCGCATGTCGCTCACGCTGATGGTGGACAATCAACTGCGGGCCGGCGGCATTGTCTGCATCCGATACCCGTGTTGACCGCGTCTAAAGGGGACAATCGCGGTACGCAGGTCTGCGAAGGAGAGTCATGAAGCAGATCACCATCGTGGGGACGATCGCGGCACTGGTGCTGGCGCTGGCCGGCTGCGCCAGCGCGGCAGACGGGGCGTCGGCCGGCGGGTCCGCCAGCACGGCCGCCAGCCCGGGCGGCGGGCACTGTTTCCACCCATTTCCCGGCAATGGCGATGTTCAGGCCTGCCAGTACGGCGACGGCCTTTACGCGATTTCGTACCTCAACGTGAATCAGTACTACTGGCACCCGGAGGCCGGGTACTTCACGGTCGCGGAAACGTACTACAAGACCAGCGCCCCGGGCCGCGCCGCCGGGGCCTGGCCGGGGCGGACCATCTCGGTGGGCGACAGCTGCGTCATCGACAGCAACTGGACCCCCAGCACCACCACCCCGCCGTCCAACTGCATGGACTCCCGCACCGGCAACTACCGGGGCGCCACCACCACCGAGCAGCGCAGCGTGCTCAAGTTCTGGGAGGTCATGAGCCAGAACGTGGCCAGCGGCAGCCGCTGACGGCCTGCCTGGCTCCCCGCGCGCGGGCGCCCCGGCATAGGCTCGGGGACCGGAAGCCGCATGCGCCCGCGAGGAGGCCAGCAATCATGAGCACCAGCGACCTGTCCGACGGCGCCCTGGCGGGCACCACCGCCGTGGTCACCGGCGCGTCCAGCGGCATCGGCGAGGCCACCGCGCTGGCGCTGGCCGCCCGCGGCGCGAGCGTGGTGATCGTGGCCCGCCGGGAGGACCGGCTCACCGCGCTCGCCAGCAAGATCAGCTCGAACGGCGGCACGGCGCTCGCCGTCCCCGCTGACGTGACCGCGCCCGGCCAGGCCAGCCAGGTCATCGACACCGCGGTGCAGGCGTTCGGGCACGACCGGATCGACATCCTGGTCAACAACGCCGGGGTGATGCTGCTCGGCCCCGCGGCCACCGCGTCGCTGGCGGACTGGCAGCGCATGGTCGACCTGAACCTCAGCGCGGTGCTGGCCTGCACCCACGCCGCGCTGCCGCACCTGCTGCGGGCCGCCGAGTCCGGCCCCCGGCAGGTCGCCGACCTGGTCAACATCAGCTCGGTGGCCGGGCGGACGGTCCGGCCGGTGAGCAACGTGTACGCGGC
>JBLMWU010000170.1:0-12544 GCA_050257395.1 Gemmatimonadota bacterium | reverse complement strand
CCACCGCTCCCGGCAACGCGTTCGCGCAGGCCTGGGACAGCGCCGCCAGCGCCTACTCGGCCATGTTCGAGGGCGCCATCATCAACCCGAACGCGATCAGCAACGCGCTGCAGTACCAGTCGCTGGCCGCCGCCTCGCAGAGCGGCGCGATCATCCCGATCTTCAGCCCGCTGTCGGAGACCGCGGTCAACGCCACCCCGCTCATTTTCGCCGGGCTGTCAGTCGCGCTGGCGTTCCGGGCCGGGCTGTTCAACATCGGCGGCACCGGCCAGCTCATCGGCGGCGCGATCGTCGCCACCTGGCTCGGCTTCGGCATCCACCTGCCGCTGGTCATCCACGCGGTGGTGGTGCTGCTCGGCGCGTTCGCCGGCGGTGCGCTGATCGGCTGGCTCGTGGGCGCGCTCAAGGCCTGGACCGGGGCGCACGAGGTGATCGTCACGATCATGCTCAACTACGTCATGATCTACCTGCTGTCCTACCTGCTGGGCACCACGATCCTGCAGCGGCCCGGGCGCTCCGACCTGATCAGCCCGCTCATCGACGGCAACGCCCAGCTCCCGCACCTGTTCGGGGCCAGCCTGCGGGTCAGCGCCAGCTTCCTGATCGCGCTGGCCGCCGCCGCGGGCGTGTGGTGGCTGCTGGAGCGCAGCACCGTGGGCTTCGAGCTGCGCACCGTGGGGGTCAACCCGCGGGCCGCCCGGGCCGCGGGCATGAGCGTGGAGCGAACCTGGGTGCTGGTGATGGTCATCGCGGGCGGGCTGGCCGGCCTGGCGGCATCCGCGATCGTCCAGGGCACCGACCACACGCTGACGTTCCAGAGCTACGGCACCTACGGCTTTGACGCGATCACCGTCGCGCTGCTGGGCCGCGCCCGGCCGCTGGGCACCGTGCTGGCCGCGCTGCTGTTCGGCGCGCTGCACGCGGGCGGCACCGCCATGCAGGGGCTCACCCAGACCCCGATCGAGATCATCACCGTCATCCAGGCGCTGATCGTGCTGTTCATCGCCGCCCCGCCGCTGATCCGGGCGCTGTTCCGGATGCGCGGCAGCGGCGCGGTGGGGCCGGGCCAGGCCGTGGCCAAGGGCTGGAACGGATGAGGAGGGGGCCGTCATGACCTCACTGGCCGCCGCGGTCCGCGAACCGCTCCAGGCGCACCGCCGGCTGCTGGCCGCAACCACGTTCGCCCTGCTCGGCCTCGCCGACATCGTGCTGCTCGGACACTTCGCCGGCCGCGGCGATGCCACCTTCGCGCTGTCGCTGCCGGGGGCCTCGGTCACCGTGCCCAGCCTGCGGCTGCCCGCCGCCGCCACCGCGTACGCGCTGGGCGCGGTGTCGCTGGCCGCCGCGGTGCTGAGGGCCGTGCGGGAGCTGAGCCGCGGCATCCAGCGGACCCTCATCGCGCTGGTGCTGCTCTGCTTCGTGGTGTCGCTGCTGTGCTGGGCGGGCGCCGGGAACATCCCGATCCCCCTGATCAACCTGCTGCAGAGCACGGTGGGGTTCTCCATCCCGCTGGTGCTGGGCGCGCTCGCGGGCTGCCTGTGCGAGCGCTCCGGGGTGATCAACATCGCGATCGAGGGCCAGCTGCTGTTCGGCGCGTTCGGGGCCGCGGTGGTCGCCAGCGCGTTCGGGACCCTGTGGCTGGGCCTGATCACCGGCTCGCTCGCGGGCGGCCTGGTCGGCGCGGTGCTGGCGGTGTTCGCGATCCGCTACCTGGTGGACCAGATCATCGTCGGCGTCGTGCTGAACTTCCTGATCTCCGGGCTCACCGGGTACTTCTACGACCGGGCGCTGGTCCCGTTCCAGGACACGCTGAATTCGCCGGCCACGTTCTCCGCGGTGAAGATTCCCCTGCTCGGGGACATCCCGATCATCGGCCCGATCTTCTTCGACTCGACGGTGTTCCTGTACATCACTTACGTGCTGATCATCGCGGTGCAGGTGGGGCTGTTCAGCACCCGCTGGGGGCTGCGCGTGCGGGCGGTCGGCGAGCACCCGGTCGCTGCTGACACGGTCGGCATCAAGGTGCTCGCCATCCGGTACCGGAACGTCATCCTGGGCGGCCTGGTCGCCGGCATCGGCGGCGCCTGGCTCACGCTCGGCTCGGTCGGGTCGTTCGGCCGGGACATGTCCTCAGGCATGGGGTACATCGCGCTGGCCGCGCTGATCTTCGGCCGGTGGACGCCGCTGGGCGCGGTCGCCGCCGCGCTGCTGTTCGGCTTCAGCAATGCCCTGCAGTCGGTCATGGCCACGCTGAACGTGCCGATTCCGTCTAACATCCTGCTCATGGCGCCGTACGTGGCCACCATCGTGGCAGTGGCAGGGCTGGTGGGCCGCGGGCGGCCGCCGCGGGCCGACGGCAAGCCGTACGTGAAGTCGTGAGCTTGCCTGCTGCGGGGGCGGCGTGGGCGGGGCGGGACATCCCTCCGCACGCGGGGGCGTGGGAGGCGTCATGAGCGGGAGGGCTGCTGATCCCTTCACGGCCGCGGCTATGAGCGCGGGGCGGGTGGCGGAGCTGACGGGGGCGGGCAAGCACGAGGTTGCCGTGGTGCTGGGGTCGGGGTGGGCGCCGGCGGCGGACGCGCTCGGGAAGGCAGCGGCCGAGGTACCGGTCGCGGAGCTGGGCGGGTTCCCGGAGTCGACCGTGCCGGGGCACGCCGGGACGGTGCGGTCGGTGACGCTGAGCGGTGGGCAGCGGGTGCTGGTCTTCCTCGGGCGGGTGCATCTGTACGAGGGACACTCCCCTGACCTGCTGGTGCACGGCGTGCGGGTGGCAGTGGCGGCGGGCTGCCGGGTGGTGGTGCTCACCAACGCGGCCGGCGGGATCCGGGCGGGCCTGCGGGTGGGGCAGCCGGTGCTGATCCGCGACCACCTGAACCTGACCGGGCGGTCGCCGCTGGCCGGGCCGCCGCCGCCAGCCGGGTACCCGGCCCGGTTCACCGACCTGACGGACCTGTACTCCGCGCGGCTGCGGGCGGTCGCGCAGGCCGCCGACCCCGCCCTGGCGCAGGGCGTGTACGCGGCGCTGCCGGGACCGCACTACGAGACGCCGGCCGAGATCGCCATGCTGCGCACGCTCGGCGCGGACCTGGTGGGGATGTCCACCGCGCTGGAGGCGATCGCCGCCCGCCATCTGGGCGCGGAGGTGCTGGCCATCTCGCTGGTCACCAACCTGGCTGCCGGGCTGTCGGAGCACGGCCTCGACCACGCCGAGGTGGTCGCCGCCGGCGCCGCGGCGGCCGGCCGGATGGGCGCCCTCCTCGCCCGCATCCTCCCGGATGCCCTCCCATGACCACCCCCGATGAGCCCGCCCACGCGAGCCGGCAGCCCGCGCCCCCGCCCGGCCCGTTGCCCGGCCAGCCGGACCGGCGCGGTAGCGCCCAGTCCCGCGCGAGCCAAAGCTCCGCACCGCCCCCCGGCCCGTTGCCCGGCCAGCCCCAGGGGGCGCGGAGCGCCCAGGCCCGGGCGAGCCGAAGGGCCGCGCCGCCGTCTGGACCGACGAGCGAGGCGACGGAGGAGCCGGAGCGAGGAGGGAAGACGGCGGGCTCCAGCGGCCCGGAGGCGAGCGAGGGCCAGAAAGAGAGGGAAGACGGCGGGCTTGAGCGGCCCGGAGGCGAGCGAGGGCCGGGAACAGTGAGCGAGGGCCTGATAAAGGCGGCGGAAGAATGGGTCGCGGACGACCCGGGCCCGGGCGACCGGGCCGAGCTGCGGGCGCTGCTGGCCGCGGCCGGGCAGCCGGGGGCGGCCGGCGAGGCGGCCCGGGCCGATCTCGCGGACCGGTTCGCCGGGCGGCTGCGCTTCGGCACCGCGGGCCTGCGGGGGGCGATCGGGGCGGGCCCGAACCGGATGAACCGGGCCGTGGTGCGGGCGGCGACCGCCGCCCTCGCGGGCTGGCTGACCAGGCGCGGCCCGGACGCGGCCGCCGCGGGGGTGGTCATCGGGTGCGATGCCCGGCACCGGTCCGCGGAGTTCGCGGCCGAGACCGCCGCGGTCCTCACCGGCGCTGGCCTCCGGGTGCACCTGCTCCCCCAGCCGGGACCGACCCCGCTGCTCGCGTTCGCCGTCCGGCACCTGGGCGCGGCAGCCGGCGTCATGATCACGGCGAGCCACAACCCGCCCGCCGACAACGGCTACAAGCTCTACCTCGGCGACGGCGCGCAGATCATCCCGCCCGCCGACGAGCAGATCGAGGCGGCCATCGCGGCGCTCGGCCCGCTGCGGCTGATCCCGGCCGGCCCGGACGCGGGCCCGCTGGTCACCCGGTACGGCGACGAGGTGGCGCAGGCGTACCTGGACGCGATCACCGGCGCCCGCCCGGCGGGGCAGGGCGCGGCGGCTGCGACCGCCGCCCCCGGCTTCCCGGCCGCACCGGCGGGCGGGCCGGCACCGCTGCGGGTGGTCTACACACCATTGCACGGGGTCGCGGGCACCCTCGCGCTGCGGGCGATCGAGCGGGCCGGTTTCCCCGTGCCGGACGTGGTCGGCGCGCAGGCCGAGCCGGATCCGGACTTCCCGACCGTCGCCTTTCCCAACCCGGAGGAGCCGGGCGCGCTCGACCTGGCGCTGGCGCAGGCCCGGCGGGCCGGGGCCGACCTGGTGCTGGCGAACGACCCGGACGGCGACCGGCTGGCGGTCGCGGTGCCGGACGCGGCGGCGCCGGGTGGCTGGCGGGTGCTCACCGGCGACCAGGTGGGGGCCCTGCTGGGCGCCTTCCTGCTGGCGGAGGCAGCCGCCGGCCCGGAACCCAGGCAGCGGCTGGTGGCGACGACCGTGGTCTCCTCCACCCTGCTGAGCAGGATCGCGGCCGCGGCGGGCGCCCGGTACGCCGAGACTCTCACCGGCTTCAAGTGGATCGTCCGGGCCGCGGACATGGCACCGGGCAGCCGGTTCGTGTTCGGGTACGAGGAAGCACTCGGGTACGCGGTCGGCACCGTGGTCCGGGACAAGGACGGGATCAGCGCCGCGCTCGCGGTGCTGGCGCTCGCCACCGCGGCCCGGGCCGGCGGGCAGACCCTGGCCGATCGCTGGGACAGCCTGGAAACGGCCCACGGTGTCCATCTGACCGCGCAGGTCACGCTCGCCACCCGGTCACCCGGCGGGGTGATGGCCCGGCTGCGGGACGCCCCGCCCGCCGCCATCGGGGGCCAGCCGGTCACCGGGCTCACCGACCTGGCCGCGGGCACGGGCGGGCTGCCACCGTCGGACGTGCTCACCTTCCGGCTGCCCGGCGCCCGGGTGGTGATCCGCCCCAGCGGCACCGAGCCGAAGCTCAAGGTGTACCTGGAGGTGACCGAGCCGGTCACCGGCCGGTCCCTGGCCGCCGCCCGCGCCGCCGCCGCCGCCCGGCTGGCACCGCTGCGGGCCGCCTGCGCCGGCCTGGTGGCCGGGCCCGGCGGCCGGTAGCCGGCTCACCCGGGTCAGGCCGGCCCCGGTCCCCGGCCCGTCACCCCCGGGGTTGTCTGCCGGGGCCGCGCCCGGCGGGCCGGCGGCCGCGGCTGCGGCATCCCCGGCTGCGGCATCCCCGGCTGCGGCATCCGCGGGAGCGGCATCCGCGGGCCTCGCGTCCCCGCCCAGCAGCGGCAGCCGCACGGTGACGGTGGTCCCCTCGCCCGCCTGCGACTGCAGGTCCAGCTCCCCGTGGTGGGCGGAGACGATGGTGCGCACGATGGCCAGCCCCAGCCCGGTGCCGGGGATCGAGCGCTCGGTCGCGTTCGAGGCCCGGAAGAACCGGGTGAACAGCTTCTCCTGCTCGGATTCGGGGATGCCGATGCCGGAGTCGGCCACCCGCACGGTCACCCATCCGTCCTCCTGGCTGCCGGTAACGTCGACGCGGCCGCCGGCCAGGGTGAACTTGACCGCGTTCGACAGCAGGTTGATGAACACCTGGTCGAGCTGGCCCACGTCCCCCTGCACCATCAGCGGCCCCTCCGGCAGTGAGCACGACAGGTGCAGCTCGCCCGCGCTGGCGGACGGGCCCACGGCCGACACCGCCGCCGACACCACATCCACCACGTTCACCGGCTCCAGCACGGCGGCGAAGGCACCCGACTCCAGCTTGGCGAGGGTGAACACGTCCTCGATCAGGTTGCGCAGCCGGACCGCGCTGCGCTCGACCGAGCCGAGCATCCGCTGCTGCTCGGGGTTCATCGGCCCGGCGTCCTCGTCGCCGAGCATCTCCACGTAGCCCTCGATGCTGGTCAGCGGCGCCCGCAGCTCGTGCGACACGGTGGCGAAGAAGTCAGACTTGGCCTGGTCCAGCTCCCGCAGCTGCGCGACCAGCCGGTTCCCGGCCTCGTACTGGCGGGCGTGGTTGAGCCCGCGGCCGAGGTCGGCCGCGATCGACTCGACCGCGTCGATCTCAGCGGCGGTCCACGGCCGGCTGGGCCGCAGCCGGAGCAGCGCGATGATCCCCAGCAGCTCGGTGCCCACCCCGAACGGCGTCAGCAGGCAGGAGGCGATCCCGGCCCGCCGCAGGTGCTCGTGCACCTCCGGCGGCACCAGGCCGTCCTCCACGCCGGGCGGCTCGGAGATCAGCCTGCTCGCCTGCCGCTTGAGCAGCTGGCGCATGTCCTCGATGCCCGCGGGCGGGATGGCCATCAGGCACGATTCCGGGAGCACCCACTGCCCCTCGTCGCCCACCGGCGGCCCCATCTGCCCGTCGGTGACCAGATGCAGGTAGACCCGGTCGGCGCCCAGGTTGCCGGCCAGGGCGCGATGGGCCTGCCGCAGCACGTCGTCGGCCACCAGGTGCTCGCGAATCTGGATGCCCGCGGCCCTGGCCATGGCGCGCAGCCGGTTGCTCTCCTCCTCTTTCCGGCGCAGCCGCTCCGCCTCGTCGGCCTGGATGTTGACCGCCTGCGCCGCCTCCCGCACCTCGGCGGCGCCGGCCAGCGGGACCCGTGCCGACCGGTCCCCGGCGGTCAGCCGCCGCACGGTGCCGCTGAGGCTGCGCAGCGGCTGGGTGATGGTGCGCAGGGTGCTGAGCGAGACCCCGAGGACCAGCAGCACCGCGACGGCGAGCGCCACCCCGCTCCAGGTCAGGGCGGTGGCGAGGGAACTCTTGCTCTCGCTGGTGAGCCACCGCACCTCGGCGGCCAGCCGATCCTGCATCCCGGTGTTCGCGCTGTAGAAGGCCCGGGCCGTTGGCGCGATGCTGCTGGCCAGCGCCTCGGCCGCGGGGGAATGCGGGGGCAGCCGGGCAACCTGATCCGCGATCGTGAACAGCCGGATTCCCGCCTGGGTCATGCCGTCGACGTAGCCCAGCAGGCCGGGCGGGGAGTGCGCACGGAGCCGGGCCGCGTTCACCGCGAAGGAGGAATCCTCGGTGGCGACCGGCTGCAGGTACACGAGCCGGCCGGACAGCACGAAGCTGCTGATGGCGATCTGGCTGGTGGTGAAGTTCTCCTGCATGTGCCCGGCTGTCTGCTGGAGCACGTAGTCCCGCCCGGTGAGCTGCCTGACGGTGGCGTTCTGGCTGGCGACGGCGGCGTAGCCGACGGTCATGGCAATGATGATGAGGACCGCGAACACCGAGAACGCGATCAGCAGGTTGCTGATGATCGAGCCGCGCAGCCTCATCACGCCGTCTCCTTCGCCCTCCTCTGGCTTCATCGGTAACGCTGGGTACGTTTCGGTGCAGTCTAACTACGGTGAGTTAGATCCCCGCCCGGCGGCGGACCGTCCCGGCTGGCGGGCGGGGTCGGGACGGTTGCCACTCCGCGGGCCGTCAGCAGCGGGATGCGGGCGACCACCGTGGTGCCCTCGCCCTGGCGGGAGTGCACACTCAGGTCGCCGCCGTGGTTGGCGATGATGGCCTGGACGATGGTCAGCCCCAGGCCGGTGCCGGGGATCGACAGCTCGGTCGCGTTCGACCCCCGGAAGAACCGGGTGAACAGCTCCTTCTGGTCGCGGTCGGGGATGCCGATGCCGGTGTCGCTGACGGTGACCACCGCCATGCCCGCCTCGCCGGCCACGCTGACCTCGACCCGGCCGCCGGCCGGGGTGAACTTCACCGCGTTGGACAGCAGGTTGATCAGCATCCGGTCCAGCTGGCCCGGGTCGCCGCTCACCACCAGGCTGCCCGGGCCGGTGAGCGTGAGGCTGAGCTTGCGGGCGTCCGCCTGCGGCCGCAGCGCCGCGACCACCGCGGCAGCGACCTCGGCCAGGTTGACCGGCTGCATGGCCGTCTTGAACGCGCGCGACTCGATCTTGGAGAGGGTCAGCACGTCCTCGATGAGATGCCGCAGCCGGGCCGTGTTGCGCTGGATGGTGTCCAGCATCTCCGCCTGGGTCTCGCTGAGCGGGCCCGCGTCCCGGTCACGCAGCAGCTCGACGAACCCGGCGATGCTGGTCAGCGGGGTGCGCAGCTCGTGGGAGACCGTGGCCAGGAAGTCCGACTTCATCCGGTCGATCTCCCGCAGCTCGGTCACGAGCGTGTTCTCGGCCTCATACGCCCGGGCGTGCTGCAGGCCGCGGCCGAGGTCGGTCGCGATGGACTGCACCGCGTCCACCTCGGCCGGGGTCCACGGGCGGCCGCGGGTGCGCCGGGACAGCACGATGAAGCCCAGCATCTCGGGGCCGACCCCGAACGGGGCGAGCACCTGGGAGACAAGGCCCGCGTCGATCATCGGCTGGCGGAACTCGGGCGGTATCAGCGCACCATCGGGTCCCTGGAAGTCCTGCACCACCAGGGCCCCGTGCCGCGGGTACAGGCCGCGCATCATCTCGATGAAGTCGGGACCGAGATTGTCCAGGAACGACAGCGGCAGCACCCAGTCGCGCTCATGCCCGAGCGGCGGGCCCACCCGGCCGTCCTCGACCAGGTGCAGGTAGGCGGTGTCGCCGCCGAGCTCCTGCTCGATCACCGCCCGCGCTTCGTTCAGCACGTCCTCGGCCCGCAGGTTCTCGCGGATGCGCAGGCCCGCCGCCCGCGCGACGGCCGTGAGCCGGCCGCGATCCGCCTCCTGGACGCGCAGCCGGCTGGCCTCGTCCGCCAGTTCGTTGAGTGACGCGGCCGCCTCCCGGGTCTCGGCGGGGCCGGCCACGCTCGCCCGGGCGCCGTAGTCGCCGGAGGTGAGCCGCTGCAGCACCACGGTCAGGCCGCGCAGCGGCACCGCGACGCTCCGCACGGTGCCCACTTCCACGGCGACGGCCACCAGCACCGCGAGCCCGGCCAGCAGGCCGCCGAGCACGACGGAGCGGTCGAGGCGGGCCTCGCCCTGGCTGACCTGGAGCCGGCTCTGCGCGCGCAGCCTGGCCCGCATCCGGTCGTTCGCCTCGTAGAAGACGCGGGAAACGGGATAGGCCCGGTTGGTCAGCCGGGTCACGGCAGGGCTGCCTGGGCTGGCGGCGAGCATCCGGTCCGCGTAGCCGAACCAGGTCCGCACCGACCGCCGCTGAATCTCCAGGTCGGTCACGGACGCGCCGGTCGCCAGGGCAGCCGCGGCGGCGAGATCGTGTGCCAGGCTGACCCGGGCGCTGCGGTAGAAGCCGAGGAACCGCGGCGTCCGGGTCTCCACGTACGCGCGCAGCGCCGCCTGCGTGTCGGCGAAGTCCGCGCGGATCTGGGAAGTGGTCACCTCCAGCGGCTGCAGCCGCTGCACCACGCTGCGGGTGGCGCTGGCCTGCTCGCTGAGCCCGACCGCGACCAGGGCCGTGGCAGCGGCCATGAGCAGCACGAACACGGCCAGGGCAAGCCGCAGCCGGACCATCATGGAGCCGGGGAGGCGCTGCGGCTGGCCGCGCGCGGAGCCCGGTTCGCCGGGCGTGCCGCTTCCCGTTGCGCTCACCCGTGGCCCCCTGCCCGCACCTGGCGTAACGGTTTGTTACAAATACTCTACTCAAGGTAACTATGCGTAACCTGGGGGCGGCGGGCGGCGCCCCGTCATCGTCCGCATCCCGGCCCGGCCCTGGCGGAGCATCCGGGCCAGCCGGCCGCCGGAGCGGCAGCCGGATGGTCACCGTGGTGCCCTGGCCTTCCCGCGACCGCACATCGAGCTGCCCGCCGTGGTTGGCCATGATCGACCGGACGATGGTCAGGCCGAGGCCGGTGCCGGGGATCGACCGGGCCACCGCGTTCGAGGCCCGGAAGAACCGGCTGGAGAGGTCCGGCTGCTCGGCCTCGGGGATGCCGATGCCGGTGTCGGTGACCCGCAGCACCGCGCTGCCGTCCTGCTCCGACAGGGTGACGGCGACCCGGCCGCCGGCCGGGGTGAACTTCACCGCGTTCGACACCACGTTCAGCAGCATCCGTTCCAGCTGGACCGGGTCGCCGTTCACGGGCACCCAGGCCGGCGACGCCGCGACGGTCAGCGCCACCCCTTTCCCGTCGGCCTCCGGCCGCCACGCGCCGGTGCCGGCCGTGAGGATCGTGGCCAGGTCCACCGGGCGCATCGACGCCCGGAACGCGCCCGTCTCGATCTTCGACAGGGTGAGCAGGTCCTCGATGAGGTGCTGGAGGCGGACGGTGTTGCGGCCGGCGGCGTCCAGCATGTGCTTCTGCGGCCCGGTGAGCGGGCCCGCATCCCCCTCAGCCAGCAGCTCGACGCTGCCCGCGATGCTCGTCAGCGGCGTGCGCAGCTCGTGTGACACGGCGGCCAGGAAGTCGGACTTGGCCCGGTCGAGCGCCTTCAGCTTGGCGACCAGCCGGTTCTCGGCCTCGTACATTTGCGCCTGCCGCAGCCCCTGCGCCAGGTCGCCGGCGATCCACTCCACCGCCTCGACTTCCGCCGGGGTCCACGGGTGCCCCGGCCGCATCCGCTCCGCCGCGATGACGCCGAGCAGCTCAGACCGGTCCCCGAACGGGGTGAGCAGATGGGAGACGATGCCGGCCGCACGCAGCGGCTCGCGCAGCTGCGGCGGCAGCCACTCCCCCTCGGGTCCCGCGACGTCCTGGATCACCAGGCTTGACCGGCGTGCCATCAGGTCCATGACCACCGTGTGCGCCTCCTGCGGCATGTTCTCGAGGAAACCGCTGGGCAGCCGCCACGCGGCCGTCGGGCCGCGCGCCGGGCTGATCCGCCCGTCCTCGATCACATGCAGGTAGGCGACGTCGGCGTCGAGCTCCTGCTCGATCGCCAGCCTGGCTTCCCGCAGGACCTCGTCCACCCGCAGGTGCTCGCGGATGCGCTGCACGGTCTGCCGCGCCATCCGCATCAGGCGGTCCCGCTCCGCCTCCGCGGCCCGCCGGCGGTCAGCCGCGTCGGCAGCCTCGTTGACCGCGGCCGCCAGCTGCCGGTAGTCGGAGAACCCCGACACCGGCGCCCGGACCCCGTGCTGCCCCCGGCTGAGCGTGCGGATGGCGGCCGTGGTCCCGCGCAGGGGCCTGATCGTCCCGCGGTGCAGCCACAGCAGCGACACCACGATCATCAGCACCGCCAGCCCGAGGAGCACGGCGCTCCACGCCACCCCGCCTTCGCGGTAAGCCCGCGGGTACCGGGACAAGCCGACCGCGGCCACCGCGGCCGCAGCGCCGACCAGCACTACGATCGCGCCCGCCATGATGAGCGCGTGCCTCGCCAGCGACCGGTGCTTCATGGCCGCGCGCCGCCACGGGCCGGTCCCCGCCAGGGCTGCTGGCGTCCGGGCCGGGCCGGATCCCCGGGCCGGCCGGCGCTCCGCGGGCCCGCACCCGCCGCTGCCTTCACATCCTGCTCCCCCCGCAGGGTGTGTCACGCTCCGTGGTTACAAGCTACTCTTCGCTGAAAAGCCCTGCCCGGACCGCCGGCCGGGTATCTCCCTCCCGCACTGCCGTGGCAAGCTCGGAGCATGAGCACTCCCGGCCAGCGCACGGCCCCGGCCGCCAGCACCGTCCCTGCCCACGACCAGGCCCACGACCCGGCCTGCGACGTCGCGCACGGGCTGGCGCCCGCGCCAGCGGTCGAGCGCACGCTGGTCGCCGTGTTCGCCTCCCCGGTGGCGGGCTTCCTGCTCCGGTACGGTCCCGACCTCGGCTACCGGGCCATCCTCATCGAGCCCGACGCCGCCCGCGCCCTGCCCGCCGATCCGGCCGTGACCGTCCTGACCGCGGCGGACGGGCAGCTGGACGAGACCGCGGACGTGGTCGTGACCGACCACCACCGGCCGGAGCTCGGGCCGGTGCTCGCGGCCGCGCTGGCCAGCCCGGCCCGGTGGGTCGGCATCCTCGGCAATCCGCGTCATCCCGCCCCGCACGTCCCCGCCCTGGCCGGGCTGGGCGTGCCGGAGGCCGAGATCGCCCGGGTCCACCGGCCGGTAGGGCTCAACATCGGCTCGCACACGCCAGCCGAGATCGCCCTGGCCACGCTGGCCGGGCTGATCGCGGACCGCAACGGCCGGCCGGGCGGCTTCTCGTTCTGACGCCGGGCCCACCCTGGCCGGCGGTTTCACCTTCAGACGCCGGGCCCGCCCTGGCCGGGCGGCACCACCTTCTGGCACCGGGCCCACCCTGGCCGGGCGGCACCACCTTCTGGCACCGGGTCCCCCTTGCCGGGCGGCTCCACTTTCTGAAGCCGGGCCCCGCCCTGGCCGGCGGTTTCACCTTCAGACGCCGCGCTTGTCCCGGGGCCGT
>JBLMWU010000169.1:0-16634 GCA_050257395.1 Gemmatimonadota bacterium | reverse complement strand
GGGCCCCCCCCCCCCACTGCGGGGGAGGCGTTACTTCTTGAGTGCGGGCTTCTTAGGCAGGGCCGGCACCGGGAATGCGTGGTGCGCCGGCAGGGCGATGGACGCGTGCAGCTTCGTCATGCCGTGGATGCAGGAGACGTTGAAGCAGCCCAGCAGCGTGTTGTGGTCGGCATCGTTGCCGTGCCCGGTCGTCGGGAACAGCGAATAGAAGCCGATGCTGTTGTAGTTGGCCTTGTTGAAGCTCACCAGCGCCGAGTAGGCGGACGGGATCGCGCCGGACCGCTTGCCGGCGACCGGGGGCGCCGAGCCGTCGTAGAGGTACACGCCTATCTCGCTGTTGTGGTTGGTGAGGTTGTGCTCGACCACCAGGTTCGCCGGATAGTCGGCCTCGATGCCGAATCCGCCGTTCCTGAACGTGTTGCCGGTGAGGCTGACGTGGTCGTTGCCGGTCAGGGCCAGGCCCCAGCCGTCGGCGGTGCCCTTGTTGTCGCTGACCAGGCTCTTGACGGTGTTCTCCAGGAGCATGCCGTACAGCAGGTGGCTGAGGGTGTTCCCGGAGGCGTGCAGCCCCGCCGAGCTGCTGTCGGCGATGCCGGCGCCGCCCTTGCCGCCCACCAGGTTGTCCCTGACCGCGTCACCCCTGGTCTGCGCCAGCAGGATCCCTGCGCCGTCGGGATAGGCGTGCGCCCTGTTGTCCGAGAAGGTGTTGTGCTTCCCGCCCTCGTCGATGGCGCCGAAGAAGTCGTACTTCAGCGTGCTGTGCGAGATCGTGCTGTAGCGGGACAGGAACAGAAAGACGCCGGCGAACGGGCCGGCGGTGGTCACGTGGCTGATTCTGGCGTGGTCGAGCCCAGCGGCAATGACGCCGAACGCGGAGCCCATCGCGGCGTTGGTGACCCTCAGGTCGCGCACCACCACTCGCTTGAGGTAGCTGCTGCCCGCGGGCTCGAAGGCCACGCCAGCGGCGAAGTCCGAGACGGTGCCGTCTTTCACGATGTCACGGCTGAAGCCGCCCAGGATCCCGGGTGTGTCGGCCGCCGCGCCCGGGCCCAGGATCTGGTGGCCGTGCAGGTCCACCTGCACGCCCGGTGCGCCGATGATCAGCGCGGGACCGCTGGTGTAAGCCGAGCAGTCCAGGTTCTGGTGCAGCGTCACGTCAGAGGTGATCGTGTCGCCGCAGCTGAGGGTGCTGGCGCCCGCAGGGCCTGCTGCCGCCAGCATCAGCCCTGTGACCAGGGCACCAGTGCTGCCCACGATGGCAGCGGCACGCATGAGGCGTGCAGGGACAAAAGTGTTCAAATGGTCCTCCCGTTTCCCGGGAGGACAGTACACCTGAACAGCCGTTCACATCGGCATGAAGGACATCCGTTACATACCGGATCCGGTGATTGCCGCGGCGCTCACCCGCCGTTCACCCGGCCGCCGGCCCGCCCCGGTCACCGGTGGCGCCGCGGGCTGGGCCGGTAGCTGAAAGAGGTGGTCGCGAAGCCCTGCCCGCCGCGGATGATCTCGATGCCGGCCTGCACCCTGACCAGGTAGTACGAGGTGGGGAAAGGCCCGTAGGCAGCGGCCAGCCGGATGAACCGGCCCAGCCGCAGGCCGCGCACGGCCAGGGCCGGCCGTTCCCGGATGAAGGTGACGATGATCTGGTCGCTGTTCGTGGGCGGGTGCGCCACCCACACGGTGTACGCGGCGCCGCCGATCAGGGCGTGGGTCGCCACGATCCGGCCGAGCGGGTAGGGGTGGCCGCGGGTGGTCAGCCAGATCATGACCTCGGCGCCGCCGGCCCAGGAGGTGGAGGTCCGGTACTGGCCGATGGTGATGTCGTACATGACGTCGAAGCTGCCGGTCGTCCCGGGTGTCCGCACCTGCCAGCTGCTGGCCGGTGCGCCCATCCGGGAGATCCGGACGGGCAGGCCGTCATGGCGCAGGACCGTGGAGATGTTGGGGTAGGCCCCCACGGTGTCCTGGCCGATCGCCGAGCGGGTTACCCGGAAGTCCGGGCCGCCGTCGGTGTGCAGGCACAGCGGGGCCGTGGATCCCCATTCTTCGAGCATGACGTCGTAAGGCCCGGGGGCGACCCGGGTGGCCGCCTCCCGGCCGTCGGTGCCGCTGCAGAGCGTGGCCGGTTTCCTGCTGGCCGGCCGGTGGCTCAGGAGGAGTAGGCCCAGCGCGGACGCGGTCAGCACGATCCCGGTTATGCCGATGCTCCGCTTCATGAACCCGTGCCCCCGGCCGGCCGCGGGCCGCAGGCCGCTCACCCCCGGCGTGGCCGCGGAGGTGCCACGGCAAGGTCCTGGTAACAGGGCCGGCACGGCAGTGTGCCGCTCTCGCCCGCGAGCTGGTGCCGGTTCCGCTCGCGGGCCACGGCGGCCGCGGCCGACGCCTGCCAGTAGGCCGCGAACCTGACCCGCGCGCCGAACCGGTTCGGCACCAGCACGAACTCCGGGGTTGCCGTGAGCTTCTCGGACCAGCGGAGCTTCGGGGTGTCCGCGCCGGTGGAGAAGTTGACGCAGCGCTGGCCCAGCTTGACCGCGTCCTCGGCCGCCCGCTGCTGCAGCAGGGTGACCGGGGAGAACTCCCAGCCGGACTCGCTCATCCCGGACAGCAGGAAATACGTGCACTCAGCTGTGCGCAGCACCAGCAGGCCGGCTATCGCCAGGCCATCCACCAGCAGCCGGTAGACCGCCACCGCCCCCCGCCCGGCCAGGGCGGCGGCGGCCCCGGACAGGACGGCCCAGTCCGCCTCCCGGGCGAGGGCGTTCGGGTGGCGCTTCTTGCCGGCCAGGCGGGAGCGCTCGTCGTGGAGCCTGGCCAGGTCGGCCAGTGCGCCGGGCAGGTCAGGGCCGGTGCTGGCGCAGGCGATGGACCATGCCCCCGGATACGCCCGGTCGAGCCGGTTCCGTGCCCGCCGCAGCGACTCCCGCAGGTTCCGCTTCATGGCGGGCGGTTCGGGCCCGTTCACCGGCAGCACGACGTTGGCCCGTACGCCCTTGGTCAGCAGCGTCACGCTGCCCCCGCGGGGGAGCCAGTCGGGCTCCAGCCAGAGGCTTTCTCCCAGCAGCAGTTCGGCCCAGTCCCACCCGCGGGACTCGGCGCACAGCCTGTCCACCAGGGCGCGGGCGACCGCGCGCGGCTGCTCCTGGTCGAGGAGGAACTGGGGGAGCTCGATGAGGGTGCTGTTGCGGCCGGTCCCCCACAGCTGCATGGAGTGCGCCAGCCCCAGGCCCCACGACCGCCGGTAAAGGGGGGCGACTCCCACCAGCCGCCCGCGCTTGTGCGCGGTCAGCAGCCAGATCTGCTCGCCGGGGCGCAGCGACCGCTCAGCCCACGGCACCAGCCAGTCCGGGTGGTGGAACGGGTTGAGGGCACCTGCCGTCTCAGCGAGCCTGGCCCATTCGGGCGCCAGGGCCCGCACCTGCGGAAGGGACCTCAGCCGCACCACCTGGATACCCGCGGGCGGCTGCGGGGCCCGGCTGGTCCGGGTCCCCCGGGACGGCGGCCGGACCAGCATCGCACTCACTTCAGGCATCACGGTCGTCTCTGCTTTCCGCGGACTCCGCCCGGCTTGAGAATCCGAAGTACTCCTGCATGGAGTTGAAGTCCGCTGACATCCCGGGGGGCAGTTCCAGCCGCCCGGCCGGCCGGCTGGCGGCGGGGTTCACCCGCGCCCCCGCCTCCTCCAGCCACTGGCTCGGGCAGGAAAGCCCGAGCCAGCCCGTGGCAGCCTTGAGTATCGCCCAGGGGTCGGCCATGAGGTCGGGATAGCGGATCTCGGTGAGCCGTGACCCCAGCCGCGGCCGCCAGGCTCCCACCTCCCGGAGGGAGAGCAGCCACTCACACGCGCCACGCTGGGCATCGGTGGCCAGCAGGCTGAGCTCACCCGGGTAGTACCCGCGGGCCTGCCCGTCCCGCTGCAGCGCCCGCCATTTCGCGTCACCCACGCCCCACCATTCATTCAGCGGCGGCCGGAACGCCATCCGGCGGGTCACGGAGGCCATTTTGCTGATCGACCGTGCCACATCAGCGCCGTCGCGGACGATGTGCAGGAAGCAGGCATCCGGTGCCAGCGCGTCCAGGTATCCGATACGCAGCGCGTTGATGGGGCTCTTTTCCACCAGTGTGAATCCCGGCGGGGCGGTCATCAGGCGCCGGAATCTGCGGCGGGCGGCAGGCGTCGCCGATCCGGCGTCGAGCAGGCAGTGGTGCCCGCCTCGTGAGTACAGCTGCAGGAAGTCGGTCACCGGGTCGATGGCGGCCCACCGGTGGTAGGGCTCGTACCGGTAGCTGACCTGCGGGTGGGTGGCGAAGATCTCCCCCAGCAGGGTTGTCCCGGACCGCCCGCAGCCGATGATGAAGACCGGCGGGCGGTCCGTGGCGGGCGGCGCCAGCGGCAGGCCGGCGTGGATCCGGGCCCTGGTGCCGCGCAGGGCGTAATAGGGGGTTCGGGCCAGGAATCTCAGCCGGTCCGGCGCCAGCGGCCGCTCCGGCGTGGCCGGGCACGCCCGGGCGTCCCTTCTCATGGTGACGGCGTCTCCCCTCGGGCCGGTGTGACAGGTTTCGCGGATTCCCCCCGCCGGTCCGCGAGGATGCGGCGGTAGAGCTGCTCATACTTGGTGATCACCACCCGGGGGCTGAACTGCGCCGCGCGGGCCGCTGCTGCGGCGCCCATGGCCCGGCGCAGCGCCGGCTCGCGGTCCAGCCGCCGGATGGCGGCCTGCAGCCCGGCGGTGTCGCCCGGCTCCACCAGCAGGCCGGTGACGCCGTCGGCCACCAGGCCCGGCAGGGCGCCGGCCCGGGAGGCGATGACCGGGACCCCCGATCGCATGGCCTCGACCGCGGTCAGCCCGAACGGCTCGGGCCACAGGCTGGGGACCAGGCCGGTCCAGGCGTGCCGCCACGCCGCCATGACCTGCTCGTGCGGGACACTGGCCCGGACCACGACCCCGGCGGGCCAGGTCCGCGGGCTGTCCGTGCGGGGGCTGCCGAGGACGAGCAGCGGCCTGCTGAACCCGCCGGTGGCGTAGGCGTCGAGCAGCCAGTGCAGGCCCTTGTGCCGGCTGAGGGCGCCGGCGTAGAGCAGGTAACCGCCGGCCGGCAGCCAGGCGGGCCGCTGGCCTGCCGGGGGCGGCTGCGCCGAGGCCGGGGGGATGACCGTCACAGCGGCGCCCGGGGGCAGCACCTGGCGGCTGGCGTCCGCCGCGAAAGGGCTGATCGCCACCCAGCAGTCGGCCCGGCCGTGCAGCGGGCGGAACGCGCGCAGCCCCACCGTGACCGCGGCCCCCTTGAGCTTCCCGTACTGCCCGGGGGCGCAGCGCAGGCAGGCGCCGAGCCGCGGGCCGGGGCAGTGGGTGCGGCCGTCTTGCAGCAGCGTCTTGCGGGGGCAGGCGTAGCCATGGTCATGCAGGGTCACGATCAGCGCGGGCCGCCGGCCCGGCGGCATCGCCAGGCACGAGTAGGCCATCCAGCCCTGGGCGTGGACGACGTCGGGCCGCCACCGGCCGATGATCTCCCTGAGGGCGGCGACCACGCCCGGGTCCGGCACCGGGGGGTGGCACAGCGTGTGCCCGGGCGCGTACCAGCCCGCTGGCACGCGCCCGTACCAGCCGGTGATCCGCCTGACCCGGCAGCCGCCGATGCTTTCCTCGGCGGCGGTGCCGGCCAGTTGCGCCGTGACCACCGCCACGTCGTGGCCCCGCTCCGCGAGGCCGTGGGAGAGCGTCCTGACATGCTGTTCCATGCCGCCGACGAATGGCTCGAAGAGGTCGCTGACCTGCAATATTCTCAATGGCCGATGGTCCAAATGCGTCAGCCTCCCCGGATCCCGGCATAGACGGGCACGCTCGCCAGCGCCCCCAGGGTCTGGGCGCCCAGCCATGCCACCCCCGCGCCAGCGATCCCCAGGCCCGGCAGCAGGACCCAGGCCCCGGCGAGGGTCACGGTGAAGATGGCGAGATTGACCGCGGCGGAGAACACGAGCCGGTTGGTGACCCGGCACACCGCCACGGCGATGTTGGAGACCGCGTCGGGAATGGCCGACACGGCGAGCAGGACCAGCAGCCCGTAGCCGGCGGTCGCGTACATGGCGCCGAACAGCGCCAGGATCAGCTTCCCGCCGGCGACGGTGACCACCATGGCCGGGCAGAGCAGGGCCGCGATCACCCGCAGCGCCCTGATCACCACCGTGCGCAGGTCGGAGCCGGCCCGCACGCCTTCGGCGAACAGTGCCGACGCCACGGACGGGCTGACCATGAAGAAGATCCCGCCTACCAGCCAGGCGATGTAGAAGTAGGCGTTCTGGGTGGCCCCCAGCCGCAGGACCACCAGGACGGGGAGGCACAGCGGGGTGACCGCGCCGCCGACGCTGGTCAGGTGCTGGCCCAGCAGGCGGCCGGCGGACTGGGTGCTGGGCAGCGACGCCGGGCGCCGGTGACGGGCGCGCCGCCGCAGGCGCGGGCGGCAGCGCGGCCTGGCCGCGGGCTGCCGGCGCGGATAGCGGCCGCGAGGCCGGCCGAGCCGCATCCGAGGGATGAGCCACGCTGCCCCCACGCACACACCGAGCACCGCACTGGTGACCCACGCGGCCACCAGGCCGGCGGCGCCGGCTATCGCGGCTGCGGCGGGCAGCACGAGCAGCAGCTTGGCCACGCTGATCACGATCTGCATCGACAGGTACCGGCCTGCCTGGCGGGCCGCGATGAAGGCGCCGGCGAACAGGTTGATCAGGGTCCACGCCCCGGCGCCGGCCAGGGCGGCCGTTACCGGCAGCCCCGCGCGGAAGTAGCCGTGGTAGTCCGGGGAGCCCAGCAGGAAGGGGATGGCGGCCGCGGTCGCGGCGACGGTCACCACGGCGGTGATCACACACACGCGGACCAGCACCCTGGTCCAGCCGGACGACCTCTCCCGGGGCGGGAGCCACTCCACGAGCATCGCGGACGGGCCGAGGTAGGTGAGCATGGCCGAGGTCGAGCACAGCGAGATCACCGCGCTGGCGACGCCGATGTCCTGGCGGGTGAACCTGTGCGCGGCAACGGCCCAGAACAGATAGCCCAGCGCCGAGGTGATGACCGCGGACAGCATCAGCCAGACGCTGTTGCGGACCAGGCTGTCCTGCCTCGCCTGGTGGAGAAACCCGGTCACCCCCCGGCTGGGCGCCGCCTCCTGGGTGAGCATCATCCGCACGGCTTCGCCGGGGTGCCCGCCCGGCGCACGTCTGCGCTGATCGCCCAGACCCTGGGTTTCCCGGTCAGCGGGTCGCGCTGCCGGTCCGCCCTGAGCATCAGCGCGATGCGGTAGGTGCAGGCGCGCGGCGGCGGGGGCACCAGCAGCGTGCCGCGATAGGCCCGGCCGGGCCTGACCCGGATCGTCAGCGGCCCGGCCAGCGGCCGGCGGGTTGCGCCGGCCCACGCCGCGGTCAGCCGGAAGCTGGCGGTTCCCGGCGCCCGGCGGACAATCTGGAAGTGCAGCCGCGAGCCGCCGCGGCCGATGCTGATGACGCGGCCGGCCTGCGGGCCCGTCCAGGCCAGCCAGGTGTAGCCGGGGCGGGCCGGCCGGGGCAGGTGATCAGTGAGGTAGGTTCCGCCTGCCAGCAGGGCCACGCCGGCGGCAACCGCCATGGCCGCGTGGAAGCCGCCGCCGCCCGGCCTTTCCGGGTGGCCGGCCACGCCAGCGGCCGGCCAGGCGCCCGCCGGGCCGGGAACGCTGACCGCGCGCACGCCGCGCGGGGCCCGGGCGAGCAGCAGCCGCAGCTGGGCCGCTGCCGCCAGCGCGGCTGAGATCCCCAGCAGGCACCAGTACATGCTGGCGGCGGTGATCGCCGCCGTGAGCACAGACAGGGCCAGCGCGGCAAAGACGGTCCAGCAGAGGCCGAGCAGCACCGCCCAGCACGCGAACAGCGGTCCCCGCGGCCGGCGGGCACGGCCCGCCACCGCACCCAGCGTGAGCGATCCCGGGACCATGACCAGGATCGGCGCGGCCACCGCGGCACCGGGGTAGCCCGCCGTGAGCGGGCGGGCGGCGGCCAGCGCGGCCAGCAGCAGCAGCGAGCCCAGCGGCCAGACCGCCAGCAAGCGGGCTGCGGACCGGCGCAGGCGGCTCATGAGGTCACCGACAGCCTGCCCCGCAGCCCCGGCACCCGGCGCTGGTAGCGGGTCTGGCGCTGGTAGCGGGTCTGGCGCGGCGCCAGATCGAGGCGGTAGATGCGGTAGTTGTCTGATTGGAAGACCATGACCAGCCACGGGATCGTGCTGAACTTCGCCAGCCTGCCGTGGAAGACCGGGGTGCTCCCGTGCGCCGGGAACAGCGAGCCGGGGTCGCTGGCGTCGAAGTACACCCCGAGCTGGGGCAGCTGGTAGGCCATCCGCCGGTCCACGATCAGGTAGGAGAAGCGGGAACCCCGCAGCTCCGAGAGCAGCCGCGGGCTGATCTGCGTCCCGCGCCGGGCCAGGTACAGCTGGTAGATCGGGAAGCCGGGGGAGGAGATGCCCGGGTTCTGCAGGCCGTACGACCCGAAGATCAGCCCGGTGTAGCGGTCAGTGACGATGTTGTTGCCGGTGCCGTGCCGGTCCCGGAACCACTGGCTCACGGCGGTCAGCTCAGGGGTGATGGAGCGCGTGTCCGAGCCGTAGAGGAACGGGCCGGGGAACCGGTAGGAGGCGTCCAGGCCCGCCGCCGTCCCCCCGACGAGGGCGGCTGCCAGCGCGGCGGCCAGTGCCAGCCGCGGCCAGCCGCGGCGCAGCCGGGTCCGCCGGGCCGCGGCCCAGTCGGCCAGGGCTGCCGTCACCGGGGCCGCCAGCAGCGACAGCCCGATCCAGGTGAACGCCCATGACCGGCGGGCGCCCTCGGCGCCTGACGGCGAGAGGATGAACAGGGTCGAGGGGAAATACGCCAGGCCCAGCAGGGCGAAGGCGGCCAGCAGCGCCCGGTGGGGCCCGCGCGGCAGCTGCCCGCGCCGGATCCGGGACCGGATCAGCAGCAGCCCGGCGATGGCGAAGCCGAGCGCGAGCAGCGTGGTCAGGTAGGCCGCGTCATGCTCCCACCACGGGGACAGCGACGCGGCGAACAGCTGGCGCCCGCCGCCGGCGCCCGCGAGCGCGCGCAGCAGCTCGCCGAGCCCGGCGCCCAGGTAAGGGCTCAGGTAGGCGAGCGTGCCCGGGGCGGCGATGAAGAACCAGCAGCCTGCGGTGAGCGCGATCACCAGGGTCAGGGTCCAGGCCGTCAGCCCGGTCCGGGCATATCCCTGCGTGCGTGCCAGTCCCTGGGTGCGTGCCAGCGGGGGCAGGGTGAGGGCCGCCGCCATCAGCGTCACGATCAGCACGAGGATGGCGGAGGACAGGTGGTGGGTGACGACGGTGCCCGCCGCCAGCACCACGGTGAGCAGGCCCCACCCGGCCCGGCCCTGGCCGGGGCGTGAGCAGACGGCCCTGGCGTAGGCCACCAGGGTCCACATCGCCAGGGTGATGGCCATGGACTCGTAGGCGAACTGCGTGTCGAAGTAGAGGAACGAGGGATTCAGCCCGTAGAGGATGGCGGCCAGCGAGGCGGCCCGGCTGTCCAGCCCCAGCGTCCCGGCCAGGCTGGCCACCCCGAGCACCAGCAGCACATGCAGGCACAGCAGGAGCAGCGTGGCCGCCTGCCACAGGCGCAGCCCGGTCATGCTGGTCAGCGCGGCGGTCGCCGCGTGCAGCCCGGGGTACTGGGCGGCGATCGGGACGATCGGGTTCTGGCGGAACAGCTGGCCGGTCCGCAGGATCTCCTCGGCCTGCCGCCAGTGGGCGAACTCGTCGTGGTAGATCGGCGAGGCGGGGTCGCGCAGCAGCTTGGGGGCGTAGCTGACGAACCCGTAGAGGATGAGCAGCCCCGTCCGCACGGCGGGTGAGGCCTGCCGGGCGCCGGCCAGGCCCGCCAGCGGGAGCACCAGCAGCGCCATGCCGGCCCAGAACCAGGCGAACTCGGGGGTGCCGCTCACCGTGGCGCCGGCCAGCTGGTACGCATGGGCCACCGCTGCCACGCCGCCTGCTTCCGCGGCGGCCAGCCCCAGCACGGTCAGCACCTGCCGCGGGTGCGGCCAGCGGCGGGGTGGCCGCGGCAGCGACCGGGTCGCCGGCTCCGCCTGCCCGGCGTACGGCGCGGCGGTCACGTCCGGCCCCCGGGCGGCTGGCAGCGGGCCTGCTCGAGGACCCGCGAGTACAGCTCACGCGTGTCCGCGGCGACGTCCGCCCAGCTGGGCAGCTTGACGTCGGGGACCCGGACCCTGCCCGCGCGCAGGGCCGCCGCCAGCAGCCCGGTGAACTGCTCCCGGTCCCGCGGGTCGGCCAGCGCGATCGGCGCGTCCGGGCCCACCCGGCCGGCGAGCTCGGCATGGGCCGGGATGCCGGACGCCACCACCCGGGCGCCCGCGGCGAGCCCGTCCGCCAGGGTCAGCCCGAAGGCCTCATGGTCGCTGGCCGAGGTGACCACGTGCGCCTGCGCGAGCAGGCCCGCCAGCACCGGGTCGGGGACCCGGCCCGCGAAGATCACCGGCGCGCCCGGCGCGGTGGCCTGCGCGTACCGCTCCAGGCGGGCCCGGTCGGGACCGTCGCCCACCACGATGAGGGCCGCCTCGCAGGCAAGCGCCCGGAAGGCGTCGATGACCAGGTCGACGTTCTTGTACCGCTCCAGCCGCCCGACGGTGAGCACCACCGGGACGCCCGGCGGGAGCTGGCAGCGGGCCTGCGCCGCAGGCCCGTGCCGCGGCGCGGCCAGGTCCCGGTCGGTCCCGTTGGGAATCGTGACGGTCTTCCCGGCCGCGAGCGGGAAGTCCCGGCCCAGCCAGTCGCGCTCGGCGTCGGAGACGCAGACGACGGCGCGCGCCTCGCGCAGCAGCCGGCTGCCCGCGGGACGGTAGAGCCGGTACAGGAGCGCGCGGAAGCGGGTGTGGCCGGTCCCCGCGCAGTGCGTGGTGAAGACGTAGGGCAGGCCGGCCCGGACAGCGGCGTGGCCGACCAGCGTGTGGTAGCTGTGCACGTGGGCGATGTCGAATTCCGGCGCGTGCGCCTTCAGGTAGCGGAACAGGGGCAGCGACAGCTCGTAGTTGCGGGAGCTCACGCTCAGCGGGAACCGCAGCACCCGCACGGGGCCGAGCCGCTCCTCGGCGGCGGCCCCGCCGGCCTGGTGGGTGAGCACCACGACCCGGTCTCCCGCGTCGGCCAGCCCTTCGGCGAGGCGGCGGACGTGTGTTTCCACCCCCCCGATCCGGGGCGCGTAGGAGGAGACGACCTGCGCGACCCTCACCGGGCTGCCCTCACGGCCGCCGCCGGCGGGGTCGGTCCCTCGGCGGTCACCTCAGCCGCCGTGAGGATGGCGGTCACGGTCCGGGCCCAGTCGCCGGGGTCGGTGAACTTCTGCCCGGCCAGCCCGGCGGCCCGCATGATCCCGGCCTTGAGCATGGCGGTGTCGCGGGGCGGCACGAACACGGCGCCGCCGTAGCCGCGCGCCGCCTCCGGCAGCCCGCCGACCTCCGTCACCACGACGGGCAGTCCCCAGCTCATCGCCACGTGCAGCGGGCCGCTGCTCGCTGACCGGTGGTAGGGCAGCACGACGACATCCGCATGCCCGAACGCGGCCGCGGCGACCTCGTCGGGCACGTAGCTGTTGACGAAGGTGATCCGGTCGCGGTGCGGGCTCGCCTCGATGAGCCGGGCCGGCTCGGTGCAGCCGCCCCAGGTCTCGCCCACCACGGTGAGCCAGAGACCGGCGGCCTCCTGCCGGGACAGCCCGCTGAAGACGGCCAGCAGGTCGTCGAGGCCCTTGTACGGGCGGATGACCCCGAAGAACAGCAGGTTCGTGACCGCGGGCCGCGGTGCTTCCCGCACCGCGGCGATCGCGGCGGCGGCGGCCGGGTCGCCGGGAACGGTCTCCCGGTACTGGTCGTAGGGGCCGTGCGGGCTGATCGAGACGGGCATGTCCAGCGGCATGCCGCGGTCCTCGAGCATCCGCCGGTCAGCGTCTGAGTGGAGCACGCAGCCCTGGCAGAGCCGCAGCAGCAGCCGCAGCCCCCCTCTCCCGTAGCCGCGCACGAGCGAGAGCCCCGCTTCGCCCGGATCCTGGAGCTCGTGGACCTCCAGCACGACCCGGGCGCCGAGCAGGCGCCCTGCCACGGCGAGCAGCAGGTAGGTGTGCAGGGCGGCAGCCGTCCACCATTGCAGTGCCAGCACCGCGGGCCGCTGCGCGCGCAGGAAGCCCAGCGCCCGCAGCAGGGACAGCCCCCACCACCAGTCGATTCCGTCGCACACCGGGACGCCGGGAGGGTAGGTCATGCGCGCCCGCGGCTGCCCGACCCGCCGCCGGCCCGGGTAGCAGCGCCGTGGCAGCAGCCGCCGCAGCAGGATGACGCTGACCTGGTGCTGTGCCGCCATGGCCCTGGCCAGGCGGCAGGTGTAGTAGCTCATCCCCGAGGTGAACAGCCACCCCGGGCCGACAAGGCAGACCGGCAGCCGTTCGGCGGACCGGCCGGCTGGCACGTCACCGGCGGATCCCGGGCAGACTCGCGCCACCGCGGAGGCGGTTTTGCTGGGGGTCATCTCGCGCCTTCCTGATGCCGCCTGCGCGAGGTCAGCGGGCTGGGGCAGGCCTCGGGCGGGCGCATCACGTAGGGGTCCGGGTCTCGCTGCTACCGGCGGATTTCCTCGCCCACCGACTCGGGGGCGTGGTCCGCGCTGGCCGGGGGCGGGCCGGGCCTGAGGGCGCCCGCCCTGCTGGCGGGGGACCTGACGGCCCAGGCCCGGTCCCGCGCAGGCCGGTGGCGCGACCGGGAGTATTCGGAGAAGATCGCCCGCAGCACCCTCAGCCCGTCCGCGAGCACGTTGAGATTGCTGACGCCGTGGATTCTCGGGTGCTCGAAACTCGGCACCTCGGTCACCGCCAGGCCCGCGATGGCGACCCGTATGTTGATGAGGGTCTCGACCTCGAAGCCATCGCCCCAGGGCATGCCGCTCGGCTGGCTCACCGTCCCGGTGCGCCCCGGCGGCGGAGAGGCACTGAGGCCCAGCACCGGGAGGATCTCCCGCCAGAAGGCGTTGTAGCCGTAGCAGAGATCCGAATACCGGGTGTTATAGATGACATTCACCAGGAAGCTGAGCGCCCTGTTCCCGAGGCTGCGCAGCCGGGTAAGGTCGGCGCTGCCCGCCTTTTCATGCCCGAAGCGGGTGCCTTTCGCGAAGTCGGCCCCGTTGAGGAGGGCTTTCACGAATGCGGGGATCTCGCCGGGGTCCGCTGAGCCGTCGGCATCGACCATGGCGATGATGTCACCGGTGGCGGCGGCGAACCCGCAGGCCAGGGCATTTCCCTTCCCCCGTCTCGTCTGCTTGACGATCCGGATGCCGGGCCGCAGCGCCTGTGCGACCGCGATGGTGTCATCCTCCGAGCGCCCGTCGACCAGGATCACTTCATGGAGCACGGCCGGGAGCCGTGCGAAGAGGTAGGGCAGGTTGCGGGCTTCGTTGAGGGCTGGAATGACAACCGATATGCGCGGCCACGAGTCGGAATTTGCCTGAACAGTCATTACACTCCTTCCGGAACTTTTCAGGCGGGCTCGAAAACGATGGCTCGTCGCTACCGTCTGCAGGCTGCAGCCCGGAAGGCGTGGCTCCGCGTGTGCCAGCCGATCCCCGTCACTGGCGCAGGCTTACCGCCGGCTGGGATGGCAAAAGCCCAGGGCCTGGCAAAGCTGGACCCTGGAGAGCCGCCGTGCAGTTCGCATTCCATGCGTGCTTTCCGCCGGATATGCGAGTAGCCGTGCTCCATATTGATAGTTGCCCAGTTGGTTACCCGCGGAGCCAATTACAGTAGCGATTACTTTGCGTAACCTACCACGACTGTCTGCAGTCATTACTGGTTATCTCTGTGATCAGCATCACGAATATTCCTGGCGAAGGCCATTGCCTGCGCATCAACCGGGAATGAGGGCCGAGCCAGGAAAAGCATGCACGAGGCTGGGTGTTACCAGATTTCCTGCGAGCAGGAGGGAATCTCTGTACAATGTCGGCAAACCTGCCCGCAGATGACGGCGGGCGCCGCCCGGTCTCCGTTTAAGCGGCTATCGGGGAACGCTGCCGCTATGCGGCGCTGGCAACGTAATAGAACTCGCCGCGTTCGCGGCCGGCCTGCACCGCGTCGCCGGGATCCAGGTGCACGCCGGCGGCGTACTCGGCCAGCAGCGAGATCCGGAGGCCGGCCCGTTCCAGCGCGGGCAGGCAGTTGCCCAGGTTCTCCGGCTCGCACTCAAAGACGATGACCGGCCTGGTGGTGCGGAGGGTCCGGACGGCACCGCGGAGGACCGCGGCCTCCGCCCCCTCGACGTCTATCTTGATGAACCGGATGGGCGCTGTTTCCGGTACGCAGTCGTCCAGCCGCCGCACGTGGACCTGGAGTTTCCTCGCCGGCTGCCCGCTGGCGACACCGGGCCGGCTGAGCAGGCTGCTGTATGCCGGGTCGTCCGGGTAGTAGTTGAATTCCGCCACCCCGGTGTGGTCCGAGAGCGCCACGTCGCTGACGGTCACCGCGGGGAACTTCCGGCGCAGCCACTGCGTGTAGCGCGGGATAGGCTCGAATGCCCAGTGCGGTCCCGCGGGGGATGCCCGCACGAGCTTCCGGAGTATCTGGCCGGCATTCGCGCCCACATCGATGCAGCCGCCCCCCTCGGCCAGGGCCCGCCTGGCGATCTGCACGGTCAGCCGGTCATACGTGCGGCCCCGCGCCACCCGGGGCGCCAGGATCGCAGCGGGCGCGACATCCACCCAGCGGTAGTACGCGTCCCTGGCGGCCCACTCCAGCGGGCCGCCGGCGACCAGCTTCATCGCTTTTTCCCGCACGTGCACCCTCCCCCGTCTGCGAGGTACGGCCGGCGTGTTCCTAGCCCCACCTCAGCCGTCTTGCGGTGGAATGTGCCGCCCGGTGGAGCGCGGCCTGCTGGTGCAGCACCGTGTAGCAGCGCTCCCGCGCGCCGAACCGCGCCTTGTAGGCGGCAATGCCGTCATTGGGCGCCCCCACCATGTCGAACTCCGCGATGCCCATGTCCCGGGCCTGCTGGAGCGCCCGCCAGACCAGCAGCGCGTGCGGCCGCTCAGCCCGGAACTCGGGATCGACCGCGATCTGCCAGCCGAGGGCCCGCTCGCCGTCCGCCAGGGTGAGCTGCACCGCCACCGTCCGCCCGCCGATCCGGGCCGCCTGCGTGAACGATCTCGAGCTGGTGCCGAGTCCCTCGAAGACCCGCTGGGCGGCTCCGGCGGGGTATCCGTTGCGCTGGCCGCGGCTCCGGAACATCTGGTCGAGCCAGGCGTCCATGAGCTGGAAATCGCCGGGCTGGGCCGGCTGCACGCTGAAGCCGGCCCGCCGGGCCCGGCGGATCTGCCAGCGGTGCCCGTTGTGCATCGCGCCCAGCAGGTCCTCATCTGACCGGCCGCTGAGCTGGACGACGAAGGTGCGATCGGTGCGGGCGGCGAACCCGTCGGCGTGCGGGCCGCCGATGACCCGGCAGAAGGACTGCTGGTGGTTGACAGCACGCCGCCTGCGCGCCTCGGCTTGCAGGGCCCGCAGCGTGGCCGGGACCAGCGGTTCCGGCACGAGCGGGCCGAGATAGGGGAACGGCACCCAGTTGATGGAGCTGAACGGGCCCAGCTGCTTGATGAGCAGGGGGGCGGCACCAGCCGGCCTGCCCTGGTGTAAGACCAGCAGCGGGACGAACCGGCACCGCAGCGGTGGCGCCACCGACCGCAGGAACTCATAGCGGTGGAAGAACGTCGCGCCAGGAGCCGCTGCGCACACCTCATCCCACTGCGCGGCAGACGGCGCCACGGCGAGGAGGACCCCGTCCTGGTGATGCTGGCGCACCCGGGCATTCCCCCGTCTTCCGCTCACCGGCCCGGGCCCGGCCGCTTCCCGGCCGGGCTCCTGGCCGGGGCTATCCGTGCAGGTAGCTGAAGTACGTCGTGGCAAAGCCGCGGCCGCCCTTGATGATCTCGATGCCCGCCTGCACCCGCACCAGGTACATCGTGGCCGGGATGGAGCCGAACTTCTCGGCCAGGCGCAGGACACGGCCGAGGTTCAGGTTCGCGACCGACTGGGCCGGCTGCTCCCGCACGAAGGTCACCACGGTCCAGTAATCGGTGCGGGGCGGCCGGGGCAGCATGTGCACGGTGTAGAGCGAGCCGCTGACCTGGACGTGCCTGGCGACCACGGGGCCGAGCGGGACCGGGTGGCCGCGGGTGGTCAGCCAGACCATCACCTCCGCGCCGTGGGCCCACGTCGTCGAGGTCTTATGCGGCCCGATGGTGATGTCGTAGGCCACGTTGAAATCACCCTTCGCCGGGGTGATGGTGCGCCAGGTGCTGATAGGCCGCCCCAGTTTGCTCAGCCGGATGGGCATGCCATTCCTGCTTCCGGCAGCCGTGATGTCCGGAAAGGCGCAGGCTGTCGACATGTTGATGCCGGAAGCCGTCACCGTGAAATCCGGGCCGCCATCGGTGTGCAGGCAGAGCGGAGCTTTGACCCCCCATTCGCCCATCATGACGCTGTAAGCCCCGCCGGCCACCGGGGTCTGCACGGCATAGCCGCTGGACCTGCTGCACAGAGTGGCTGGCTTGCTGCGGCCGGGGGGG
>JBLMWU010000168.1:0-16122 GCA_050257395.1 Gemmatimonadota bacterium | reverse complement strand
AGTCACGGCGTGCCCCGCCGCGATGTTGCGTGCCGCGTTCACATCAGCGTTTCCGCAATATCCGCAGGACCTGCACCGGAAGACAGCTTGGCTCTCGCGAGCCTCCCGATCCACGATCCCGCACTGCGAGCACATCTGGCTGGTGTACGCAGGGTTGATCTTCTCCACCCGGCCCGGGGCTTTCTGCTCCAGGCGGGTGGCGAACAGCGACCAGACGCCGTTGAGGATGGCGCGGTTCAGGCCAGCTTTCTGCCGGACGTTACGGCCGGGGTTGCCAACCGTCCCGCGGGCCGAGCGGGTCATGTTGCGGACCCTGAGGTCCTCGATGCGGATCACGTCATAGCGCCGGGCGATCTCAGTAGATCTCTGCTCGGCCCAGTCCTTGCGAGCGTCAGCATTGCGAGCATGCAAGCGGGCGAGGCGGAGTCTGAGCCTGGCACGGCGGTTGCTGCCCCGTTTGGCCCGGGACAGCCGACGCTGCGCGCGCTCTACCCGCCGCGGCGCGGGAGCCTGGTAGGTGGCTCCGTCCGACAGGACAAGTGTGACGGCCACGCCGCGGTCAATACCGACAGTCTCACCAGTCTGCGGGCCTGGAATCGGCTCGGGGATAGCGGCGAAAGCGATGTGCCAGCGGCCAGCCCGGTCACGGGTCACCCGGTAGGACCTGGCAGAGGGCACGGCGCGAGACCAGCGGAACCGCACCCAGCCGACCTTCGGGACGAGCACTGCGCCCTTCTTGCGGTTCAGCCTTCGCAGCTGGCCCGGTTTGACCGCGACGATCCGGAACCCCTCGTGCCGCCCGGCCTTGCGCCACGTGGGCTTTCGGTGCGTCCCGCGGAAGAAACCCTGCATAGCCCGATTAAAGTCGCGAAGCGCCTGCTGCTGGACGGTCACGCTACCCGCCGCCAGCCAAGCATGTTCTGCCCGGGCCTCGGTGAGTTGTGCGGCCTGGGCGCAGTAGCCCGGCGCGCTCTTTCTGCCGGGACGCCACCACAACTGCTGCTCCACCGCCAGATTCCACACGAACCGGGCATGCGCGCAGTGCTCGCGGAGTGCCGCCTCCTGGGCGGGCGACGGCAGCAAACAGTAGCGAGACATACGAACATTATATCGAAAAACTTCTCGCATAATGGCTATAGAAAGGGGGTGGGGGCGCTTCTTCTCGGCCTGAACTCCGAGGTTTCCGCGCGCCCTGCCTTTGATGAGTGAACCCAGCAGCGGATGGGGGGGCGCACAGGAGGCGCCATCTCCACCGGCTCCGCCCGGGCCGGTGCGGCAGGGCCCGGTCCAGCTAGGCGCGCAGGCCCACGCCGCGCTGCGGCCGGTCCCGGACGCCACGATCACGGGCGGGTTCTGGGCGCGGCGGCGGCAGGTCAACGCCGCGGTCAGCATCCCGGCCGGCGCCGGGTTCCTCGAGAGCGCCGGCAACCTCGGCAACCTGCGGCTCGCCGCCGGGCTGGCGGACGGCCAGTACCGGGGTGACCTGCCGTTCCTCGACTCCGATGTGTACAAGTGGCTGGAAGCGGCGGCCTGGCTGCTGGCGGACGGCGAGGCCGGCGCCGGCGGCGGGGACATCGCCGCCCGCCGGGACGAGATCATCGCGCTGCTCGGCGGAGCCCAGCGGCCGGACGGCTACCTGCAGTCCTGGTTCCAGGTCGCGCGGCCGCAGCCGCCCTACACCGACCTGCAGTGGGGCCACGAGCTGTACTGCGCGGGGCACCTCATCCAGGCGGCGGTGGCGCACGCCCGCGGCACCGGGCGGGACGACCTGCTGCGGATCGCCTGTCGGCTGGCCGACCACATCGACGCCGCGCTCGGCCCCGGCGGCCGGGCGGGCGTGGACGGCCATCCGGAGATCGAGACGGCGCTCACCGAGCTGTACCGGTGCACCGGCGAGCCCCGCTACCTCCGGCTCGCCGGGCACCTGCTCGACCAGCGCGGGCGGGGCCTGCTGGGGGACGGCCGGTTCGGCCGCGCCTACTGGCAGGACCACACGCCGCTGCGGCAGGCGGACGCGGTCGCCGGGCACGCCGTGCGGCAGCTGTACCTGCTGGCCGGGGCGGCCGACGTCTACCTGGAGAACGGTGACCCGGACCTGCTCGCCGCCGTGGTCCGGCTGTGGGAGGACATGGCCGGCAGCCGTGCCTACCTCACCGGCGGGGTCGGCTCCCACCACACCGACGAGTCCTTCGGCGACCCCTACGAGCTGCCGCCCGAGCGGGCCTACTGCGAAACCTGCGCCGCGATCGCCTCGATCATGGCCAGCTGGCGGCTGCTGCTGATCACGGGCGAGGCACGGTACGCGGACCTGGCCGAGCGCACGCTCTACAACGGCTTCCTGGCGGGGGTGTCCCTCGACGGCCGCGGCTACCTGTACGTGAACCCGCTGCAGGTCCGGGCGGGGTCGGCAGGCGCGGCGGGCGACCAGAAGGCCCAGCGCAGGCCCTGGTTCCGGTGCGCCTGCTGCCCGCCGAACATCATGCGGCTGCTCGCCAGCCTGCAGCACTACCTGGCGGCGGCCGGCCCGGACGGGCTGTGGCTGTGCCAGTACGCCACCGGCACCTTCGCCGCCGCGGCGGGTGAGGTGGAGGTGACCACCGGGTACCCGTGGCAGGGACGCGTCACCGTCCGGGTGACCGCCAGCGGCCCGCAGCCGTGGAGCCTGCACCTGCGGATCCCCGGCTGGTGTGCCGGGCCCCGGATCATGGTGAACGGACAGCCCTCGCCGGCCCGCCCGGCGGACGGCTGGGCCCGGCTGCAGCGCCAGTGGGAACCCGGCGACGTGGTGGAACTCGGCCTGCCCATACCGGCCCGGCTGACCGCCGGGCACCCCCGCGCCGACGCGGTCCGCGGCTGCGTCGCCATCGAGCGCGGCCCGCTGGTCTACTGCCTGGAGCAGGCCGACCAGCCCGCCTGGGCCCGGCTGGATGACGTCGCGATCAGCCCGGGCGCGCCGCTGGATGCCGCCGAGCGGCCCGGCCTGCTCGGCGGCGTGACCACGGTGACGGTGCCCGGGCACCGGCGGCAGCCGGGCCCCGGCGGCAACGGGGCCGGCTGGTGGCCCTACCGGCCCGCCGGCCAGCAGGACGGCGACCGGTGGGAAGAGACCACGCTGACGGCGATCCCCTACTTCGCCTGGGCCAACCGGGAACCCGGCGCGATGCGCGTCTGGATCGCTGTCCGGGGGCCGCGGTAGCGCCTGGCAGCGGGCGGGCACCGCTGTTATCGTGCTCGTGGGCCGTGACTGGCGCTTGGGTGGGCTGAACCACCGGGGAGCGGCCCCGTCGCTGGGACGTCATGCCGTGCGCCTGGGCTGGAACGCAGCCTGGAGGCGCCCGTGGCTGACTACCTCACCCCTCCGCTGGTCCCGGCAGGGCGGCCCCGCATCGTGGGCATCGTCAACATCACCCGGGACTCGTTCTCCGACGGCGGCCGCTACCTGGCTGCGGAGGATGCGCTGACGCACGCCTGGCAGCTGCGCTCGGCGGGCGCGGACATCATCGAGCTGGGGCCGTCAGCCAGTCACCCCGGCGCGGCGCGGGTCAGCGCCGCGGAGGAACGCCAGCGGCTGGCGCCGGTCATCGGCTGGCTGACCGCGGCCGGCGTTCCGGTGTCCGTGGATTCGTTACTGCCGGACACCCACCGTTTCGCCGTCGCCAGCGGCGCGGCCTATCTCAATGACATCCAGGGCTTCCCCGATCCGGGCCAGTACCGGGAGCTCGCGGCCGCTGGCTGCCGGCTGATCGTCATGCACTCGGTCCAGCGTTCCGGGCCCGCGGTCAAGGCCCCGGTGCCTCCAGAGGAGGCGTGGGCGGGGATCGACCGGTTCTTCACCGGGCGGCTCGCGGCGCTGGAGCGGGCCGGCGTGGCCGCCGACCGCCTCATCATCGACCCCGGGCTCGGCTACTTCCTGAGCAGCAATCCGGAAGCCTCGCTGGTGGCGCTCGCCGGCCTGCGCCACCTGCGGGCGCGGTTCGGCCTGCCGGTCCTGGTGTCGCCCTCGCGCAAGTCGTTCCTGCGTGCGCTCACCGGCCGCGGCCTGGCGCAGACCGGGCCCGCGACCCTCGCGGCGGAGCTGTTCGCCGCCTGGCAGGGCGCCGACTACATCCGCACCCACGACGTCGCCGCCCTGCACGACGCCCTCACCGTCGTGAATGCCGTAACCGACCAGGCCTGCCCTGCCCGCGACCGGGCAGGGCCGGGTGATGCCGCGCCCGGTCAGCGGCTGAGCCGCTAGCGGGCCGGGCTGGGCTCACCGGGCGGGATGCCGGGCGGTCAGCTCCGTGGCCGGGCAGGCCGGGGTCAGCTGGCCGGAGCTCACCCGCGGGGCCCGTTCGGCCAGCAGGGTGATCAGGGCCGCGCTGGCTTTGCTCACGTCGTACCCGAACGCATCCGCGTCCACGGTTTCCAGCAGGAACACGATCCGCGTGCTGGCCTGCGTGACCTTGGTGCGCTCGGCGTCGCGGTGGTTCCAGTGCCGGGTGAGGACGCCAAGCGCGTCGGTGTAGACGACCTCGCCGGGGCGGGGCGTCTCCACGGTGCCCGGCTCCCCCAGCGGGGTGAACTCCGCGGACCCGTCCGCCCGGCCGACCACGATGTCCCCGATGACCTGGTCCAGGTCGAACGCCCCGGCGGGCACGCCGTAGCTGGCCGAGATGAGGTTGTAGCAGTCCACGGCCGGGTTGATGCGGGGCAGCCGGCCGGTCCGGGCGAGCCGCCGCCGCAGCGCGTCGACGCTGGGGCGCTGGCGCCGCGGATTCGTGCCGAATCCCCGGTAGGCAGCGTGCCACGCTGCGATGTGCGGGTCGCCGTCGCCGGCCGGGAGCGGCTTCCCGGCGGCCGTGCCCGCTTCCAGCGCGGCCAGCCGGTCCTCCACGGACGGCCAGGGCGCGGCCCCGGCGAACCCGTCCGCCACCACCGCGTCGATGAGCAGCGCCGGGTACGCCGCGCACACCTCAGGATCGACGGACAGCCAGGTCACCGCGCCTCCCCGGGTCAGGCGGTCAGGCTGACCCCGATTCTGCCAGCGTGCGGAGGCGGGTGAGGACGGATGGCAGTTCACCCTCGTGGATCACCCCGAGGCGCTGGGTGGCGCGGGTGATCGCCACGTACAGGTCGCCCGCGCCGCGCGGTGACTCGGCCAGGATGCATGCGGGGTCGGCGACCAGCACCGAGTCGAACTCCAGCCCCTTGGCCTGCTTGACGCTGAGCACCGCCACCGGCCGGTCCAGGTCTGGGTCGTCGGCCAGCGCCAGGTCCGGCACGGCCACCCCGACCGCCGCGGTCAGCTCGTCCAGCCGGGTCCTGGGCACGATCACCGCCAGCCGCCCGGAGCCGATCCGGGCGGACTCGGAGACCGCCAGCGACGCCAGCACGGACGGCAGCTCCCCGGCTGGCGCCTGGTGGGCCCACGGCTCCACCCCGGTCTCCCGGACCGGGGCCGGCGGCTTGGAGTCCGGGTCGATGACGGCGAGCACGTCGCTGGCCACCTCGGCGATCTCCGCCGGGGTGCGGTAGTTGATCGACAGCCGTTCCAGCCGCCACCGGTCGGCCAGGTGCGGTTCCAGCACGTCCTGCCACGACCCGGCTTCGCTCAGGTCGCTGGCCTGCGCCATGTCCCCGACGATGGTCATGGACCTGGCCGGGCACCGGCGCATCAGCATCCGCCACGCCATCGGTGTCAGCTCCTGCGCCTCGTCCACCACGATGTGCCCGAACGTCCAGGTCCGGTCGGCGGCGGCCCGCTCCACCGCGGTCCGGTCGTCCTCGTCCTCGTACCGCTCGGCCAGCCGCTCGGCGTCGAGGATGTCGTAGGCCGACAGGATCTCCGCTTCCTCCTCCGGGTTGAGGTCCACCGAGCGGGAGCCGTACGCCAGGTCCAGCACGCCGCGGGCGTAGGCGATCCGGCGCCGGCGTTCGCGTTCCTTGCGCCGCCGGGCCGCCCGGTCGTCCTCCCCCAGCAGCTCCGCGGCCTCGTCGAGCAGCGGGACGTCAGCCGCGCTCCAGCCGCCGCCCGGCTCGCGCAGCAGCGCGTCCCGGTCCGCGGCAGGCAGGTCCGGCGCCGCGGCCGCCAGCAGGTCCGGTGCGGCGAACAGATCGGTGAGCAGCCGCTGCGGGGTCAGGGACGGCCAGAACTCCTCCAGCGCGGCCCGCACTTCCCGGGTCTCCAGCAGCTCGCCGCGGATGGCCTGGATGTCCTCGGCCCCCAGCAGGTTGCCGCCGCCCAGCACGTCGGTGCCGATCCGGTCGGCGACCTGCTGCGCCAGGGCGTCGATGAGCAGCCGGTGCGCGAGCGAGCGGGCCTGGTTGTGCGGCTGCCGGGACCGGCGGGCGCGGTCGCGGATCCGGTTGCAGGCACGCCGGTCCAGCCGCAGCACGTCCCGCTCGAAGGTGACCTCCAGCCCGCCGCGCCGCGGTCCCTGCCGGTCGCGGATGGCGGCCGCCAGCACCGCGGCCATGCCGGGCCGGCCCTTGATGCGGGCAACCGCGGCCGGCTCGGGGCGGCGGGCGGTGATCCCCGGGTACAGGTCGGCGACGGTGGACAGCAGCACCGAGGTCTCACCCAGCGAGGGCAGCACCTGGCTCACGTACCGCAGGAACGTCGGGTTCGGGCCGACGACCAGCACGACCCGCCGGGCCAGCTGCTCGCGGTAGGTGTACAGCAGGTACGCGGCCCGGTGCAGCGCCACCGCGGTCTTCCCGGTGCCCGGCCCGCCCTGCACCACCAGCACGCCCTTGTGCGGGGACCGGATGATCCAGTCCTGCTCGGCCTGGATCGTCTCGACGATGTCGCTCATCTTGCCGGTGCGGCTGGCGTTCAGCGCCGCGAGCAGCGCGGCCTCACCGGTCAGGCTGCCGGCGTGCCCGTTGGCGCCCGCCGCGGTGAGGTCGAGCACCTCGTCGTCGAGCCGGATGACCTCCCGGCGCAGCGTCTTGATGTGGCGGCGGCGGCGCACCCCTTCCGGCGACACCGGGGTGGCGAGGTAGAACGGCCGGGCGGCGGGCGCCCGCCAGTCCAGCAGCAGCGGCTCGTAGTCGTCGTCCTCGTCCCGGATGCCCATCCGCCCGATATAGCGCGGGGCGCCGTCGTGGAAGTCGATCCGCCCGAAGCACAGCCCGTTCTCGGCGGCGTCGAGCTGCGCGATGCGCTGCGTGTACATGGTCGCGCGCACGTCGCGCTCGGTCCGCGCCTGCGGAGTCCCGCCGGTCTCCCGGAGGGTCTGGGCAAGCCGGGCCGACGCCCGTTCCCGGAGCTCGTCGAGGTGCCCGTACAGCATGGACACGTAGTCCTGCTCGAGCCCGACGTCGTGCTGTGACACGGCTTCCAGCCTAGGCAACACCGGCAAATGCCGGAACGGCGCGGCCGCCCTGGCGCGGCGGGTTCACGGTCGGCGCAGGCCAGCGGGCTGCCGCGGCGACCCGGTGCGCTGGCGGCCGGGCCGGTGCCGGGCGGCGCTGGCGCTGCCGGTGGTCAGGTCGTTGTCCTGTCCGGGGTGAGGGGCTGCTGGCGGCGGGAGCCGAGCCAGGCGACGAGCAGGGCGACGGCGCCGGTGACGGCGCCGGCCAGCATGGCCGCCCGGTCCCCGGCGGCGCTGGCGGCGCCGCCGCGGTGGCCGGCGGCGATGGCGATGGCGGGCAGCAGGGCGGCGCCGATCGCGGCCCCGAGCTGGCGGCTGGTGTTGATCACCCCGCCGACCACGCCCTGGTCGGCGTCGGGCACCCCGCGGCTGGCGCTCACCATGGCGCCGAACGCGGTGCCCGCGCTGCCGAACCCGACGAACACCACCGCGGCCAGCAGCGGGCTGTAGTGGCCGGTGGCGGGCAGCTGGGTGAGCACGATGAACCCGGCGGTGGTGGCGGCGCTGGTCACCATCAGCAGGCGGCGCACGCCGATGCGGGCGGCCAGCCGCGCGCCGAAGGCGCCCGCGGTGAAGCCGACCATGCCCTGCGGGGCGATGGCCAGCCCGCTGGCGAGCGCGGAGTCGTGCAGCACCTGCTGGAAGTACAGGGACAGCACCAGCATCTCGCCGCCGTTCCACACCCCGAGCAGCATGGTCATGAGGTAGCCCTGGCGCAGCGACGGCAGGCGCAGCAGGCCGGTCCGGATCAGCGGGTCCGGGTGGCGGCTCTCCACCAGCACGAACCCGGCCGCCGCCACCGCGGCGGCCGCCAGGGCGGACAGCACCACCGCCGAGCCCCAGCCGGCCACATCGCCCCGGGACACGGCGAACACCAGCGCCGCGACCGCGCCGGTGATGAGCAGGGCCCCGCCCACGTCCAGGCGCCGCCGCGGGCCGCCGCCGCCCGGGGCCGGGCCTGCGGCCGGTGCCTGGTGCAGCGGCCCGCGGCGGCCCAGCAGCCGGGGCGCGGCCAGCGCGGCCGCCAGCCCGACCGGCACGTTCACCAGGAACACCGCCCGCCAGGTGGTGAACTGCACCAGCATGCCGCCGAGCACCTGGCCGGCGACGAAGCCGATGGAGGCGGTCGCGCCGTACCAGCCGAGCGCCCGGGTGCGCCGCGGCCCCTCCGGGAAGCCGGTGGTGATCAGGGACAGCGCGGCCGGCGCGACCATGGCGGCGCCCGCGCCCTGCACGGCGCGGGCGGCGACCAGCAGCCCCGGGTCGCGGGCCAGGCCGCCGGCCAGCGAGGCGGCGGTGAACACCAGCAGGCCGGTGATGAACATGCGGCGGCGGCCGAACAGGTCGGCGGCGCGGCCGCCGAGGATCAGCAGGCCGCCGAAGGCGATGGCGTACCCGGTGACCACCCACTGCACCGTGCTGGCGGTGAAGCCCAGCTCCCGCCCGATCGAGGGCAGGGCCACGTTCACGATGCTGAAGTCCAGGACGACCATGAAGGCGGCGGTCAGGATCAGCAGCAGCGCGAGTCTGGCCGGAAGCGGCTGCGGGCCGATCCTGGTCTGGCGGCTCATGTCACCAATCCGATACGCAACGTTTCGTTTTGTTTTTGGACGTAGGCTGCAACTTCATGGGGACGGCACCTATTCCGCCGCCGGGGCCCGGATCGGGGGCGCCCGCCCGGCGCGGCCGCCCGCGCAGCGAGGAGGCGGACCGGGCGATCCTCCGCGCCGCCACCGAGGTGCTGGCTGAGCAGGGGCTCGGCGGCATGTCCATCGAGGAGGTGGCGGCCCGGGCCGGGGTGGGCAAGGCCACGATCTACCGGCGCTGGCCGTCGCGGGGCGCGCTGGCGCTGGACGCGTTCCGCGCCGAGTTCAAGGAGCAGCAGCCGCTGCCCGATACCGGCACCCTGCGCGGCGACCTGCTGGCGGCCCTGCGCTCCTGGGTCCGCGCGGTCACCGGCACCCGGGCCGGCCGGATGCTGGCCGGCCTGATCGCGGAGGCGCAGGCCGACCCGGCGCTCGCGGTGGCGTGGCGGGAGCAGGTGGTGGAACGCCTGCGCGAGCAGCACGCCATCATGCTGCGGCGGGCCATCGGGCGCGGCGAGATCCCGGCGGGCACCGACCTGGACGTGGCCCTGGACATGCTCTACGGCGCGGCGTACCACCGGCTGCTGCACGGGCACCGGCCGCTCACCGACAGCTTCGTCCGCACCGTGGTGGACCTGCTGGTGGCCGGGCTGACCGCCCAGCCGGGCCAGCGCCCGCGGGACTGACCTGGCGCGGCGCCCTGTCCCGGCGCCGCCCGGCCGGGCCGGATGGCGGCGATCAGCCGGGCGGCCCGCCCGGCCGCAGCGACCGCAGCCACTCCTCCGACGTCTCCTGTCCGCCCGGGCCGGGGTCAGCGGGCGCGGGCGGGTCCGTGCGCGGCGCCGCCGGCCCGCCGCGCTGGCTGGCCGGCTCGAACGGCCCCCGGGGGGCGGCCGGCTCCGGCCGGCCGCCGCTGGCCGCCCGGCCCCCGGGCGGGTCGTCCCGGTCCGCGCTGCCCGGGCCCGCGGCGGCCGGGCCGTCCGTGCTGAGCGGGCCCAGCGTGCCCGGTTCGCGGGCCGCCGCGGGCCTGCGGGCGGCACCCCGGTGCCGGAACGGGCGGGGCACGCCCGGCTGCCCCGGGCGGCGCTGCGCCCCGGGCACGCCCGCGGCCGCCGCGGCGATCAGCGCGGCGCCGCACGCCAGCCCGCACGCTGCCAGCAGCAGGCCCGCCACGGTCGCGGGCGGGGTGCCGCGCTCGGTGCCGCGCGCCAGCGCTTCCCCGGCGGCGGCGATCAGCACGCCCGTGATGAGCACCACCGTGCCGGCCACGGCCAGCACGCTCCAGGCCCGGCGGGTGCCGGCCTTCACCGGCCGGGGGGCTGCCGCGGGAGACACCCGTTCACCCTGACATGCCGGATATGGCCCCGCAAGCGGCTCGCGGACGCGGGCGGCCAGCCGTGCCCGGCGATAAAGGAGCGGACGATATGTCATGAGTTATCCACCCCAAGGCCATGCCCGCGCAGGTCACAGGCCTGGTGAGGGTGACGGGGCCCACTCCCGCCCTGGCCGAAAAGTCGCTAAGGTCGGGGCACGTCGTCACGTCGCTGCGCCCCGCGGGAGGATCCATGGGTGGTCAGGTCAAATACCTGCTGGATGAGTCCGAGCTGCCCCGGCAGTGGTACAACGTCATCCCCGACCTGCCCGCGCCCCCGCCGCCGCCGCTGCACCCGGGCACCCACGAGCCGATCGGCCCGGAGGCGCTGGCGCCGCTCTTCCCGGCCGCGCTCATCGCCCAGGAAGTGTCGCCAGATCGATTTATCGACATTCCCGAGGCGGTCGTGGACGTCTACCGGCTGTGGCGGCCCACCCCGCTGTTCCGGGCCCGGCGCCTGGAAAAGGAGCTCGGCACCCCGGCGCGGATCTACTACAAGTACGAGGGCGGCAGCCCGGCCGGCTCCCACAAGCCCAACACCGCCGTCCCCCAGGCGTACTACAACGCCCAGGAGGGCGTGACCCGGCTGACCACCGAGACCGGCGCGGGCCAGTGGGGCAGCGCGCTGGCGTTCGCGTGCGCCGTGTTCGGCCTGCAGTGCGAGGTGTGGCAGGTCCGCGCCTCCTACGACCAGAAGCCGTACCGCAAGCTGCTGATGGAGGCCTACGGCGCCACCGTCCACCCCAGCCCGTCCGGCATCACCCAGGCGGGCCGGGGCATCCTCGCCGATCACCCGGACTCCCCCGGCAGCCTGGGCATCGCCATCAGCGAGGCGGTGGAGGTCGCCGCGGGCGACGAGGCCACCCGCTACTCGCTCGGCAGCGTGCTCAACCACGTGCTGCTGCACCAGACCGTGATCGGCCAGGAAGCGATCAAGCAGTTCGCCCAGGCCGGCGAGGCCGGGCCGGACCTGATCATCGGCTGCACCGGCGGCGGCTCCAACTTCGCCGGGCTGGCGTTCCCGTTCCTGGGCGAGAAGCTGGCGGGCCGGATGAACCCGGTGCTGCGGGCGGTCGAGCCTGCCGCCTGCCCGTCGTTCACCAAGGGCGTCTACGCCTACGACTTCGGCGACACCGCGGGCATGACGCCGCTGCTGAAGATGCACACCCTCGGCCACGAGTTCATCCCGGACCCGATCCACGCGGGCGGGCTGCGCTACCACGGCATGTCGCCGCTGCTCTCGCACATCTACGAGCTCGGCCTGATGGAGGCGGTGGCCAAGCCGCAGAGCGAGTGCTTCGAAGCCGGCCTGCGGTTCGCCCGGACCGAAGGCATCCTGCCCGCACCGGAGCCGACGCACGCGATCGCCGCCTGCATCGAGGAGGCGCTGCGCTGCAAGGAGACCGGGGAGGAGAAGGTCATCCTCACCGCGGTGTGCGGGCACGGGCTGCTCGACCTGACCGCGTACGGCAACTTCCAGGCCGGCCAGGTCGAGGACTTCGAGCTGTCCGCTGAGGCGGTCACCGAGGCGCTCGCCCACCGGCCCGCGGGCGTCGGAGCGGGCGCGCCCCGGCCCGGCCGCGAGCCGGGCCGGGGCTGCCTCCGCGAGCGCGCATGGCGGCACGATCAGCGTGGACAGCGAGCCCGGCCGCGGCGCCACCTTCCGGGTGCACCTGCCCGCGGTCAGGCCCGCCAGCGGGCCGCGCGGCGGCGGGCCAGCGCCCGGATGACCCCGAACGCGGCGAGGGCGATCAGCGCGCCGAGGCCGGCCGACCCCGCCGCCAGCTGCCTGACCGGCCAGGCGTCCCGCTGGTCCGGCGGCGCGAGGCCGCCGGCCACGAAGGTGCGCGGGGTCCGCACCGGGGTGAAGGTGAAGGAGCCGGGCCGGGCGGCGAGAACGACCCGGCCGGTGATGCTGCCGAGGGGCACCGGCCCGTACTCGCGGGAGTCGTAGGAGATGCTGCGGTGGTCGCCGAGCACCCACGCCTGGCCGCCGCGCAGCGCCACTGAGAACCGGAACGTGGACGGCGCGTCCCCCGGGTACAGGTAGGTCTCGCCGAGGGGCCTGCCGTTCACGGTGACCCGGCCGCGGGCGTCGCAGCAGGCGACGTGGTCGCCGGGCAGCCCGATCAGCCGTTTGAGCACCTGCCCCGCTGCTGGCCCGCCCGGGGGGACCGGGAAGAGCACCAGATCGCCGCGGCGGACGGCAGCGCCCGGTTCCGCCAGGAAACGGCTGCCGGGCTGGATGGTGTTCTCCATCGACCTGCCGGGGTCGGTGTAAGGGCGCAGGGAGGCAGCCGCCAGGACCAGCCCGCCTGCCAGGACGGCGGCCGCCAGGCCGGTGAGGGTCCAGAAGACGATCCGGCCGGCGAGGCGGCGGCGGGAGGCGGCGGGAGGCACGCCCGATACGGCCCCGTACCAGCTGTCCTGCGGCGTCATGCCCGGCAGCTTATGGGTGCCCGGCCCCGGATGATCCGCTTTCAGCGGGCGGGCAGGACGGCCTGGGCCTGGGTGGTCTGGGCGACCAGCCGGCCCGCGTCGTCGCGCAGGTCGGTCTGCACGACGACGACCGTGCGGCCCACGTTCAGCGGCCGGGCCGTGCCGGTGACCTCCCCCTCCCGCACGGCCCGCAGCAGGCTGGTCGAAGAGGAGATGGTGGCCGTGCCCGCGCCCGGCGGCAGGTTGAGGAACGCGCAGGCGCCGCCGAGGCTGTCGGCCAGCGCCATCAGCGCCCCGCCGTGCAGGATGCCGCCGGCGGTGCACAGATCCCCGGCCCAGCGCAGGCGGCCGGTCACCTCCGCGGCGGTGGCGGTGTCCAGGGTGATGCCGAGCTTGCCCGCGAACGGCATCATCGCCAGCAGGGCGGCGGGTGGCGGCTCTTCGTTCATCCGCCCGGTCACGCCGGCCCGGCCGGGCGGCGGCCGCCGTAGATCACGTACTCCAGCTCTTTCCAGTACACGTCGACCGCCTCGAACCCTGCGTCCCGCAGGTACCCGACCTGGGGGGCGAGCGGGATGATGTAGCGCACGTGGTTCTCCCAGTGCAGCTGCTCCTGCGGGGTGCGGTTCGCCCGCTTGGCCGCGGCCGCCGGGTCACGCTGGTCGTTCACCCGCTGCCAGGCCGCCTCCACCGCCGGGTCCCCGGCGCTGACCGGGTCGAAGTTGAGGTACCAGCCGCCCGGCTCGAGGTGCTGCCAGATCTCGCGGAACAGTTCCTGCTTGCGCCCGTCGGTCAGGTGGTGCACGCACAAGGACGTGACCACGGCCGGGACGGTCGCCGGGATCCCGGCCGGCCAGTCACCGCCGGCCAGGTCGAACTCCACGTAGCGGTAACGGCCCTCATAGGGCGCCAGCGCCCGGGCGCCTTCGGCCATCATCTGCGGGGAGAAGTCGGCCAGGATCGCCGTCGCGGCCGGGTAGCGGTCCAGGATCGCCCGGGTGGCGGCGCCCGTGCCGGCCCCGAGATCCAGGAACGTGAACGGCTCGTCCCCGGTGAACGGCAGCAGCTCGGCCAGCAGCCGGCGGGGGGTGGCGTACCGCCGCTCCCGCTCCTGCGCGGCTGACGTCCAGGTGGCGACGTGCTGGTCGGACTTCCAGACGTCGGCGTTGGTGTCGTGCACGTCTGCCATATCCGCGATCGTAGCGGGGCGGGCCGGCTACGGGTGAACGGCTGGCGCGGCCGCCCAGCCGCTCCAGCGCCGCACCGCCACCCGGATGACCGGGCCCGCGGGCGGGCTGTCCCGGTACTGCGGGTAGCGCCCGGCCAGCAGCCCGGGCAGCCCGGTGACCTCCGCGGGCTGCTCCTGGATGGTCGCCAGCCCGTCCGCGCGGACCCACCACAGCCGGTCCCAGTCGGCCTCGTAGTGGTCCGCGAGCAGCGACACGTGCGGGTTGGCCAGGATGTTGCTCAGCCGCTGCAGCTGCCGGCTCCGCTTGGGCTTGCCGTCCACCGCGGTGTACACGAGGTCGCCGTCCACCGCGAAGGTGACCGGCACGATGTGCGGCTGGCCCGCCTGGCCTACCGTGGCCAGCCGGGCGACCGGCGCGGCGCTGAACCGCGCCCGTGCCTCATCCTCGGGCAGCTTCAGCCGTGCTCACCTGCTCCCTCACCGGCCCGGCGCTGCGCCGGCCCCCCGGAGTTTCCTGGCCTGCCTGCGCCGGCGGTAAACCCATGGGGCAAATGGCGCGTCACACCCGTGACGTCCACAGCCTTGTGGTACAAAGCGGGTCAGCGTTGAGCAAATTACGGCCTTCCAGACCACAGCCGGTCGCGATGGCGACCCACGGTTCCGCCCGGCACCCCGCATGCCCGGCGACCGCGGTGCCGGTGCAGTCCCGGACAGCTGGCGGCGCGGTCATGGCCCCGGAACACGGACGAGTAGGGGTATCAGGAATGGATGAGCGTCATCGCGGGATGGGGGCCGGGCGCCGGTTCCGCCGCGCCCTGAGCCTGGGCAGCGCGGCCCTGGCACTCGCGAGCGGCCTGGCGCTGGCCGCCAGCACCGGCGCCGGGGCGATCACCCCGCCGGCCAGCCCGGTCTGGCTGCAGGCCACCAGCATCAGCATGCCCACCGGCGCCCTCAGCACGGCGCCCGCGCAGCTGCTCGGGGTGTACTGCCTGCACGACGGCAGCTTCTGCCTGGCCGCAGGCTCCTTCCAGAAGAGCACCACCAACGGCGATCTGCCGATGGTGGTCAGCGAGGCCGGCGGCACCTGGGGCAAGGCGAAGCAGCTGACCCTGCCGACCGGCGCCGCCACCAAGGCCAGGTCCGACGCCAGCGACGTCTGGTGCGCCTCCAGCACGTCCTGCGTGGCGGTGGGCTACTACCGCTACTCGGCGAACAGCGGCAAGTACAACAAGCCGTTCATCGCCACCATGGGCACGGGCGGCTGGAACAAGGCGACGGGCATCCCGCTGCCCAAGAACAGCACGACCCCCACCAACGCCAAGCTCCTCAGGATCTCCTGCTCCAGCCATGGCAACTGCGGCGCGGTCGGCACCTACCGCGACAAGGACGGCGACATCGAGATCGGCGGGTACATCCAGGAGAGCGGCAAGTGGATCACCAGCCACTGGATCGTCGTGCCGTCCGACGCGCCCAAGGCCGGCAAGACGATCACCCCGTACGGGATCTCCTGCCCCGCGACCGGTGACTGCGTCGGCGTGGGCAAGTACAACAACACCGCCGGCGTGGTCCGCCCGTTCATCTTCACCTCGACGAACGGCACCTGGAACCCCGGGTTCTCGATCAACCTCCCCGCCAACGCCAAGTCGAAGGCCGGTGACCTCCACGCGGTCTCCTGCCCAGACGTGAACGACTGCGTCGCGGTCGGCAACTACGTCAACAATTCCGGGCAGAAGGCGGTCTTCGCCGTGACCGAGACCGGCGGCACCTGGAACAAGAACGCCCAGGAGATCACCATCAAGCCCAGCGACGGGGCCACCCCGCCGGCACCCCAGCTCAACGGGCTGTCCTGCGTGGACACCGCGACCTGCGACGCCGTGGGCTCCTACGCCAACAACGGCAGCCCGAGCCTGGTCTCGCTGCTGTCGGTCGCCTACTCCACCTCCACCTGGCAGACTGCGGCGGGCGTCCCGGCACCCGGCAACTCCAACACCACGTCGGCTGCCTTCACCCAGTTCAAAGACGTGTCCTGCTGGGCTCAGTGGGGCTGCGCCGGGGTCGGCAACTACATCAACGCCGGCGGCACCCGGCGGGCGCTGGTGGCGCTGGGCAACAACGGCGCCGGATAAGCACCCGGATCGCCTGATCTCGCTGGCGGCCGGCCCGGGACTCCCGGGCCGG
>JBLMWU010000167.1:0-3952 GCA_050257395.1 Gemmatimonadota bacterium | reverse complement strand
CCGTCACCCGGATGATCAACAGGGCCGGCGCCGCGGCCGGGCTGCCGCACATCCACCCCCACCAGCTGCGGCACACGCTGGCCACCCAGGCGATCAACCGCGGCATGAGCCTGGAAGCGATCGCCGCGATGCTCGGCCATTATGCGGGTGATCTTGTCAAGTTGATCTTGCTAGGAGGCTGCCTCGCCGAGGCGGGACAGCAGTCCGTCGAAGATTTTCTTCCGCCCGGCCTGGCCCTTGGTGGCGGCGTCGTCGCGCTGCTTTTCGAGGGTGGGACGGAACTCGATGGTGGTCTGGAAGAACGTGCACGATTCGCAGATGGACTCGAAGTGGCAGTCCAGGCCGACGGGGCGGGCGCAGTAGCCGTTGCCGAGCATCCGCCGGTGCATTTCGGCGCGGAGCTTGCGCATCTCGGCGCCCTCGGCGTGGGCGGGCAGGGTCTTGCTGGGGGCGTCGTAGAGGGCCTCGACCTTCTCCGACACCGCGAAGTACTCCTCGGCCACGGTGCGGTTGGCGATGCGGGCATACACCATGGTCATCCGCATCGATCGATGGCCGAGAAGGGCGGCTATCGCCTCAAGGCTCATGCCCCGGTTGATCGCCTGGGTTGCCAGCGTGTGCCTGAGCCTGTGCGGGCTGACGTGGCCGATTCCGGCAGCGCGGGCGGCTTTGGCGACGGCCCGGTCGACGCGGCCCTGCCCGATGCGCTGGCCGTGCTCGGTGAACAGGTAAGGGCTGCGCAAGCTGGCGGGCCGCTCGGCGAGCCAGGCGTCGAGGAGGTCTTTGAGCTGGGGATGCAGCGGGATATAACGGTCGGTGCGCAGCTTGCCGAGCGGCACGTGCAGCCAGTAGGCGGCGCCGATCTGCACGACGGAGTCGACGGTGAGATCGAGGAACTCGCCTTTGCGCAGGCCGGTGCGGGCCAGGAATTCCACGGCAAGGCGGACGAACGGGTCCTCGTCATTTCGGGTGGCCTGCAGCAGCTTGGTGAACGCGCCGTCGTCGAGGAAGCGGGGCAGCGGTTCGTCGCGCAGCGGCAGGTCGCCGGAGAACACCAGCACCGCGGCGGGGACGTCGACGCCGTCCCACTCGGTGAGCCGCTCGAAGCAGGTGCGCAGGGCGCCGAGGTGCTCGGCCAGGCTGACCTTGGACAGGTGCCCGCCGCGGGCCGATGGCCGGCCGGCCAGGTGCAGCTTGTAGGCCTCGATGTGGCGGCGGCGAAGGTCGGCGACGCACGCGACCTCGGGGGCATCGCCGGCCAGCCAGCAGGCGAACTCGCGCAGCACGCCCTCGACGCGCACCATGGTCGAGGCCCGCAGCGACAGGCGCACCTGGGCGATGTAGCCGGCCAGGGTGGATGACAGCTGCGGCGGCGCCGATGCCCACTGCGCGGCCCGTTCAGCCGAGCGGTCAGGGCTGGTCTTGCGGGGAGCGGTGCCGAGCACGCCGAGGTGGAACAACGTGGTCTGCAATCCGAACAGTGCCGCGCTGAGCGCCTGGGGGCCGTGGCTGCCGGGCCGGTGGCGGCCGATGGCGGCGGTCAGCGCCTGCCTGCCCTCGTCGATGACGGCCTGGGTCACCTGCCCGGGGCCCAGCCCGGCCACTGCGGTCACCTTGGCCAGCGCCGACCATTGCAGGCGGGTCACGACCGGGCCGAAGCCGAGCTCGGCGGAGGTGGCGGCGAAACGCTCATAGAACGCACGGTGATGACGGGCGGCGACCTCACCGAGGTAGGGGCGGCAGGCCGCCAGGTAGTCGGGGCTGGGACGCAGCCGCCCCGTCACGATCAGCCAGCCGACCACCCGCCGGTCCTTGAGCGGCAAGGCGCACTGGGCTGCCAGCGGCAGGCGGGCCCACCCCTCGGGCCCGACCCGGGTGAAGAACATGCGGGCCACCGAGGTGACCGGATGACCAGCGAACATGCCGGCGGCTTGCAGGTCGTTGCGGTAGGCGTCAACCAGGTCCTCGACGGCCGGGCGCCGGGCCGGTGATCCGCTCACCGGCCGGCCTCCCCGGCGGGCAGGGCGGCCTGCGCCTCGATTGCCTCCGCCGCCCGCAGGTACTCCTCCTCCAGCCAGCCGTTGGCCAGGTGCAGGTAGAGGCGGGTCGATTCGATCGAGGCGTGACCCGCCTGGGCCTGGATGGCCTCCAGCGCCATGCCCGCTTCCCGCAGCCGGGTGAAACAGGTGTGGCGCAACTGGTGGCAGGTTGCCCGCTCCAGCCCGGCACGGCTCCGTGCCCCGTCAAGGATCTCATCCACCCCGGCCGCCGACAGCGGCTCGCCGCGGCGGGCGCCTTTCAGCACCACGAACACCTGCCTGTTCGCAGCCGCTGCGGGCCGTTCCGATTCCAGGTAGGCCCCCACGGCGGCGAAGAACCGCGCCGAGACCGGCACCACCCGCTGCCGGCCGCCCTTGCCCTCGGCCACGAACAGCCGCCGCTCACCGGCGCTGAGGTCCTCCAGCCGCAATCCGAGCACTTCGCAGCGGCGCAGCCCGCCCAGCACCATCGCATCCACCATGGCCCGGTCGCGGTGGGTCCGCAACGCCGCCCGCAGCGCGTCGACCTCGGCAGGCGCGAGCACCCGCGGCAGGGTGCGGGGCGTGCGGATCAGCGGCATCCCGCCCTGGCCACGCCGTGCGCCCGGCCGGCGGGCAGCCAGGCTGGCCGGCACCGGGTTGCGGCGCACGCCCGTGTCCTCCCGGGCGCACAGGTACCCATACAGGCCCCGCACGCTCGACAGCCGCCGGGCGATCGTCCGTGCTGCCAGGCCCGCCTCGCCGTCCTCCAGCCGCACGACCCGCTCCCCGCGACGAGGAGCGCGCTGCGCGGACAAGAAAGCGAACACATCCCCAGCAGTCACCACGGCCGGCTCCTTGCCGACGACCTCGAAGAACACCTTCAAGTCGTAGGCCACGGCAAGCCAGGTGTTGATCCGTGCCCGCGCCGCCACGAACACCAGGTAGTCATCCAGCAGCGGATGCCCGAGCGTGATCTTCCGGACCTCGCCGTCTGCCGCCGAGCGGACCAGGCATGGCATGAACTCCAATGGGTGGTTTCCCTTCCAGCCGTTGACAGACCGCGCCGCGCGATCATGTCACTGCCTCTGGATCACCCGCATATAAAACACCGCAGCCTGGACATGACCCTGCGCTACGCCAAGATCGCCAGCCGCACCGTCGCCGATGAATACTTCGCCGTCAGCGAGAAAGTCGAGGCCCTCTACGGCCAGGCCCCTGTCCTGCCCGCCGACGCGATCGGGCCCAAGATGGCCCGGCTGCGCCGCGAGCACCACCGGATGCTCGGCAACGGCTACTGCACCCGGCCCGCCGAGCTGGACTGCGCCTTCGAGTCGATCTGCGAGACCTGCACGTTCTTCCAGACCAGCATCGCATTCCGCCCCACCCTGCAAGCCCAGCACCACGACGCCATCGCCAGGCACCAAGACCACCGCGGGCAGCTCTTCGCCTCGCTGCTCGCCCGGATCGACCAGGACGCGTCATGAACCAGCCCGCGTTGCGCCTCACCCGGCCCGGCCAGCTGCCCGCTCCCCGAACCGGCGACGACAGCCTCCAAATCCTCACCGACGCCATCGACAGCCTCGCCCGCCTGCGCACGCCTTACTGGCTCGGTGACTCCGCCGCCCGGCTCCACGCCCTGGCCAGCCTCATCACCCAGGCCCAGCAGCTCCTGCCCCAGGCCGTCCACGACGCCCGCGACCAGGAACTCACCTGGACTCAGATCGGCGAACTACTCGGCACCACCGCCGCCACGGCTGCACGCCGCTACCGGAACAAGCCATGATCAACTTGACATGGATCACCGGCATAATGCCGCCGAGCGGGTGGTTCTGCTGACCCAGGCGCATGCCACCGGGCGCATGGCACGCTTGTGCCATGCGCATCGAGCGACGAGCCCCGCACAACGACGAGGCAGCGGTACTGGCTGCCGT
>JBLMWU010000166.1:0-3126 GCA_050257395.1 Gemmatimonadota bacterium | reverse complement strand
CCGCGGCGACTGGCTTGCGGGATTGCCGCCTGCGCTTTGGCGGCGACCGTGAGATTCTGTGCGCGTGGCTGGGTGCGAGGATTCGGGCGGGCTGGCCGAGCGTGCCCGATGAACGGGCCGGAAGGCTGGCCCGGGTATGTGGCCGGTACTACAGTCCCGGTTTGTGATGTAGCGCCTGGGTGATCATGGCGTGCGGGGATCGGCCGTCCGCGCCGGGACGGCCACCTGGGTGATCAGGTGCTGTGACACAACAAGATCAGCAGGTGGCCGCTGCGGCCATCGTAGAGGATGGCCGCTGGCTGGGAGCGCTCCGGGATGAGTTGCGCGCCGGGGTGGCGCCGGTGTTCTGCCAGGCCAGGTCCCGTCTCACCGCGTTCGCTTACCTCGATGCGCTGCTGGCCGGGCCCGGCGGCCGCCGGTCGTGCTGGCAGTTCGCCGAGGCCGCCGGGCACGCGTCGGCGCGGCGGATGCAGGCGCTGCTGGCTGAGCACGCCTGGGACTGGAAGGCGGCGCTGGAGCGGCTGCAGCGGTTCATCGCCGATCACCTGGGCGGCCCGGGGGCGATCTTGGTGATCGATGAGACCGCCGGGCTGAAGCAGGGCCAGATGACGGTCGGGGTGGCCCGCCAGCATGCCGGGATCACCGGCCAGGTGGAGAACTGCCAGACCGTGGTGAACTGCGCCTACGTCACCGCCCGCGGCCACGCGCTGCCCGGCTTCCGGCTCTACCTGCCGAAGGCTTGGTGTGAGGACAAGGCCCGGCGCGGTCGCGCGAAGGTGCCCGCCGACGTGGAGTTCAAGACGAAGACTGAGCTGGGCACGCAGATGATCACCGGTGCGATCGGCGCCGGCGTGCCGTCCGCCGGGGTCGCCGGCGATGAAGTCTGCGGCCGTTCGGCGAAGCTGCGGGCGGCCTGCGAGGACGCGGGGAAGGGGTACGTGCTCGAGGTCCCGTGCGACTTCCGGGCCCGGCTGCACCCGCGCCGCGGCAAGGTCCGGGCGGACGCGGCGGCGCGGCGGGTGCCCGCCGGCGGGTGGGAGATGCGCTCGTGCGGCAAGGGGTGCAAAGGCCACCGCGACTACCACTGGGCGTGGCTGGCCACCGCCTCGCCGCGGCACTGGCTGCTGCTGCGCGGCAGCATCGCCGGCCCGTCGCAGCTGGCGTACTTCTACTGCCACGCCCCGGCAGGCCGCCCGGTGTCCCTGAGCGCGCTGATCGCTGTCGCCGGGAAGAGATGGCCGGTAGAAGAATGTCACCAGCAGGCAAAAGGGCAGGCCGGCTTCGACGGCCACCAGGTCCGGCAGTGGCAGTCCTTCCACCGCCACACCGCGCTGTCCATGTGCGCGCTCGCCCTGCTCGCCGCCGCCGCCCGGCCCGAACCGCCCGCCCCGTCAGCACAACCCGCCAACGCTCCCGCACCCGGCGCGGCAGCCCAGCCCGCCGGCTGGGCCGACACCGGGGCCTTCCCGGTCAGCGCGGACGAGCCGCCGCCCGAAGACCCCGGCCTGGTCAAGGTCAGCGTCCCCGAAGCCCGCCGCTTGCTGCGCCTGGCCACCACGCCCATGACCCGCGCCGCCCGCCAGTTCGGCTACCCCTGGTCCCGCTGGCGGCGCCGGCACCAAGCCCGCGCCCGATGGCAACAGCACCAGGCCCGGCTCCGGGCTTCTCCGGCGTGAACCATGATCAGATCACAAACCGGGACTGTAGTACCGGGCAGGCTGCATGCCGTTGCCTGGCCTTGGGTTTGGCGGCTCTTCGAAGTTAACCGGGAAGTTGTTGTCGCTCGGTGACGTTGGGTGAGGTGACCGTGTTGCTGAGCGTGCCCGCAGCGACGGGGCGTGCCTGGTCCGCGTGATCTGGGCCGGGCGGCTCGTCGCGGGCGATATGCTGCCGGTGCCCAGGTGCAGCGAAAGGACGAACGCCCGGTGGCCGAGGTTCTCTTGCTCCACCACTCGCTCGGACTGACGCCGGGCGTCGTCGCCTTCGCCGGCAAGCTGCGTGCGGCCGGACATGCCGTGCACACCCCCGATTACTACGACGGCCGGACCTTCGACAGCATCGAGGCGGGGGTGGCGTACGCCGAAGAGCTTGGCTCCGGCGAGATCAGGGAGCGGGCCAAGCGGATCGCCGGCGGGCTCGGGAACGCGCTGGTCTACGCCGGGTTCTCGCTCGGCGTCGAGCTGGCGCAGATGCTGGCCCAGACCCGGCCGGGAGCCCGCGGGATGCTGATGTTCGACGGGTGCGTGCGGCCGGAGGAGTTCGGAACGCCCTGGCCCTCCGGCGTACCTGTTCAGATCCACGGGATGGAGAACGACCCGCACTTCGTCGGCTACGAGCTCGACGCGGCCCGAGAGCTCGTCGCCTCGACCGAGGACGCCGAGCTGTTCCTCCACCCCGGCGACCGGCACCTGTTCGCCGACAGCTCCCTGCCGTGGTACGACGCCGACGCCGCGGCCCTGCTGACCGAGCGAGTGCTCGGTTTCCTCGCCGGCCGGTGAAGATCACCGCGCTGGGGCTCAACCGGGCCACGCTGGGCCGGTTGCTGTTGCTGGAACGGCAGTCGCTCGGCGTCGAGGATGCGGTGCGTCGCGTGGTTGCCCTCCAAGCGCAGTAGCTCGCCTCGCCGTACCTCTCGCTCGGTGACGTTGGGTGAGGTGACCGTGTTGCTGAGCGTGCCCGCAGCGACGGGGCGCGCCTGGTCCGCGTGATCTGGGCCTGTCACGGCGTGGTGTCGTGATGCAGGAGCCCGCGGCTCCTACGATCTTGGGTCTTGCGACGGACATCAAGATCATCAGGAAGCCGCGGGCATCGTGTTCCAGGATACGGCGTCTGTGCTGTTCGGCGTGGAGGGCCTGCAGGTCATCGATGCGCAGGCCGGGCCGGACGGCACGGTAATGGTCTGGGTGGTCACAGATCATCCGGGGGCGGCGGCGTGCCCGGACTGCGGGACGGTCTCGGCCCGCCCGCATGACCGGGTGGTGACCCGCCCCGGGACGTGCGCCGCGGCCTGGACCACCTGGAGGTGTGCTGGCTGAAGTGGCGGTGGAAATGCACCGGGGAGCACTGTAAGCGCAAGACGTTCACCGAGCCGGTGCCGCAGGTCCGGCCGCGGCACCGGGTGACGGG
>JBLMWU010000165.1:0-14492 GCA_050257395.1 Gemmatimonadota bacterium | reverse complement strand
CTGCACCTGACGCACCTGCGGCTGATGACCGAGGTGACGGCCGCGGGAGGCATCATCGTCCCGCCCGTGCCCGCCTTCTACCACCACCCGCAGACCGCAGACGACATCGTCAGCCAGACGGTTGGGCGCGTGCTCGACCTGTTCGGCCTGGACACCGGCGGGGTCCAGCGCTGGGAGGGCGGCCAGCCGGCGGCCCGGCGCGCACGCGCCCGCAGGCGATCCGCCAGCCAGCCACCTGTCCCCGGGAAAGAGGCGACATGACAGCGACTGAACCCGACTTCGAGCGTTTCCGGCTGCGACGCCTGGTCGAGGACCTGACGCGGCACGGCGAGGTGGAGGTGCACGAGGAGCCGGTCGCGCTCGCCGACCTCAGCTCCATCATCGAGGCCTCGGGCAAGGCCGTGCTGTTCCGCAAAGCCGGGCCGCAGCAGCTGGAGCTGGTGGCCGGGGTGATGGGCTCGCGGCGGCGGCTGGCGATCGCGCTCGGCGTGGCGGAAGAAGACAGCCTGCGCGAATACCAGCACCGGATGGCCAATCCGCAGCCGCACTTCGAGGTGCCGTCCGCGGACGCGCCGGTCCACCAGGTCGTGCTGACCGGCGACGACATCGATCTGGCCAGCCTTCCCTTCCACCTGCAGCACGACCTGGACGGCGGGCCCAACATCTCCGCCGCGATGGACTTCTCCGTCGACCCGGCCACCGGCAAGCGCAATGTCGGCTGCCGCAGGCTGATGCTGCGCGGGCACCGCCAGCTCACGTCGAATCTCACCCAGCGCTCCGACCTGAAGCTCACCTACCTGGCGTGCCTGGAGCGGGGCGAACGGCTTCCGGTGAGCTTTGCGATCGGCGCGCACCCGACCGCGTTCCTCGCCGCCACACTGCGCCGGCCCGGTGACGAGTTCGGCCTGGTGGCGACGCTGCGCGGCGCTCCGCTGCCGATGGTCCGCGGCGTGACCAACGGCGTGCCAGCGCCCGCGGACGCGGAGATGATCATCGAAGGCTACTTCGATGAGCTCGGCTACCGTGAGATCGACGGGCCCTACGGCGAGTTCTGGGGTTTCTACGGCGCCGCCCACCCCGACCCGGTGTTCACCGTCACCGCCATCGCGATGCGCCGTGACGTCCTGCACCAGAGCGTGCTGCACGGCGGCCGCGACATGGCGCGGATGGAGATGACGCCCACCGGGGCGCTGAACATCGAGGCGGCTGTGTGGCAGGCACTGCGGGCCGCCGGCATCGAGCCGGCCGCCGTGCACGCGGTGGGTGCCGTGTCGGTGGGCCAGCACATCAGGGTGGCGCTGGCTTCCGCGGCGCCAGGCCAGGCCCGCGCGGTGATCTCGCTGCTGTTCGCGATGCGCGGCATGAAACACGTGGTGGTCGTGGATTCCGACATCGACGTGCGCAGCGACGGCGAGGTGCAGTGGGCGCTGTCCACCCGGTTCCGCGCGGACCGCGACCTGGTGGTGATGGACGGCTTCCCCGCCTACTACTCCGACCCGACGGCCGAGGGCGGGACGCTCGCCAAGGTCGGCTTCGACGCCACCGCGGGGCCGACCGGTGACTCGATCGAGGAGTGGCGCCCGCTGCCGCCGCGGGTGAGCCGCGAGCGCAGCGCGGGCAGCGTGCGTGAGGCGCTGCAGGCGGGGCCGCTGTACTTCCGCGAGCTCATGGACGCGCTCGGCAGCGATGACGGCCGCGAGATAGCGCTCGAGCTGGACGCGCTGCGCGACAAGGGCGAACTGGCACGCGGGGCCAACGGGCGATGGCAGCTGACCGGCCCGGGCCCTGCCCTGCCGGCCACGCGGATATTCTCCGGGTAGCGCAAGCCCGGCCGGCCCACCCAGATGCGGAGGTCACGGGCAGGTGAAAGCGGCAGTCTTCTACGAATACGGCCCCGCCGAGGCGATGCGGTACGCGGACATCCCCGATCCGCAGATCGGCCCGGGGGACGTCCTGGTCCGGGTCCAGGCGTGCGGGGTCAACCACTCCGACCTCGACTCCCGCGCCGGGACCTCCCGGTGGCACTTCGAGCTGCCGATGGTCCTGGGGGCGGAGTTCACCGGAACGGTCGTCGCCGCCGGCGACCCGGCCGGGCCCGTCCGGGCCGGTGACCTGGTGACCGCGCTGCAGCAGTACAGCTGCGGCTGCTGTGATCAGTGCGCCAGGTGGCGCCCGGACCTGTGTGCGGCGTTCGAGATCTTCGGCACCACCCGGTGGGGCGGCTACGGCGAGCTTGTCCGGGTGCCGGCCCGGGTGGTGGTTCCCCTGGAGCCCGCCGACGACGCCCTCGCCATGGCCGCCGGGCAGTGCGCCGTCAGCACCGCGTGGCACATGGTGAACCGGCTGGCGCTGGTCCGGCCCGGCGACCTCGTCCTCGTTCCCTCGGCCTCGGGAGGCGTCGCGGGCGCCCTGGTCCAGTGCGCGAAGCTGGCCGGGGCGACCGTGATCGCCACCGTCGGCACAGCCGCCAAGGCCGGCCAGGTCTCAGCGCTCGGTGCGGACACGGTCGTCGTCCGGGGCGAGGGCGACGTGGGCCGGGACCTGCTGCGTGCCACCGCCGGCCAGCGCTTCGACGCGGTCCTCGATACCGTCGGCGGCCCGCTCTTCGGGGTGCACCTGTCGGTGCTGCGGGAGGAAGGCACCCTCGTCACCTGCGGCGCGCACGCAGGCGAGGTGGTGTCGCTCGACCTGATCCCCGTGTTCAGGAACGGCTGGCGCATCCTCGGCTTCCGGCTGGCGCCCCCGGGCGAGCTCGCCGCGTCGCTGGAGCTCATCCGGCGCGGCTCGGTCAAGGTGCCCATCGCCGCCACCTTCCCGGTCAGCGACGCGGCCGGCGCGCACCGTTTCCTCGAACGCCGCCAGCACGTCGGCAAGGTCCTGCTGGTCGCCGGGTAGCCGGCCCCGGAGGATTCCGGAGTTCCCTGCCGGGAACTGCTAATGCCATTCGTAATTATGCCGGGACTACTATTGCTATACGTAAAGTGCGGCAATTGCTGACGGATCAGCCGTGCCGTGAGATTATGACCGCAGTATCGGGAATACAGCCTCCCGGGAATTGGGTGCCCTGACCCCGCTCCCGGCACCGGTCACCTATTTGATCATGCCCCCCGAACATGGCTGTGTCGCCCGGCCGGACTCGGTGGAGATGAGGTCACGTGGATCGACTGGATCAGAGCAGCACGCCGCCGCTGGCCGCAGGATTGGGGCGGCGCCAATTCCTGCGCGGGATTGCCGCCGCCGGCACGGCGGCGGGTGCCGGGAGCTTACTGGCAGCGTGCGGCGGCTCAGGCGCCGGCGCCAGCCGGCAGCCGGGCCGGGGCAGCCTGCCCCGGCGGCGGGGCGGCAATCTGAAGCTGGGCCTCACCGGCGGCTCCAGCTCAGACACCCTGGACCCGCACAAGAGCCTCACCTACCTCGACACCTCCCGGCTGCAGTCGCTTTACCAGCCCCTCGTTCAGCTCAACGCCCTGGCGCAGGTCGAGTACGTGCTCGCGGAGTCGATCACCCCGCAGCGGGGATCGCTCTCGGAGTGGGTCATCCGCCTCCGGCCCGGCGTCACCTTCCACAACGGCAGGGACTTCACCGCGGACGACGTCATCTTCACGTTCCAGCGGGTCTTCACCGGCAACTTCACCGGGAAGTTCGGTCTCGGCCCGATCGACCTGCGCAACACCAGGGCGCTGGACAAGCGGACGGTGCTGGTGAAGCTGACCAAGCCCTTCGCCAGCTTCGTGCAGCAGCTGGCGGCGTTCTGGTACACCCTGTACGTCGCGCCGGCCGATCTCAATCCGGCCAGGCCGGTCGGCACCGGGCCATTCGCCTACCAGAGCTTCACGCCGGGCCAGCGCAGCGTCTTCGTGCGGAACCCGCATTACTGGAAGCCAGGGCTCCCCTACGTGGACACCCTGACCATCATCGATTTCAGCGACAACACAACCCTGCAGGACGCGCTGGTCACCGGCGTCATCCACGGCGCCGGCGCGCTCGACGGCCCGCAGATCGCCGCCCTGGCCACCACGGGCGGGGTCAGGACGGTCGCATCGAAGTCCGGGGAGATCATCCCGTTTACGATGCGCGTCGACCAGCCGCCGTTCAACGACGTCAACGTCCGGCAGGCGATGCGGCTGCTGGTGGACCGCCCGCAGATGATCGACTCGGCTCTCGACGGTTACGGCGTGGTCGCGAACGACGTCTTCTCCCCCTACGACCCGGGCTTCGACCACTCGCTGGTCCGGCCCGCCCAGGGCGACGTCCAGCAGGCCAGGTTCCTGCTGAAGAAGGCCGGCCGGGAAGGCCTGACGGTGACCCTCACCACCTCGGCGGTGGCCACCGGCACGGTCGCGATGGCGACCGTGCTGGCCGCCCAGGCCAAGGCGGCGGGCGTCACGATCAAGATCAATAACGTGCCGTCGGGCGTCTTCTTCGGGCCCAGCTACCTGAAATGGGAGTTCGCCCAGGACTATTACAACTACTACCCCTACCTGTCCCAGGTCGCGGAGTCGATGCTCGACGGCTCGCCGTTCAACGAGACGCACACCGGCAATGCCAGGTACCAGAGCCTGTACGACCAGGCGAACGCGACCGCCAGCCCGTCGCTGCGGGCAGAGATCCTGCACGAGATGCAGACGTTCGACTTCACCCAGGGCGGCTACATCATCCCGGCCTTCATCGACACCCTTGACGCCTACAGCGACAAGATCACCGGCTACACGCCGGCGAAGGTCGGCCAGCCGCTGTCCAACTTCGACTTCGAGCACTTCGCCTTCGCCGGCTGACCGCGGCCGCCCGTCAGCTGACTCGGCCGCGCCGGGCAGGCTCAGCGCAGCACCAGGTTCCGCACCGTGATGGTGGTGGTGAGCATCCCGGTGCCGTACATGAGATCGGCAACCCGCTGGACCTGCCCGATGCTCAGGAACGTCGGGTACTGGCCGATCGTGACCAGGGCGGCTTCCCGCGCCGACATCCCCGGCAGCGTGCGCAGCACCGACTGCACGGGACCGGACTGGTCAGGCCCGGCCTTCGCGTCGCTGAGCGCGGCCCGGAAGGCGTGCAGGGCCGCCGCCTCGCCGCGCGCGGCGCCGGCCGTGGTGAAGTACCCCGACAGGGGCAGGCTGGCGGTAACCCCGTTGCACGCGTCGAACAGCTCGACGGCCCCCAGCTGCGTCTCGGCCTGCAGGACGTAAGGCTCGGTGGCCACGATCGCGCTGACCAGCCCGTCGCGCAGAGCCGTGATCATGCTGCCCGGCGCCGTGGCCTCCCACTGCACGCTGGAAGGACTCACCCCGTCGCTCTGCAGCACCGATTCGGCCGCCAGGGTCTCGGTGTTGTACGGCGTGTCGGCTGAGAAGGGGGCCAGTTCCGGCAGCGGGGTGGCGACGGCCTTGCCCTCCAGGTCCTGCGGGGTCCTGATGGCCGAGCCGGGCAGGGTCAGCACCATCATCACGCCCGGGGACGCGTCGTACCCGTCGGCCACCAGCCGCAGCCGCGCGCCAGGGGTGTGCGCCTGCAGGTAGAAAAGCCCGGCGTAGTCGCCGCCGATGACGTCCGCCCGGCCACTGGCAAGCGCGTCATAGGCCTGCTGGAGGGTCCCGTACTCCTGCAGCGTGACGTCCACGCCGTGCTGGGCGAACAGCCCGTCCCTGACGGCCACCTGCAGCGGGGCGTTCTCCAGGCCCGGCACGACCGCCACCGTGAGCTGGCCGGACCCGTTCCCCTGGCCGGACGGGGTCCCCGCCACGTGGCAGCCCGCCCCGAGCAGCAGCAGCGAGACCGCCACCGCGGTCCTGCCCGGCCAGCGCATCGTGCCGCGCGGCCTCCTGCGGGCCGCAGCCTGAACGAGCCTCATGATGATCCCCTATGAACCTGTCCCGGTAATGGATAAGGATGGACTTTATGAAGCGCCATAGAAGTTGCTTATTTACGTATCGCCTTAGCTGCGCCAGGATGGCACCGGACCGTTTAAGGCTAGACGGCCGGCACAGACCCGGGGCGCCTTATCGGAGAAGAGCTTTATCTCTAAGCAAATTAGCGGAAACAGCAGTAGCTAACACTCCCTGCTGGTGAATTCTGTAAATGTAGCAACACGGCGCCCGGAACCGGATTTCCCGCGTTACAGTTGCCCCTGACTCCGCTGAGACGGCCGTGCACTGAATATGACCGGCCAGACGTGCTGGCCATTTCTTTTCGCAGCGCCCGCGGCCCCGATGGGCGCCCGCCGTTTCCTGGATGAGAGGTGCGGAAAGGTGCGGTCCAGGCGAGGGAAGACGGGCACCGCGGCTGCGCCCGGGCGGCGCAAAGCCCTCCGTTACGCGCTGCGGGACTGGCGGGTGCGGTCCCGCCTCCTGCTGCTGGTCATCCTGCCCACGTCAGCCGCTGTGATTCTCGGGGGCCTCAGCGTGGCCTCCTCGGTTCGCAGCGCCCTGGCCTACCAGCGGGTGGAGACGCTCGCCGGGCTGGGCGGGCAGATCACCCGGCTGGTCCAGGCGCTGCAGACCGAGCGGGTGGACACCATCAGGTACATCACACGGGGCCCGGGCGCGGGCGGCCGCGGCTCGCCGAGGGCGGCGGCCACGCTCGGGCTGGCGGTCCTCGCCCGTGACTACCGCGCCACCGGCCAGCTCGCCAGCCAGGTGCGGGGCATGGCCGGGGCCATCGGCGGCTCCTACCCGGCGCTGGCGCGGCAGGAGGCACAGGGGGCGATCACCGCGATCGGCGGGCTGGGGGCGCTGCGCAGCGTCGCGACCGGCACCCGGGTTCCCTCGCTGGTGGTGATCCAGGAGTACGCCAGGACGATCAGCCAGCTGCTCGCGCTCGAGGGCGAAATCGCAACGGGCAGCAACGACGCGGCGCTCGCCGACACCGTCCGGGGCGTGGGCCACATCTCCGCGATGAAGGAAGAGGCCTCGCAGGAGCAGGCGATCCTCACCTCGGCTCTCACCCCGGACCTGGTGGGCGCGGCCCAGTTCCAGCCCGGCCAGCTGTCCGCGCTCGCAGCGGCGCAGGCGGAGCAGCAGGCTGACCTGGCCCAGTTCGGCCTCACCGCCGACAGAAGCCAGCGCCGGCTCTACCAGAGCGCCCTCTCGTCGGCGCAGGCCGACCGGGCCCAGGCGCAGGTGCAGCAGGCGATCACGCTGGCGTCCGGCAGCGGCTCCTCGGCGGAGAATCCCGTGTTCACCGACGCAGCCAGCAGTTCGGCATACCTGGTGGCCAGCCTGCGGGGCGTCGAGCAGGGTTTCATGTCCTCGATCATCCGCCAGAGCGGCGCGCTGCGGGGCGCGGCGATCGCCTCGGCGCTCGCCGACGGCGCCGGGGTGGTGCTGGTGCTCGTGCTGGCGCTGATCTTCACCGTGGCCGTCGGCCGGTCCATGACCCGCCCGCTGCGCACGCTGCGGACCAGCGCGCTTGAGGTGGCAGAGGTGCGGCTGCCGGAGACCGTCCGGCTGATGGGCACCAGCGACGGCGCGGGCGCATCGCTGGAGGTTCAGCCGATCGAGGTGAACTCCGCCGATGAGATCGGGGAGGTCGCCCGGGCGTTCGACCAGGTGCACCGGGAGGCGGTGCGGCTGGCGGCCAACGAGGCAGCGCTGCGCACCAACGTCAACGCCATGTTCGTGAACCTCTCCCGCCGCAGCCAGTCGCTGGTGGAACGCCAGATTCGCCTCATTGACGACCTGGAGCAGGGTGAGCAGGACTCCGACCGGCTCGCGAGCCTGTTCCGGATGGACCATCTCGCCACCCGGATGCGCCGCAACTCCGAGAACCTGCTGGTCCTGGCCGGTCACGAGGCGTCAAGGCGGCGGTCGGAACCGGTGGCGCTGGTGGACGTGCTGCGCGCGGCGGTGTCAGAGATAGAGCACTACCGCCGCGTCGCCCTCGAGGTCCAGCCGGGCATCTGCGTCCGCGGCCAGGCCGTCAAGGACCTCGTGCACCTGCTGGCCGAGCTGACCGAGAACGCGACGTCGTTCTCTTCCGCGGAAACCCAGGTGACCGTGTCGGGTCACCTGCTCAGCAGCGGCGGTGCGCTGGTGGACATCACCGACCACGGCGTCGGGATGCCTGCCGAGGAAATGACTCACGCCAACTGGCGGCTGGACAACATCCCGGTCGTGGACGTCTCCGTCTCCCGCCGGATGGGCCTGTTCGTCGTCTCCCGGCTTGCGGCCAGGCACGGGATCCGCGTCCGGCTCCGCCCCGCCGCCACCGGCGGCGTGACCGCGCTGGTCTGGCTGCCCGACGAAGTGATCACTGGCGAGGCCGACGGCGCCGCCCTGGACTTCGGCCGCCCGCAGCTTTCCATGGCCGGGGCCGCGCCGCGGGCGATGGCACCGGGGACCGCGCTCGGCGAGGGCAACGGGCGGGCCGCCGCGGCGCAGGCCGCGTCGTCCGCCGCGCGGGCGGTGTCCGCGGCACGGGTGGCACGGTTCCGGCCGCTGCAGCCGGAAACCGGCGGCGCCGGGGAGACCGGGACCGGCCAGCAGAACGGCGCCGCCCGCTCAGCCCCGCCCGCTGGCCTGCCGCCGGCCGCGCCAGCACTGACCGCGGGGCTGCCCGCCGACGGCCTGGTCGTGCCGCCGCCGGCGAGCCCGCAGGAGAACCGGCTGCCCATCTTCGAGTCGGTCGAGTCCGACTGGTTCCGGCGCGGCAAGAATGCGGCGGACCGCCGGGAGCCGCTGGCGGACCTGAACGCGGCCGGCTGGTCCTCACCCGGGGACGACGGGTGGCGGGCGGCGGAGGTAACGCAGGCACCCGTGACCGGGGGCACGACCAGGGCTGGGCTCCCGGTGAGGGTGCCGAAGGCGAACCTGGTGCCCGGCGGCATCGGCAGCCCGGCGGCGGCACCCCAGCCAGCGCCCGCACCATCGCCCGACCAGGCCAGGGAACGCCTGGCGAGCTTCCAGCGGGGCCTCAGGGAAGCGCGGGCTGCCGTACCCGGACAGGAACGAGAGGAGAACCCGTGAGCCCGCTGCCTGGTCCAGCACAGGACCTGAACTGGCTCGTCACCGATTTCGTGGACCGGACGCCGTCCGTGGCCCATGCGATCGTTGTTTCCGCCGATGGCCTGCCGCTCGCGTCCTCGGACGGCCTCCTGCCGGACCGCGTGGACCAGCTGAGCGCGGTGACCTCCGGCCTGGCCAGCCTGACGCAGGGGGCGGCACGGGTGTTCGAAGGCGGCCCGGTCACCCAGACGGTCGTCGAGATGGAGCGCGGGCTGCTGCTGGTGATGGCGATCAGCAACGGCTCCAGCCTGGCGGTCCTCGCGTCAGCCGACTGTGACATGGGCCTGGTCGCCTACGAGATGACGCTGCTGGTGGAGAGGGTGGGCGGCGCGCTCACACCCGGTATGCGCAGCGTGATCCAGCCCGTCAACGGCAGTGCCCGGATCCGCTGACACCCGGCCTTCACCGGCCCGGAAAGGACACTGAGTGGATTTCGGAAGAGCTGAGCTCCTGCGGGGCAGCCCGGGGGAAGCGGCGATGACATCGGTGAAGATCGTCGTGGCGGGCGGCTTCGGCGTGGGCAAGACCACCTTCGTCGGGTCGATTTCGGAGATCACCCCGCTGCGGACCGAGGCGGTGATGACCACCGCCAGCGTGGGCGTTGACGACCTGGGCGGGCTGGCGGGCAAGACAACCACCACGGTGGCCATGGACTTCGGCCGGGTGACCCTCGACGCCGGGCTCATCCTGTACCTGTTCGGCACGCCCGGACAGCACCGTTTCTGGTTCATGTGGGACGACCTCATCCAGGGGGCCATCGGCGCGGTCGTGCTGGTGGACACGCGCCGGCTGACTGATTCGTTCCCCGCGGTCGACTACTTCGAGAACGCGGACCTGCCGTTCATCGTGGGTATCAACGGGTTCGACGGCGAGTTCACCCACACCGCCGGGAACGTCGCCGAAGCACTGCGGGTGAGCCAGGACGTGCCGATCGTCAGGTGCGACGCGCGAGAACGGGACTCGGCCAAGTCGATCCTGATCACCCTCGTGCAGCACGCCATGGCAGCCCCGCTGAGCCTCCGCTGACCTGTCCCCGGGCAATCCCGGGACCCGCCGGGTAAGACCGGCGTCAAGGCTTCTGCAAGGCCGGCGTCAAGGTGCCGGGCGCACGCTGCGCACATGAGCCAGCTCCTGCAGCCTGCCGCCTGGGGCCTGCTGGCCGGGCTGACCGGCCTCGCGGGCTACCTGCCCTACCTCCGGGACGCCTGGCGGCGCGTGAACGCCCCCGATCCGGCGGCCTGGCTGATCTGGACCGCCGAGTACGGCGTCCTGCTCGCGGCCCAGGCAGCCCAGCAACCCCCGTGGGCGGCACTCTGGCTCGCGGCCCTGCAGCTGGCCGGGACGGTGGCGGTCTTCGCGGTGCTGGCGGCCCGGGGCGGGTGGCGCTTCGGCGCCGGCCGCTGGGCGGTGCTCGGCTGCGCCGCGGCCGCCCTGGCGCTGTGGCGACTCACTCACGCCCCCGGCCTGGCGATGTGCCTGGTCCTTGCGGTGGAGGGGGCCGGCATGGTGCTGGTCATGGTCAACGCCTACCGCCGCCCGGGCAGCGAGACGCTGGTGGCCTGGCGGCTGTTCGTCGTGGCCGGCCTGCTCGACCTGCCCGCGCTGGGAGCCCACGCGCCGCGGCTGCTGTACGCCTACCCGCTGTGCTTCATTACGATGGGCATGGCGGTGCTGTTCGCCGCCGACTTCGGTGCCCGCAGGGCACGCAGGGCCGAACCCGTGGCCTGGCTGGACCCGGCCAGCGCCGCGGAACTCGCCAGCCACGGCGCCCGGCAGGGCCCGCCCCCATGCTGACAGTGCGGGGAGCGGGCCCCGTCCCGGTCCTGACCTTCGACGCCGGGCCTGACGGCGCTCCCCCGCCGGTTCTGCAAGCGGGAGCGGACGGCGACCTGGCCCGCCGGCCGGCCGGCGGCGAGCCCATGCTCGTCCTGCGGCGGCGCGCCGACGTGCTGCGCTGCCTGACCGACACCACCCATTTCGGCATGGCCGGCGTCACCGGGTCCGGGAAGCTGACCGGGTGCCCGCTGACCGGCGCGGAGATGCAGTCGCCGGACGGGGGCCTGCTCAACATGAACCCGCCGCTGCTGCGTGAGTACCGCCAGCGGATCAACGGCCTGTTCACCCACCGGGACGCCGAGGCGACCCGCCCCGCCATCGAGGCACTCGCCGCCGATCTGTGCGCGTCACTGGGAGCACGCCGGACCGTGGACGCGATCACGGGGTTCGCGGGGCCGTTCACCGCCGGGGCTGTCTGCTGGGCCATGGGCATTCCCCGCGAGGACTGGGAACAGATCCTGAAGTACTCGCGGGTCGCATTTGCCGTGGTACCCAGCGCGGCGGCGGTCAGTGAGGTGGCCGCGGCGTGGGAAGACCTGTACGGCTACTACGAGCCGATCGTCGCGGCGAAGCGGGCCCAGCCGGACCGATCACTGACCTCGCAGCTGATCGCCGCGCTCGACGGCCTGGCAACCAGCCAGATCGTCCACGTCATCGCCACCGTGAGCAACGGCTTCGGCGCCATTCTCCCGGTCCTCGCTGTCGCCATCGCCGATGTGGCCGAGCGGCCGCAGATCATCGCCGCCTGCCAGCGCGGCGAGCGGACCTGGGCTTGGATCGCGGCTCATCTGCTCAGCCACCGGGCGCTGTTCCCGGTCGCCCTGCCGCGTGTCGCCCTGCTGGAAACGCGGCTCGGCGGCCGGCTGGTCCCCGAGGGCATGGTCGTGCTGCCGTCGCTGATCGCCGCGGCGCACGACCCCTGCGGCCCACCGCCGCTGAATATCGCCTTCGGGGCCGGCCCCCACTTCTGCCCCGGGGCCGCCCTGACCAGGGTGTGGCTCGCCACCGCACTCGCGGCGTTCTTCGGGAGCTTCCCCGCCGCCCGGCCGCTGAGCAGCCTGGAGTGGCAGCCGGGGACGCTGTCGTTCCCGCGCGAGATCAGGCTGGCGCTGCGCTGACCGACGCTGAGCGCCAGCCGCGGGCTGCCGGGCCGCCACCGCCGCAAGAGCAGCCTGAGGGCAGGCAGAACGGATAATGATCTTCCTGGCATCCCGGTTTCCCCTGGCATCCCAGCCTCCCGAGCATCTGAGGGAGAAATAGGAAAGTTTCCTACATGTGCACTGAACGTAGCCCGGCGGACCGGCTCCGTCAACAGACGGCGGGCCCGCTCTCGGCCACGAGACCGATGTTCCGTGGCAGCCCGTCAGCCGGGGCTCAGGCGAGCGCCGCGTAGGCTGCGGCCTGGATGTCGCGGTGCACCTGCGGCGGGTCTGGGCTTTCGAACATGCGCTGGGTGAGCACGATCACGGTCAGGTCATGGGCTGGGTCAGCCAGCCAGGAGGTGCCCAGCCCGCCGTCCCAGCCGAACGCGCCGCTGTCGTAGACCGCCTGGCAGAACCCCCAGGAACGGCCGTCGAAGAACCCCGGCAGCAGGCCCCCGCGGGCCTTCTGCGCCGGGGTCAGCTGGTCGGTGGTCATGGCCCGCACCGCGCCGGGCGGCAGCACCGGCGCCCCGCCGCCAAGCAGCATCCGGGCGAATGCGAGCAGGTCATCAGCGGTGGACACCAGGCCCGCCGCCCCATCAGCGAACTGCGGCGGGCGGCTCCACTTGCCGTCAGGCTCGTCCACTACCACCAGCCCGTCCGGGGTGGGCTGATAGGCCGTCGCGAGGCGGCGGGTTTCCGCGGCCCAGAATCCGGTGTCGCGCATGCCGAGCGGCTCGAATATGCGGGTTCTGAGCACCTCGCTGAACGGCTGCCCGGCCGCCCGCGCCGCCAGCACGCCGAGTACGTGTGCGCCGGTGTTGTACATCCAGCGCTCGCCAGGCTGGGCCATCAGCGGCAGGCTGCCCAGCCGCGCGATCCAGGTGTCCGGATCCGGCGGGACGGGCGGATCCGGCGGGCCGATCGTCGCCAGCCGCAGCTCGCCGGTGGCCGCCACGACCGGCCACGGCTCGGGCGCGGCGAACATCTCGCCCACCATGCCGAAGCCAAACGTGAATGTCAGCAGGTCGCGGGCGGTGATCGCACGGGCCGCCGGCACGGTGTCGTCCAGCGGGCCGTCCATCCGGCGCAGCACCCTGCGGTCTGCCAGCTCGGGCAGCAGCCGGTCCACCGGCTCATCCAGCCCGATCAGCCCTTCGGCGGCCAGGGCGAGCGTGGCCGCCGCGGTGATGGGCTTGGTCGTCGAGGCGATCCGGAAGATCGAGTCACGGGCCACCGGGGGCCCGCCCGCCGCGAGCCTGCCCAGCGTCTCCACATGTACCTGCCCGCCGCGGGCCACCAGCGCGACCAGGCCGGGGACCCGGTCATCAGCCACGTGGCGCTCGGCCGCCGCGTGCAGCCCTGTCAGTCCCGCCGCCGTCAGCCCGGTCGCCGAACCCATCACGATTGCCTCCCCGCCTGCACGCCGTCTCACCCCACTACGACCTCACGGCGAGCGGGAACTCATCGCCCTGGGCCGCCGGTGACCCGTCGGGATGCCGTCAGCCGCCCGGCCGGATGGCGCCTCATGCGGCTTTCCTTTCCGGACGGACAGGAGTTATCTAGGCATTAACCGATTGGCCGCTAGGGAAGGAGCGCTGCCGTGTCCGGCGTACGCCGGGTCATCGTCGGCACCAGCGGCTCACCGGGCAGCCTCCGCGCGCTGCGCTACGCGGAAGACCTGGCCCGCGTCTGCGATGCCACGCTGATGCCCGCTCTGGCCTGGACCGCGCCTGGCGGCGAGCTCGCTGACAGGTGCAGTCCCGTTGACTACCTGCGCCGCGTGTGGTCCGAGGATGCCTCGCGGCGGCTGCGGGCGGCTCTCGACGCGGCCTGGGGCGAGACTCCCCGTGACGTGGCGGTCCAGCCGGTCGTGCTGCACGGGGAAGCCGGTCCCGCGCTGGTGGACGTGGCCTGCCTGCCCGGCGACCTGCTGATCGTGGGCGCCGGCCGCCGCGGGGTGATAGCCCGGGTCTACTCCGGCAGCGTGTGCCGCTACTGCCTGACCCATTCGCAGTGCCCGGTCCTGGCGGTCCCGCCGCCGCCTCTTGCCCGGGAAGCCGGTCACGGCCTGCTCCGGTGGGCGTTCTGGCACCAGACGATCACCCCTGACCACGTCCTGCGCGACCGGCGGAACACCGCCGCATAGCCGCCGGTCGCGGGCAGGCAGGCCTGGCGGATTGACGTCCCGGGCCGACTTGCGGCGGCCGGCTGTGTAATGCCCGCTGGCTTCCTCGCGTTCCGTTAAGTGTCCGGACTGCCGCAGGCGGTGGCGGCGCCGACTGCCCGCCGGTCTGCTGCGGACTGAAACGCCGGGAGGGCGGGGCCTGATCTCTGTGCCTGATGTGAGTGTGATGGTTGCCGGGCGCTACCGGCTTGGATACCGGATCGCCGCTGGCGGGGCGGGTGAGGTCTGGCGGGCGGTGGACACGGCGCTGGAGCGGCCGGTGGCGGTGAAGCTGCTGCGGGCGGAGTTCGCCGGGCACCCGGAGACGCTGGCCCGGTTCCGGGCAGAGGC
>JBLMWU010000164.1:0-11806 GCA_050257395.1 Gemmatimonadota bacterium | reverse complement strand
GAGCGGTGGCCCGGGCCGGCGCCTCCGAACTGCGGATCTACCACGCCGGGCTGGCCACGCCCGCGGACCTCGACGCCATCAGGGAACTGTGCCGCACCACCAGGGAAGTACCCGGCCCGGTACCCGCCGGTGAGCAGCCGCCCGCGGCGCGGCCCGCTCCGGCGGCAGGCACCCCCGCCCCGGCCAGCCCCGCTCCCTGAGCCCGCACCGGCCCCTGAGCCCGCCCCGGCCGGCGCCCCGCCTGGTGAGCGGGGTTATGTTTCTGCAGCGAAGTGATCACTACGGGTGACGTAACGGGGGTGCGTATGCCCGGCTTCCCGCGCAGCACGTGGACCGTGCCGCCGGCCCTGAGCAGGACACGGTGGCTGAGGTCAGTCCGGCGAGCCCTGCCCGCGGTGGCGGCGGGCACGGCCGTGCTCCTCTGCGGCCTGGCTTCGCCGGCTGATGCGCACGGTGTGGCCCGCGCTCAGGCCGGGCGGCCGAATGCGATCGGCTGGAAACCATGCCCAGGGGCGCGCGGGGCCTCCTGCGGCACCGTACCGGTGCCCCTGGACTGGCGGGCGCCGCACCGGGGCCCGGTCATCGGGCTGCACGTGGAACGGCTCGCGCCGCCCGGGCCGCCGGCGGGCGTGATGGTCCTGGTGGCCGGTGGACCGGGCATTGCCGCGACCATCGCCTACTCGCCCGTGCTGCCCACGCTGCGCCGGATGTTCCCGGGCTGGGCCGTTGTCCTGGTGGACGCGCGCGGCACCGGCCAATCCGGGCTGCTGCGCTGCCCGCATGTGAGTGCCGAGCGCCTGCTGGGGTCCCCGGCCGGCGTGCACGCCTGCCAGCGGGAGATCGGGCCGCGCAGCCACTTCTACACCACCGCGGACAACGTCCGTGACATCGGCGCCGTCCGGCGTGCGCTCGGCGCCGCCACCATCGGGCTGTACGGCACGTCCTACGGAACCAAGGTGGTCCAGGCCTACGCCCACACCTACCCCGGCCGCGTCTCCCGGGTCGTCCTGGACTCCGTGGTGACCCGGTACGGCCCGGACCCGATGCGCGGCTCCACCTGGCAGGCGTTCCCCCGGGTGCTGCGAGAGGAGTGCGCGGGCGGCGCATGCCTCGCGGCGACCCGCAGCTTCGAAGCTGACTACGTGCGCCTGGCGAACCGCATCGCCCGCCGCCCGCTGCGCGGGCGCTTCTACGATGCGGCCGGCGTCCCGGTCCGCGCCGAGCTCACCGGCGGGGAACTGCTTCATGTGGCCATCAACGGAGACGAGAGCCCGTACGTCTGGCTGGAGTTGCCCGCCGCCGTGCGCGCCGCCCTGACCGGCCGGCCTGCGCCGCTGCTGAGACTGGCCTCGGTCGCCGACCCGGCGAGCGAGAACCCGGTGGTGGCGGTCGCCACCTCCTGCGAGGAGGACCTGTTTCCGTGGCCGCGCACCTCGCCCCTGGCCGGGCGGGCGCGGCTGTGGCGGCGCGCGGTGCTGAGCGCCCCGGCCAGCACCTTCGGCCCGTTCGGCCCATGGGCGCCGCTGCAGAACACGTTCGCCCCCTACGGGCGGCTGTGCCAGGGGTGGCGGGCGGCGCCCAGGCCGCCGGACCTCGGCAGCCGGCCGCTGCCCGATGTCCCGGCCCTCGTGCTGGCGGGCAGCGACGACCTGCGTACCCCGCTGGGGGACAGCCAGGCATTGGCCCGCCAGTTCGCCCGCGGCAGACTGCTCGTCGTCCGGGGCGGCGGCCACGGCGTCCTGCCCAGCGTGCCGTGCGCGCAGGCGCAGGTCCGCCGGTGGATGCTCGGCGGCGTGCCGGCCAGCCGGTGCAGCCTCGCCAAGCCGCTGCCGTTCGCCGCGGCGTTCCCGCCCGGGTTCGGCGCCCTGCATCCGGTGAAGTACCCGGGACGGCTGGGGCGCACTGTTGCCGCCTTGCGCGGCGGCATCAGCGACGCGGCGCTGCTGGCGGCCCTGTGCCTGCGGGCGTCCGTGCCCGGCTTCGGAGGCGTGGCGGGCGGCCGCGCGACCATGACCGGGCACCTGCAGCAGCGCCTGCTGCTGCGGGTCGCGCTGCGCCGTTTCGGATGGGTCAGCGGAGCCCGGCTGGGAGGCGTGCTGACCCTCGCCGTCCGCGACTTCGGGCTGAAAGCCGCCATCGCCGGCGGCGCCCTGAGCGTGTCCGGCAACCGCGCGGAGCACGGCACGATCCGGGTGGGCCCGGGCGGCAGGTTCACCGGCGTCCTCGGCGGCCGTCGCGTCCGGTATCCGTGAGCTGGCCCCGCCGCGGCACCCGGCCTCAGCCAGCCGCTGATGAGACCTGCCCCGGCTCTGCCGGCCCTGGCCTGGGCGCGCCTTGACATGCAACCTTCAGGTTCCCTATCCTCTATAAAGGCAACCGTTAGGTTGCGTGTTGAGGAGGGGCGATGGACGAGGTGTTCCGGGCGCTGGCGGATCCGAGCCGCCGCCGGCTGCTGGACAGCCTGCACAGCCAGGCCGGGCAGACCCTGCGGGAGCTGTGCGCGGGCCTCGCCATGACCCGCCAGGCGGTCAGCAAGCACCTGGCGGTGCTGGAAGAGGCAAACCTCGTCACCAGCGTGCGGCGGGGCCGGGAGAAGCTGCACTACCTCAACGCCGCCCCCATCAGCGAGATCGCCGACCGCTGGATCAGCCGGTACCACGCCCGCCAGGTCGGGGTCCTGGCCGGCCTCAAGAAAACACTGGAGGACACCACGATGGACAAGCCGAAGTTCGTCTACACCACCTACATCAACACCACGCCGGAGCGGCTCTGGCAGGCGCTGACCGACCCCGCCTTCACGCAGCGGTACTGGGAGACGTCCATCCACAGCGACTGGGCCGTGGGGTCGGAGATGACCTGGGAGACCCGCGGCGCGGTGGCCGCCGACCCGGAGCAGGTCGTGCTGGAGGCCGACCCGTACCGGCGGCTCTCCTATACCTGGCACACGTTCACACCGGAATGGGCGCAGGCGAACGGGATCGCCGAAGAGCTGCGGGTCACGCTCGCCGCCGAGCCGCGGTCGAAGGTGACCTTCGAGATCGAGCCGTCCGGGCAGCTCGTGAAGCTCACGGTCATCCACGACGGGTTCGAGGCCGGCAGCACGCTCGCCGAGATGGTCAGCGGCGGCTGGCCTGCCGTCATCTCGAGCCTCAAGACCCTGCTGGAAACAGGCGAAGCGCTGCCCGCGAGCGCGGGACAGCCGGAGCCGGCGAACGCGTAGAGCCGGCGGCCGCGGGCGGGGCGCCCGGAAACCGGGGCCCAGCCCGCCGCATGCCCACCGGCCGCGAGCCCGGCGGTGCCGCCTACCAGGGCAGGACGCCGGCGCCTTCGGTGCCGTCGGCGCGCCACACGTAACCCCACAGGACGCCGGTCGGCCCGTCCGCCGGGAGGGTCGCCAGGTGGACGCTGATCTCCGCGCCCTGCTCCGGGGTGCGGAACCCGCTGTGGCCGTTCAGGTCGGTGGCACAGTAGCCGGGGTTCGCTGCGTTCACTTTGATCGCGGTGTCTTTCAGCTCTTTCGCGTACATGGCGGTCACCATGTTGAGCGCGGTCTTGGAGGACGGGTAGGGCACTGACGCCATCGGCCACATCGGGCTCTCCGGGTCGGTCATCGAGGCGATCGAGCCAACCTCGCTCGAGACGTTCACGATCCGGCCGGCCGGCGCCTCGCGCAGCAGCGGGAGCACCGCGTTGGTCACGGCCACCGGGCCGAACACGTTCGTCTCGTAGACCTCGCGCAGGGTCCGGCGGGTGGTCTCGCTCGGCTTGCCGCCGCCGTCCCCGCGGGCGATGCCCGCGTTGTTGACGAGCACGTCGAGCCGGCCGAACCGGGCGGCGATCTGCTCCGCGGCCGCTTGCACCGACTCGTCGCTGGTGACGTCGAGCGCGACGAAGTGGGCGTCCGCTTCTTCCTTGCGCAGGGTCTCCTCGGCCTGCCGGCCCTGGGCCTCGTCCCGCGCTCCCAGCAGCACGGTCATGCCGCGGGCGGCGAGCTGCCGGGCGGTGGCGAAGCCGATCCCCTTGTTGGCGCCAGTGATCAGGGCGATGGTCGTCATGCGGCCAGCCTGCCCGGGCGGGGCGCGGGGCGGGAGAGCCTGCCGGGGGTGGGATCGGCGGTACCACCCACACCTTGCGGGGGTGCGGCGGCGACCGCGGCATCGCGGACCTGGTCACCGAGCTGCTCGGCACCTCGCCGCGGTTCGCCGCCATGTGGGCGGCGCAGGACGTGGAGGAACGCCGCCGCACCGTCAAGCGGGTCGACCACCCGCTGGCCGGGCCGCTGGAGTTCGAGTGCCAGGTGCTGCAGGTGCCGGACACCGACCAGCGGATCGTCGTGTACTGCGCCGCGCCCGGCTCACCCACCCGGGACGCGTTCCGCCGCCTCGCGGCCGAGCCGGCGGCCTTCGCGCCGGCCCGCCCGGCCGCCAGCCCCGCCAGCGGGGACCTGGCCGGCTGACGTCCCGCACCGGTCCGCTGAGGGCCGGACGGCAGCACCGGTCTGCTACCGCCGGGTAACTCCTATGTTACTTCCTGGTAGCCAATCTGCCGGGCGAAATCTACGCTTGCGTCACCCGTTCCGACGATTCCGGCACCGGAGGCAATCATGCGTATTCGCCCAGCCCCGCCCCCCAGACGCCCCGCCATTGGCCGCCGCGCCATTGGCCGCCGCCTGCTCGCCATTCCGCTATTAGCCGCCGTCCTGGCCGTGGCAGCCGCCGTGCTGCCCGCCTCCGCCGCTTCCGCCCAGGTCAGCCGGGCGGCCGCGGCAGCGTCCAGCAGCAGCCTGTGGGTCAACTACGACTTCCTGCTCGGCGCCAGCACGACGTTCTTCCTCCCGAACACGCCCCCGCCGGGATCCGACAACTTCTCCTGCCACCCGAGTGCCGCCCATCCCTATCCGGTGGTGCTGGTCAACGGGACGTTCGCGAACATGGACGACAACTGGCAGGCGGCGTCCCCGCTGCTGTACAACCACGGCTACTGCGTCTTCGCCTTCAACTACGGCGGCAGCTACCCCGGCAACCCGGTGCAGGGCACGGGGGAGATCGCCGCCTCCGCCCAGCAACTCGCTGCCTTCGTGAGCAAGGTGCTCGCCGCCACCGGCGCCGCCAAGGTGGACCTGGTGGGTCATTCGCAGGGCGGCATGATGCCGCGCTACTACATCAACTTCCTGGGCGGCTCCGCCGTGGTGGACAAGCTCGTCGCGCTCGCCCCCTCCAACTACGGCACCACGCTGAATGGCCTGGTCACCCTCGCCAACACCTTCGACACGCTGGCCGGGATCAACGGGCTGGTCAGCCCCACCTGCCAGGCCTGCGTCGAGCAGGAGACCGGGTCAGCCTTCCTGACCAAGCTGAACGCCACCCCGACCGTGCCCGGAGTCCAGTACACCGTCATCGAGAGCACCGGTGACGAGGTCGTCACGCCGTACACGAACGCCTTCCTGCCGGCCGCACCGAACGTCACCAACATCACCGTGAACAACCAGTGCGGCGCGGACCACACCGACCACGTCGAGATCGCCGCCGACCCCATCGCCCTCGCCGATGTGCTCAACGCCCTGGACCCGGCCGCCCCGGTCACGGTCCCGTGCCTGACCGTCCTCCCGCTCACCGGCCCAGTCGGCCCGGTCCCCTCGTTCTGACCGCGCCGCACGCATGACACCGGCTGCCTGACGCCCCTGCACCAGGGCGTCAGGCACGCCCGGCAGCCGGGCGGGAGCTTGACCTCATGTGCGCTTGAAGGATCAGCCTGGTGTCATGACTGCCGCCACTGGCCTGGTCTACGTCGCCTACCACCGCCTCGCCGGGCGCCCCAACGTCATCGTGGACGGGTCCCCGGCCGAGGGCACCACGCTCACCCTCACCCACTGGCCGCGGTACCGGGCGCCGGCCGGGCTGGCCCGTGATCTGTCGGCGCAGATGGCCTTCGCCTACCTCGACGCCGGTGCCGGCCTGCATGGCCCGGCGGCCGCCGTGTCCAACAACCATTTCGACCAGGATGGGCTCGCTGGCCTGTTCGCCCTGGCCTGCCCCGAGGCCGCGCAGGCACGCCGGGCGGTGCTGCTCGGCCTGGCCGCGGCCGGCGACTTCGCCACCTACACCAGCCGGGCGGCGGCCCGCATGTCCATGGTGTGTGCCGCCTACGCCGACCCGGCACGGTCGCCGCTGCGCCTGGCCGGCGACGACGACGAGCGGTGTGAGCAGCTCTACACCGAGCTGCTCGGCCGGCTGCCCGAACTGTGCGACCACCCCGGCCGCTTCCGGGCACTGTGGGGCGAGGAGGACGCGGCACTCACCCGCAGCGAGACACTGATCACCTCGGGCCGGGTGACGGTCCGCGAGTACCCGGACGTGGACCTGGCCGTCATCGACGTCCCGGAGAATGCCAGCCTGCCCGGCGGGCACCGCTTCGCCCACCTGTGGTACCCCGGCGTGCACCCGATGGCGATCGCGAACGCCACCGGAAGGTTCGCGGTGCTGATCCGCCAGGGGCGCCGGTACCGGTTCTGCTACCGCTACGAAACCTGGGTGCAGTACCGGTCACGGCGGCCGCGGGCCCGGCGTGACCTGCGCCCGCTCGCCACCGCGCTCGGCGAGCTGGAACCAGCTGGTGTCACCTGGTCGGCCCTGCCCAGCGGCGCCCTGGAGCCGGTCCTCGAGCCGGCCGACGGCGCTGAGAGCCGCATCGCGCCGGACCAGCTCCTCGAGCTGGTCCACGCCCACCTGGCCCGTTCGCCCGCCGACTGGAACCCGTATCCGGCCAGCTGATACCGCAAGCGCCACGGGTGCACGCCGCAGCCGCGGGCGGATGCCGGCCTCAGCGCCGCCGCGGCCGGCCAGGCAGGCGGTACCTCGGGGGGAGGCGGCCGGTCCCAGCGGCTGATGCCCGCCAGGTGGCTGCTTCTTAGCGTCGTGCGCATGCATCGATCCGCTTCATATGAGCAAGTCCCGCCGGGGCCAGGGGCTGGCGTACCGGCCCGGCGGGCGGCACTGACCGCCAGGGGCCTGACCCGGATATTCAGCCAGGGTGACCGCGCAGTGCACGCGGTGGCGGGCTGTACGAGGGCCGACTCTCCGGGCCGGCGCAGGTGGGGCCTGCGCCGGTTCCCTCCCGCGCTTGCGCCTTCTCCGCCGAACCTAGTACTCACCCAGAAGGGGCCAAGGTGCATGCCTATCCTCATTTGGCATCTTGGTCCTTCCCTGAACCCGGCTTGGGACTGTATTGCAGGCGCCCGTGACTCGGTCGGATGACAACGCGGCTAAATGCGCCTCGCGCCCCCGCCGTGTCAGCCGTCCCGTTGCTCGACAAGCTGGTCCAGCGGGACCAGGCGGCCGAGCAGGGTAGCTCCCAGCACGGACGAGAATGTACTCAACGTCCCCATGGCTCGTGTGCGGCATAGTCCCCGCTGTGACCTTCTTCGCCTGACACGGGGACGTCAGGGCCTGTGAGCCTTGGTTCCTCCGTCGCAAGCTGTGATGGGAGGAGAAATGGACAATCAGCAGGACCTACCTCTTCCGCATCGGCGGACGCCAGAAGAGTTGGCGGAGTTGGCGAAGACGTTGACGGCTCGCAAGAACCGCAGCCCGCAGTCCGTCAAGCCCGGAATGACCGGTGGCAGTGGTGGGATACGTAAGCCAGAGGAGCACCGCAACGTAGTTGACGGGCTGTATGCAATCGCTTCGGCCATCGACCGGCTTGCTGACGCGATCAAGAAGTCTGGGAGCTGATGAAGCGCCTGAACCGTGGGCGGTGATTTGCCTTGGCGATGCTGGTGGCCTGACGCATGTATGCGGCGTAGAGAGGTCCCTGTCCGATTCTTCCGCTCAGGACAGGCATGGTGCCCGTGATGCGCGTGCGGGGCGCTGAAGCGGAGGGCCAGCCCGGCCGGCCACGAGGCCACGACCAGCAGCAGCAGGCCGAGCACCAGCACCAGGCTGGTCAGCGCCCCGCGATCATAGATCGGTGCCAGCACCGACAGGCTGAAGATGTCCGGGTTCAGCCGCCGGGCCTGGTACAGCACAAACGCGATGACCAGTGCCAGCGGCACCGACAGCGCCCCCAGGGCCATCGTGGCCGGCCGTCCCCAGCGGGCGGTGCCGAAGAACACGGCGATGACCGCCAGCTCGGCCAGCATGATCGGCCTGCCGCTGGCCACCTGGAAGAGCCCGAGCAGCCACAGGAGGCCAAGCGCGGCACCGGGCGCGCGGCGGGCCAGGCCGACCGCGATGACGGTGCCCAGTACCAGCACGGCGGATACCGCTGGATCAGTGGCCACATCACCTGGCACCACGCCCTCGGCGAGCCCCAAGACCAGGACGAACAGCGCTGCGACTCCATCCGGCACCCAGCGGCGCAACGCGGCAGCGGTCATCGGGCCACCGCCTCAAGCCTCCTCCGGGTCCCCGCAGCGGACCCACTCCGGGGACGTCACGTGCCGGGAGAGCCGTACCGGGCTGCCGTTCTCCATCGAGCGCGGCCGGGACAGGCTCCCTGCTGGCCAATCATCATGGCCCCACCGTCCCCGGCGGATGGGAACGGCGCCTCCGCCTGAAGTACCGGACCGGGGTCTCCGGGATTGATTTCCCGGCATCGCAGGACAGGGCCCAGGGCGCGCGGCCCTGGCGGCCGCCGGTGATCCGTCATGCCGCAGTGCTGGCGGGTTTGCGGTGCATCCGGTAGTGGAGGACGAGGAAAGGCAGTCCGAAGATGGCGAAAGCGTGCTCGGCCCGCAATTCACCGTCCTGGACGTAGACGTCGAGCTGCTCGGCGAAGCCGTGGACCGCCAGCACCGTGAGCTGCCGGGTGGCGGGGTCGGTGTGGGCGAGGTAGTGGCCAGGCTGGTCCAGGTCGCTGCGGCTGGTCAGGACCAGGCCACCGCCGGGGCGGCTGCGCGGCAGCAGCGTGGCGGTGAAGCTGGCTTGCGGGAGCGGGAAGCCGACGCTCACATACCCCCGGCCGCCGTGCCGGTAGGTCGTGTAGATGCCGACGTAGATCGGCTCGTCGGTGTCGGCGAACGACCGGATCCAGCCCCGGATCGCCACGACAGCGGTGTCATCCGGCGAGATCGTGTCGATCCGGCTGCGGATGCCCCGTTGTGTCTCACGCTGGTTCATGGGCACGTTCGCCTGGCCCAGGGGCCGTGCGACCACAGCCCGGTACAGCAGGTAGCCGGGGCGCACCCACAGCCGCCACTGCGGGACGATGTCGAGGGTGAACCGGGTGGTGTGCTCGTAGAACTCACGGACCTGCGGGTCGATGCCCGCCGGGTCGAACTCCGGGCCGGCCAGTTCGCTCACCGAGGCGACGATGCCGACGTCGGGTGCGGCGGCGACGTAGCGGCCGCCGAGCACCCCGGCCAGTTCGCGGACGTAGCCGGTGCCGACATACCGGGACCGCGATTCCCGCGGCACGACGAACGGCAGATCCTCCGCCCGGACCTGTTCGGCGAGCAGGCTCACCTGCGCGTCGCGGAACACCAGCGCCGACGCCACCCGGTAGGCCGCCATCGTGGCGGCAGCGGTCACCGCGGCCGGCGCCGGGTGCCCCCGCCCTGCCAGCCCTCGGCCCACCGCCGCCCCGAACAGCGGCCCGAGCAGCACCTTCTGCGGGCGGATCCCCAGCAGGCCGCCGAGGGTCCCGGTCGCCGCCCCCACCGCGACGGGCCCGGCGCCTGTCACCCGGCCTGCCAGCCACCCGAGCGGAGCAACCAGCGCGGCGCTGGTCGCGATCCGTGCCCACAGCGGCGGGATCTCGCCGGGACGCTGCCTGGCCCGGGCCACCGCCTCGCAGGCTGCCAGCGCCGCCGCCCCGGCGACCGCACCCACCCCGGCAGCCCGCGCACCCCGATGACCGGCCAGCGCGGCCCCGGCCGTGCCGCCGATGACGCCGGCGGTGATGACACGCCGCCTCCGGTCCGCCTGCGCACCACGCTCATCCGCTGCCACCCTCGAAACCTACCGGCCCGGGCCTGACACCGGCAGACCGCCGGATCGCACTAGGGTCTTCGGTGTGCGTTCGGTCGACAGCATCGCCGATGACTATGTGGAGCGGGCGGCCGCCCTGGACCCGGCCCTCGCCACCTTTGCCGGGATCCCCGGGCACGACCGTGAGCTGCCGGACCTGAGTGCTGACGGGTTCGCCGAACGGGCCGAGCTGGATCGGTCGACCCTGGCGGCCCTCGATGCGGCCGAGGCACCCGGGCCGCGCGAGCAGACCGCACGGGCCGCGATGCAGGAGCGGCTGGCCCTGGCCGTGGAGCGCTATGACGCCGGGGACACCACCAGCGAGCTCAACGTGATTGACAGCTGGGTGCAGTATGTGCGCGAGGTCTTTGACCTGATGCCCGCCGAGGGCGAGGAGGCCGCCGCCGCCATCGCCGAGCGCATGGCCGCGGTGCCGGAGGCCTACCGCCAGTTCTCGCAGACCCTGCTCGGTGCGGCCCGGAACGGCCGGCCCCCGGCCCGGCTGCAGGTCGAGGAAGTCGCCAGGCAGTGCGACGCCTGGGCCGCGCCGGAGGGCTCCTTCTACGGCGGACTGGCAGAGCGGCTGACCGGGGTTCCGGACTCGCTGCGCGGGGAACTGGACGCGGCGGCCCGCGAGGCGACGGCCGCCACGGCCAGGCTCGGCGGCTTCCTGCGCCGCGAGCTGCTGCCGCTGGCCCGGGAGAAGGACGCCTGCGGACCGGAGGTCTACGCCCGGGCGTCACGGTACTTCCTCGGCGCCGCCGTGGACCTGGCGGAGGCCTACGCCTGGAGCTGGGAGGAGATCGCCCGGCTGCGCGCCGAGCAGGCGCGCGTCAGCAGCCTGATCCGGCCAGGCGCCACCCGGGAGGAAGCCGTGGCGATCCTGGACAAGGACCCGGCGCGGCGCATCGAGGGCCGGGAGAACTTCCGCGCCTGGATGCAGGAACTGGCTGAGCGCACCATCTCGCAGTTGCACGGAAAACACTTCGACATCCCCGGGCCCGCGCAGCGGATCGAGGCGATGATCGCTCCCGTCAATGATGGCGGGATCTACTACTCCGAGCCCTCCGAGGACTGGTCCCGGCCCGGGCGGATGTGGTGGTCGGTGCCGTCAGGTCTGGACAGCTTCGCGACCTGGAAGGAGGTCACGACCGTCTACCACGAGGGTGTTCCCGGTCACCACCTGCAGATCTCGCAGTCCCTGGCCGAGCAGGAGAAGCTGAACCGCTGGCAGCGGCTGGTGTCCTGGGTCTCGGGCCACGGCGAGGGCTGGGCGACCTACGCCGAGCGGCTGATGGGCGAGCTCGGATACCTGGATGACGACCCGGGGGCGTATCTCGGGATGCTTGACATGCAGATGATGCCCGCCGCCAACGTGGCCCTGGACATCGGGGTGCACCTGGAGCTGGAGATCCCCAAGGGCACCGGCTGGCGGGAGGGCGAGCGCTGGAATGCCGGGATCGCCTGGGAGTTCCTGCGGGCCCACTCCAGCTGGGACGAGAAGCGGCTGCGCTTCGAACTGCACCGCTACCTCGGCTGGCCTGGGCAGGTCCCGTCCTACAAGCTCGGCGAACGAGTCTGGCTCCAGGCCAGGGAAGAAGCCAGAGCCAGGGCCGGAAGTGCCTTTAGCCTCAGGGACTTCCACTCCAGGGCGCTCAGCCTGGGCGCCATGGGCCTGGACCCGCTGCGCGAGGCCCTGTCCCGCTGTTAGGCGGGTACGGCTGACAAGACCAGCCTGATTCCCCCCGGCTTGACGCATGCCGATATCGGAATATGATTGCGCCCATGGCACGAGCAGCGACGACGTCGGACGTCTTCAACGCGATCGCCGAGCCGCAGCG